>NZ_JAIMIA010000031.1 GCF_019966495.1 Tateyamaria pelophila | reverse complement strand
GACGCGACACATCCAAAGGCTCTCTCAGCATTAAACTCAAGCGAGCTGGATGGGACGAGGCATTCTTATGCAGCGTTCTCAATGGGCTGTAAGAGGCATGATGCCAAACGCGATTGCCCTGACACAGGCGATAGGAACGCGGCTGTTTTCTGGGGAAAACGATAGTTTTTCATATTGGCACCGTCGAATAGGTGAGTTTCTTGGTGCGTATTGGCTTGCTGAAAAAGCTGACACGCCCATGAAGCGACGACGTTTATTGAAATTGTTTCACGACTACGATCTAGTTCCAACCAACTTACGCGGGATTCATGCTCGGCTGGCTCGCGATCCCAATTTAGCAAGTTCTGTGGTATCCGCAGACCCTATGGGTGTTCTTGAATATGGGGACGCGGAATCTCTCACTCCGCAACTAACAGGTGAACTTTTCAGATCACTCGAAGCATTGGCTCACAGTAATCCAAGCTTCTGGAGGGGAGGAAACGCAAAGGCAAGTTCGCTTGTCTCTGGGGCGATGAGGGATGAAGCGGACAGAGTCATGCTTGATAGTAAGGCCCCCTCTGCGTTGCGGTTGTTGCTTATCGAACAACTTGCCAACGCGGAATTGGCGCACTCATACCGGGAGACTCTTCTTATCCTGCTGACTGACGAGCAGGACATGTTCGTGATACGACGACATGCTGCAACCGCTCTAGAAAAAACAGATTTTTCGGACTGGCCTGCCAAAATCGAAGAACTTGTTGGTAAAGCCGACCAATCCTCCGTGCGAATTGCATATGAAGTTATGTGTGAGGTCGGTTTGGATCAATTTTCTGATCAGCAGGTAGTAGATGTATTATTGGCTTTCGGCGGACTCACAATTTGCGTTTGGCCACAAGAAGAAACCTCAAACTTTGTAGCCAAATTTCTAAGGTTGCCTGAGTCGATCTCTCCAGATCGATTAAATTTTTTGCTCGACATTCTTTCGGCGAACCTCACGGAGCTTCTCCCGCGAGATTACGATCTCGAATACAATGATGTAGTTGATACTCTTCATGCACTTGTCCTGCAGCGTTTAGAAACTGGGGATGTAAGCGCGCCCAAACTTTGGGCGTGGCTGAAATCGGCTGAAGACTGGAACACCCAGCATCGGCAAAACTCAAAGGTGCTCGCGGAAAAGCTTAGATCAATGGATGATGTCAGACGCTCAATTCAGCGAAGCGTTCTTCTGGAAGGATCGGGGGACCGGCTCTGGAGGCAACAAAGAAACCTCAGGGAGGTGAATCCCGGGCTAGTTCCGGATGAAAGCGACATCATCTTCATTCTTTCTAGTCTCACCCCCGACGAGGTATCTGGTGAACTCTTGATGGGCCTTGTGACGCTTGTTGGTCATGATGAAGATCGAGGCGAAGACACTCGGCGGTTGGCGATACAGTTGGCGGGCGAAGATCACGAACTCTGCACTCGTATTTCAAATCTTGCCAGCCCCGCTGTCCCAAAGTGGCAAATTCAAGAAGATAGGCGAGTAGCAGAGCACGCTAGACAGCAAGGAGAACGATTCGAGCGAGGCAGAAATGAGTTTTCCGAGCACATCGGAGAAATGCGTGCTGGAGAATTGCGTTGGATTCATCCGGCTGCAATGGCCTACCTAAAACGTTTCTCAGACCTTGGGGATGATGTTGTCGCGCACGAAAGAACTGCGGAATGGTTAGGAACAGAACTAGCTGCCGCTGCACATGAGGGGTTTGAAGCATTTCTGACTTTAGAGAACCCTAGGCCCACCGCAGTGCGTATGGCACTGAATTTCGCGAGAGGGTACAAGTACCACGCGGGAGACATCATTGTCGCGGCATTGGCTGAACGCTTGCGATTGCGCGATGAGCCGTTCGCGGAACTGCCCGACGAGCGTCTGATGGCGGGTCTGTTCGAGCTTTGGCACTCAATGATCGATGAACACGCTGGGCTGACAGGCCTAGTTGAAGCTTTGGAAGCTGAACTCAGGTCAAGGGGAGGCTGGGAAACTGCCGTCCGTCTTTTCATTGTTGCGCAGCTGAGAAAGCGAAAGAGCAACGTGGATCGGCTCTACCAATTGATGAGGTCCGAAGAGGACATCGGACTTGCAACTACGCTCGCAATCGAATGGTTGGAAACCTGTTCGGACTTGTCAGATCAAACAGAAACCGAATTGGTAGATAGAGTCCTAGCTTCGCCAAGACGCACAGAACTGCTTAACATATGCAATGCGCGGCTAGCTCAGAAACTGGACGACGAACGGCGGCGAAATTGGGATGCCGTTCAGGTCATCCTCGATTTTGAAACGGCTTGTCTTCGCTTTGAGAATAGCGTTGAACCAGAACTGTTTTGGCACCTGCGTAAAAGAAGCGCAGGCTCTGATCGCGAAGAACGGTCCGCTGTTGATCTAACCCCGGATCAGCACCGATGGATTGTAGCTACATTTCGCGACGTTTGGCCGCTGGCGAACAGGCCGACAAGTATGACCAGAGGCGACACGAACGCGTGGGATGCATCTGACTATCTAAACGGCCTGATCTCGCGCTTGGGTAACGATCATTCCGACGCAGCGATTGCTGCAATGCAAAGTCTTAGAGACATGGACGCAGATGGCTATACTTACCACCTTCAGAGTGTTTCCGCAGAACAACAGCGAAGAAGAATAGAGCACGCTTACACGCCGCCGACGGTGAATGAAATTGTCTCGGTTGTATCTGACAACCGACCCAGAACATCGCCCGACTTACAAGCGGCAATGTTAGAACACCTGACTGTCGTTCAATCGATGTTGAAAAACAGCGATGTCGATTGGTACCGCGGTTTCTACATCCCTGAGAGATACCGTAAGGGAAGTAAGGGTCCGTTTCTGTACAGGATGGGGCCACACAAGGATGAGGAGTCCTGCCGCGACGAACTTGTTAAGATGCTGCGAACTATGGACACCGGGCTTGAATACATCCCAGAAAGTCACGGCGCTGATGACAAGCGGGTCGATGTCGTTGTTCGAGCAGATGAAAGATTGATCCTTCCAATAGAGATAAAAGGACAGTGGCACCGAGACCTCTGGACTGCATCCGACGCTCAGCTTGACCATCTTTATGTTAACGATTGGCGGGCCGAACGCGGTATCTATCTCGTTCTGTGGTTCGGAGATAGCGTAAACATGGCCCGGCTGCCGGATAGTGTTCAGAGACCGACCAATGCAGGTGAGCTGTCTAGTGCGCTGTTATCGACCAGCCGGGCCGCGCAAGAAGGAAGGGTCGATATTGTTGTCCTTGACCTCACTCGGCCCCAATTGGGCTAAACCACAGTTCATCAGCGAGCGCATCCCCGGAGCTGGTGTTGATGACGTACCTGACCACAGCCCGAGGACTGACAGCTTCAGAAGCCGTCGACGTGATCAGGAAAAGGGCCGGGAACCAGAACCCAATTGACCCCCTTAGGTCGAGGCCCATGCCTCTAAATATGCCTCAATGATGCGAACCCTGAAGTGGTCCGGCGAATTCAGACAGCGTGCTAAGATGTATCCGACGCTTACGACAGGATACATAAATGACCAAGAGACGCAGTTTTTCTGACAAGTTTAAAGCTACGGTAGCGCTCGAAGCGCTGCGTGGCGACAAGACGGCTCAAGAGATCGCGGCGAAACGCCCTGTGGTGGCATTGCCTCTTGCACTCGAAAGCATCGTCCTCACGCCCACAGAAATTGACGAAACGGGCGCAATGCAGTTCGACGAGGGCGGCGAGATTGTTTTGCGAAAGGCAAAGCCTCGCAAGACAGGCCCAAAGAGCGGTCAGCGAACGAAAGCGGTCGATGTGGATGCGGCGTTGCGGGCTTTCACGAAGGCGCGGCCAGGTGGTGGTTACAAATCGTGGAGCGATGCGGGGTTCAACATTTTCGGCGCGTTCGGCGAAGATGGGTATGAGCATTGGTTGACCTACTCGAAGCAAACGGATGGCTTTGAATCTGAAAGCGACGTGCGAAGTAAATGGGCAGACATCTCCAAGGCAGGCAAATGTGGTCCCGAACCGTTTTGGGCATATGCACGGGCGGGCGATTACGCGGGCGGTCTTCCTGATGGTGTGCAGATTGGTAACAAAGGGGATCAGACCAAGTTGATCCTCGACGACGTGGTTGGATCACTCAAACTGTTCCGCGATCCTGACGGCACAGCTTATGCGCGCGTGGGTCCACGCCGCATCATGCGGATCGACTCGATCGAGTTCGCAGATTGGTTGCGTCGCACGGCCTATTCAAGCGGCGTGACTGCAAGCCAAGAGCAGATCAACCTCGTCGTGGGCATAGCGCGGGCACACGCCTATGAGACGGTTGAAGACGTGCATCTACGGGTCGCACGGCAAGACAACCGCATCTACGTCGATCTTTGCGATGCAGATGACCGCGTGCTGATTATCTCGGCCGACGGTGTTGAGTTGATTGACGGTGACGAAGAGTGCCCTGTTGTGTTCCGCCGCTCTCGCCAATTGCCAATCGAGTTGGGGGATGGGTCAGGATCGCTCGAAGACATCCGCGCAATGGTCAACATGGACAATGACCAATTCATCGTCTTCATGGCCTGTGCCGTCAAAATGTTCTTTCCCGACACCCCTTCGCCCATCGTCAACCTGATTGGTGAATATGGGTCGGCCAAAACATCGACGACACGGGTGCTGCGGACTTTGATTGACCCTGTGTCTGCCATGGTCGCACCGGGTAGCGACAAAGTGGACGATGTGCTTGTGCGGGCTTGGCACAATTATGTGCTGACACTCGAAAACATGTCTGACCTGACCAAGCTGTCGGACACGCTTTGCGGCATCACCACGGGCATGGGTTTTGAGGTGCGGCAGTTGTTCACCAATGGCGACCTATTTTCGATTTGGGTGAGACGCCCCGTGATCGTCAACGGCATTGATCCATCGAAATACGCAGCCGATTTGATCTCGCGAATGGTCGAGATTGAGTTGGAGAAGCCCGAAAAACGAATGCTCGAATCCGAGTTCGAACAGCAGCTTGCTGAATCTGCACCACGTATGTTCATCGGCGCGGTCGCACTCGTCATGGAAGTGTTGAAGGTGTTACCGCAAATCGACGCCCACGCTTTTGCGGACAATGTGCGGTTGGCCGAGTTTGGTGCAATTGGCGAGGCGACGGCGCGGGTCATGGGTAGGGATGAGGGGTGGTTCATCGAAAAGATGGTCGAGGCTCAAGACATTGCGCAGGACGAAGCGGCGGATGACTCTGCGACCATGCAGGCATTGGAGTCATTCCAAGAACCTGTGGCGCGGCGCGGCGAGTTTTGGGGCACGCCCCAAGAACTGCTGATCGAGTTGCAGCAGTCGGCTGAGATCATTGGGTTGCACCCATCGCGGTTGCCCATGACGGCGGCGACGCTCAGTCGAGAATTGAACCAACTCAAGCCATCGCTGAGGAAGCGAGGTTGGGAGATCGACAAGAAGTCGCGGAAATGGCGGCTTGTTCCACCGCCTGAGATCACCGCAGAAGAATTGGCCGCGATGGAGCGGTGAACTAATGCTCGTGGTCTGACTCATTGGCATCTTTACCTGCCAGCCTTTGGCGGGCGTCCCGTTCGCTGTCGTAGTAGTGAATTTGCCATTGCTTCCGACTGAAGCCACCACGCGGTCTAGCGGTCAAGCTGAACACTTCGGCCTCATCAAGTCGACACACAAGTTCGTCGTCGAACCCTTGCCTGTTCTCAACACACACCATAAATGTGCCTTGTGAAGTCAGCAGCAGACTGCCTTTCTCTTTGAAAGCGTCTTCTGGTGTGCCTATCTGGCCGCAAGGGGAAAGCGACCAATCGGTTCCGTAGCTCAACACTTCCTCGCTTTTTGAGTAAGGGCAAAGCCGAAAGAGCAATGTATCGTCTTTGGTTGAGAGGACAAGGAACCTTCTATCCCCACTTTCATCCTGGATGCACAGGCCTGAATGACTTTCACCGCGAAGACGAAATTCAATGAATTCCGAGTGCGCGCAATCTCCGAACGCTTTGACCTCTGTTCTCGGGGACAGTTTCATTTTTGCTTCTCCATAATCCGCGCCAAGTTACTCGATACCATTTCTACAGGCTCTGATTGTGCAATACATCAACGAATGTGCAGGCATTGCAGGGAATCATGGGGTTTTGCTTTAAGAGGTTTTTTTATTGGTTGGTTGGTGGTTGTTAACCGACCAACCAACCAATTTTTCCACTATAAGTAAGCGCATGTAATCCCTGCATTGCCTGTAATCTCGACGGGTGATGCCAACTATTCACGCTGCCTACCTCCCTTCGAAATCTCTGCCTTCTTGTTGCGAGATGGTCGCAACTGACCTTCTACGATCACGGCAATTGAACAGCAATCAACCGCCAAGAGGGTCTAACCGATTCTTCCGAAAGCGGTTTGGTGGGGACGGTGTTGCAGAATTCTTTGGCTCTGCAACAGACGCAAGTAAGTGAGTGGAAAGGTCACTTTCTGACCCATAGAAAGTGAGCAAATAGGTCAGATTCCTGCAAAGAAATCAGCACCTTCTTTTCTCCATGCTCCACCTAAATCCCCAGACCATCGCCCCGACAGCGGATGATACGCAAATCATGCTGGGCCAGTGGCGGGTCTATGAAACACTCCACTTCTGCGCGCATCCGGTGCCCCAGTGGGCTGCATCCTTTCGGCCCGGCCCGCCGGGTGCGCGCGATCACAATGCGAAAGGACAACGCATGACCATTACCGCAACCATCGACGAGCATGAAGCCGTCACGCTCACCTATACCCGCATGAACACCACGTCGAACCTTGGTGTGCCCGATGCAGCAGCCTTCGCTGACGACCTGCTATCGACATTCAAGCCCGATCAAGACGACATCTACCGCGACGCCTACAACGTCTTGGTGAAACCCGATGGCGTGAAGGTCGAAGTGCATCCGCACTCGTTTCCGATCCCGTGGCAGCACATCACCTCCGTAGTGGACCAACTGCGCGCTTGCGGCATTAGTTAAGGAATAGGTCACTGAAAAATCTCCTCGATCGACCGACAGCAGCCCTGTGCTAGCCAAT
Organism: Tateyamaria pelophila; assembly: GCF_019966495.1. Lineage (GTDB taxonomy): Bacteria > Pseudomonadota > Alphaproteobacteria > Rhodobacterales > Rhodobacteraceae > Tateyamaria > Tateyamaria pelophila. The sequence continues at coordinate 39,048 of NZ_JAIMIA010000031.1, read as the reverse complement.
GATGTAGGTAGGATCGTCCAACTTCTCTACCAGAATGCGGTCGACCGCCGTGATCCTTTCTAAACATTTTTTGTCAATTGCTGTCACTACATGCGTCAAAGCTTCCAATCGGAAAATAATTTCTTCGAGTTCATCAGGTTTCGCAGACGAGATATTGTCAATTTCGGCGTCCAAGTCTTTTCTTGTTTTCGTTAGCATGATTTCGGCTTCGTCTAGATCCTTGATACCACTGGCAGCTACTTCTTTTTCGCCGGTCTTTGCTTCAAGAACCTGAAAGCGTTGCCTTACAGCGGCCAATTGCCCTTTCTGCCGTTCAAATCCGATGTGGACCGCAGCGGCAATACTCTTAGCTTGAACTCGCAAATTCTGGTGTCGAGCTTTCCTTGCTTCAATCACAGCCCATACAGAAGCGGCTGCGGCAAGAAGCGAAATGCTCAATGCAAAGTAATTTTCCAGTGTCATTTCCTCAACCCCACGCAGGCACCAAGAAGCCTATGAACAATCCTTGCCAATCGGCAACAATAAAAGTGCTGTCGGCACCCTCAAGCATCTGCAGTACCTTAGAAACCCTACTCTCCACCTGCTTCTGCGCTCGGAGCAGCGCCCGTCGGTTGATACATTTTGGGCATGACGGATCGGTGCGTCATTCCTGTCCAATCATGAAGGGGCGGTGTGGCACCACGCACCGCCTTTTCTATTGTACGCAAAGGAATGACCAATGCCCGACGATACCACGGCTGCCCTGCAAGCTCTCATCAAGCAGGTTAAAACCCTCACCACCACTGTCACCGATCAGCAAAAGCGAATGGACGGACTGCACGACTTCAATACTCGTATCCTCGACGAAAAGAAGGACATGCAGCGCCAGCTTGAACAGCAGACAGAGACGGACAAAAAGCTGGCCGATATGGGCTATCAACGCGCCCCCGACGGTAACTACTATCCGCAAGGGACACGCCCCGCCCACACCCTGACCCGTGAAGAAGCGCGCGACCCACAGAAGTATCGCGCTGCCAAAGAAGCAGCGGCCAAGGCCGGTGCGGTGCTTCAAATCGTAGATTCCACGGATGGTGGCGACACACATCGTCGGTCATCCCGCACAGAAACGGACACCTCCCTCACCACAACTCTCATTCGCGACGACGACCAAAAGGTCGCTTACATGCGCCGGGACTTGATGGGATCAGACGCGCGTCAATACCGCCAGCTTCGCGCTGATGAGGGCATGGCCGCGCTACTTGAGTATTCCACGCGACTTGGCCGGTCATTCCACGAACACTTGGCCACCCATTCCATGGGACTTGGCCACCCCAGGATAGGGGGTCTGTGAGGCTGTTTCTTCATGACTTGATTTGGTGTCTTTCGTCAACTGCGTGACGTGTGAGGCGGGTTTGTCCATGGGAGGGACCCGCGCGCCCGGCGCTGCGCTTTCCAAAGAGCAAGCGGCGGCGGGCGCGTGGGAGGGACCTGTGGGCAAAGCCCGTGCGGGAGAGCTGGATCATTTCGTACCTCCAGCGTCCGTTTTTTGCATCTGGCTGGAGCGTTTGCGCATTGATGGCCCATCGAGGGCGAACTTGTGTGCGTTATGAACCAAGCGGTCGAGGATGGCGTCGGCGAAGGTGGGGTCGCCGATCATGTCGTGCCAAGTGTCGACGGGCAGTTGGCTGGTGACGATGGTGGCCTTGCGGCCATAGCGTTCGTCGATGACCTCCATCAAGTCGCGGCGTTGCGGGGCGGTCAGCTGCTCGGGGCCCCAGTCGTCGAGGAGCAGCACATCGGAGCGGGCGATCTTGCGAAACAGCCGGTCATAGCTGCCATCGCCGCGCGCGGCCGCCAGATCGGCCAGCAGACGTGGCATACGGAAATAGAACACGGTTTTGCCCTGACGGCAGGCTCCATGTCCCAAAGCACAGGCCAACCACGACTTCCCCACGCCGCATGGGCCGGTGATGAGGATCGGGCGGGCCTTTGATATCCATACGCTATCGCGCAGGCTTTGGAACAGCGCTCGGTCCAGTTTCCTGGGGAATGTGTAATCCACGTCTTCCAAACACGCGGTGCTGTCGCGCAGCTTGGCGGCGCGCACCCCAAAAAAGTTGAACCCGGTGCGCCCGTATTTCTTTGGGTACTGATTGGCGTTATGGCGGCGATTGAACTGCCACTTACGCTGTCAGATTCAGGTTGGATCGGTTCTAATAGTTGGCGTATGAACGTCTTTTTATATGGCGCATTCTGGCATCCTTTGCTCGATGACAGCCTCGCTCCGCTCTATTCAAGTCAGAAAGTTCTGATGTTTATGACGCACGCGTTTTTGCATGGCGGTGCTGTGCATTTTGTCATGAATAGCGTGGTCCTTCTCGCCTTGGGAAAAGGAGTTGCAACATACCTTGGCGTCGGCAAAACCACTTTTTTATTGGCCCTATCAGCGATTTCTGGTGCCGTAGCTTTCGGGTTGTTGTCAACTGCGAACGGCCCAATGATTGGAGCGTCAGGAGCCGTTTTTGGCCTACTGGGCGTGTGGCAAGCTTGGGACTTTAGACAGCGACGGAAATTGAACCAATCCGTGCGACCTGTCCTTGGTGGCATCTTAGGCGTGGCTCTCGTCAATTTGGTGCTTTTCGTCGCGCTATCCGGGACCCTTGCTTGGGAAGCTCACTTAGGCGGTTGGATCGCTGGCTGGACTGCCGCATGGACTTTCGCAAGTCAGCGAAAAGGAACGTAGCAATACTGCGCCATGCCACGCGACGCCATGCCACGCGCAAAAGGGTCACTTCGTCGCTGGCCTGGTCACTACGCAAGATGACTTGACCCGTTCTTGAAGCCGTCCCCATATCGGTTAACCGGCGACTCTGATGCCCCTACCCTGGGCGTTCTAATGATAAGCGCGAACCACCTACGGGCGGACATAATCTCATTACCTAAAGGAGCCAACAAATTGATAAGGATATTTGACTTCGAGACCACGCCCACCGAAGTGTGCGAGGCGGGTTGGTGCGACCTGAAGAACGGCCGCATTACACCACCTACATCGCGGCTGTATGGCATTACAGGCCCGATTGAACCCGGAGCACGCGCAGTTCACCACATTCGATCTGAGGACCTCGAAGGTGCGCCAATATTCGACGGTGTACCCAGCGCGGGGGTCACAGTATTCGCAGCCCACAACGCAAGCTATGAGTTGCAGTTCTGGACCCCTCCGGTGCCGGTGATCTGCACTTATAAAGCAGCGATGCGCATCTGGCCGGATGCGCCGTCGCACAAGAACTTCGCAGTGGCGTACTGGCTGGAGGATCGAGGCGATGTAGTTCTGGATCACGCGCAATTGGGCAAGTCTCACCGGGCAGGCGCAGACGCATATGCAACAGCCCACATCCTTAAGGCGCTGATGGCCACGGGCGTGACGGTCGAAGATATGATTGGTTGGGCGCGCGAGCCGGTGCTGATGTCAAAAATCCCGTTGGGCAAGTTTCGGGGCGAGAGTTGGTCGGCAGCAGATGCAGGTTACCTGAGATGGATGTTGGGGTCCGACATGAGCGATGACCTGAAGTGGAATGCTAAGCGCGAGTTGGACCGACGATAAAGACATCGGACAGTCTGGCCTTCGCAAATATCGACGTGACTGGCGGTGAGCATGAATCAAGTTGCACAGCTAAGTCTGGCAATGGCCGCAGTATCGCCGCCGCCCTTTGATCTGGGGTATTGCAAATGACCTACGTGTATTCGTCAATTGAGGCTGCGACGTAAGACGGACTATGAGGCAACACAGTCCGCTTTCATTCTGGATTGAGATCAATGGTGGTCGCTGATTATTGTGGCGCATTGGTGCTTGCTTGCTGTCAGCAAACACTCAAAAACGCGGCTTAGATATGCGAGCGAGTCCCATAGTGAACTGGTTGGGGGCGGGGGCGTGGGCAGGCCCCGGTGGGCGTCGGTGGAAACGAATGCCACAGCAAAAAAACTGCATCAAGCGCCCTTCGCAGGCAATGAGAAGTGTACGCACTCAAGACGCTAAGCATGTTGTCACGACTCGGTAAATTTGTTCTCGAAGCTCACGACTTCGACAAAGGGTCTGAAAGCGAACCACCTGCGAACCACGAAACCAAAGCGAGCCAGCACCCTCCCAAATGCTGACCCGATAAGACGTTGAAGTCTTTGATATTTTATGGCTCCGGCGGTAGGGATCAAACCTACGACCAATTGATTAATAGCCAATTTGTGGAGATTTTGGTGCCGCTGAAGGGACTCGGACCCCCGACCCCATCATTACGAATGACGTGCTCTACCAGCTGAGCTACAGCGGCTTCCTGGACCCTACTATGGCCCTACTAGTTCTTCTCGTCTTCCTCGAACTCTTTGGTTTTGCAAGTCATTCTCGCGGGGACCCGCTAATTATGAAGGACCTGCTCTACCGACTGAGCAACAGCGACGTCTTGGAACCTACTTTGGCCATATGAGGTCTTCTCCTGCACCTCGAAATCTTTGGATTTGAAATTGGTCGAATGTTGTCGGGTGGCCAAATAGTGCACATCTGGCCACCCTATACTCCCAAAAGGAGCGTCGTTGGGTTATCGGTCGTCCAACCGCGTTTGAAGCCATTCCAACACTTCCGCTTCCACCCATCCCACTCTGTTCGGGCCGAGTTGTATCCGCTTAGGGAACTCTCCAGCCTTTTCCAGACGTGCAACATGCTGAGGGGAATACAGGACCAGCTCCTTCAGTTGGCGTTTCGATAGTATCCGCATCACGATATCTCCACAAATGAAGAGCATCGCGATGCCCTGAGGTTGACGAAACCTAGGCAGGAACAGACTAGCAGACCCGCGAACACGTGGCGAGTCGGCCCAATGTCAGCGACATAGCTGAACATCGAAAAACACTTCAAAACACAGCGATTCAAGAGACTAAAAAGAGACTAAGAACTGAAAAAGGCCTAGCGATTTCACGCTAAGCCTTTGAAATTTCTGGCGGACCGAGGAGGATTCGAACCCCCGACCCCCTGATTCGTAGTCAGGTACTCTATCCAGCTGAGCTATCGGTCCGTTGAGGCCGGAATTTAGTCTTGTGGCAAGCGCTTTGCAAGTGTGAATATCGGCATTGCCGGGCAAGTCTTCAAATACCGTCGCCCTTTGGCAGTCTGATGGAAAAGACAGTTCCTTTCGGGCCGGTCCGATCCAGTTCCAGCGCACCGCCATGACCGCGGATCAGTTCAGACGCGATCGCCAGACCCAAGCCCGTCCCACCCTTGCTGACACCACCCTGAAATGGGGCGAACAGATGTTCCTGGGCTTTTGGTGGCAAACCGGGCCCGGTATCAGCCACTTCAATCCACCAGTTATCGTCATCCTCATAGGCCGAGACGCAAATCTCGCCCGGCTGACCGCTTGCAACGATCGCCTGCCGCGCATTGCGCACCAGGTTCGACACGACGCGAAACAGCTGCTCGGGATCGGCCCGCAGCATGAGCAAGGGAGGAATGTTTTCGCTCAGGCTCACATCATGGTCGCCCACAGCAAGGCGTTCACTGTCCAGCACATCGTCGACCAACTCGTCCAGCGTCATCATCGTGAGGGTCGGGCTGGGTTCTTCGGCCTTGCCGAACGCCAAGGTGCTTTCGCACAGATGCACGGCCCGCGTGATTGAATTGACCAGTTTCGGCGCCATACGCGCGACAAGCGGGTCTTCGGATGTTTCGATCCGGTCGGTGAACAGTTGCGCCGAGGTCAGGATATTGCGCAAATCGTGACTGATCTTGGACACCGCAGACCCCAGCTGCGCCAGGCGATCCTTCTGGCGCAAAGCGTGGATCAGGTCAGTTTGCAGGCTGCGCAACGCCTCTTCGGCTTCGCGCAGCTCCGTCACGGTCGAACTGGGTGTGATAATGCCGCGCACATCTTCCGGGGCCGCCGCATAGCGTTGCATATGGCCGACGACACTGCGAATGGGTTTGACCAGAATGGCGCGCACCGCGACAAAGAGCAAAAGCGCCGTCACGATCGAGATGACCGCCGACAAGACAAGAATGCGCACGCCATAGTCGATCATCGCAGCCCGTAACGGAGCCGTTTCCATCGTCACTTCGATAAGCAAACCAGCCTCGCGGACCGGTGCGCCAATCACGCGGATCACCTCGTTTTCAGGTTCAATCAGGCGCATCATTGCGTCGCGGATCAGAACGGGTGCACTGCCGTTGCGCAGGTCATATGTCGCGTTGATCGGGCGCGGCATCGGAGAGGACAGCATCAACTGGCGAATTTCATCGCGGCGCAAGACCACGTTGAAGACGCCCGCATTCTCCAGCAACTCCTGTTCCAAGGCGCTGTCCAGCATGTCGTCGGCCAACAGTGCAAGCGAGGCAATTTGCGCCCGCTCCAGCCGATTTTGCAGGTACTCCTCGCGGAATCGCGCGATCGACGGCACAAAGATCAAAATTTCGGCCAGCATCACGAAAATCGTCGTGAGGATCAGAAAGCGACCGGAAAGTGAGTTCATCATGGCGACATGTGCTCAGGGAATGAACCGTTGCACAAGGCCTACGACGCGCTTGACCAGATCACTCTCGAACAGTCGCGGCGAAAAATAGGCGCCGGCCACCCGTTTGTTGACCTCGCCGATGGTTGGATAGGGTGACACCATTGCCGCAACCTGGCTCATCTTCATCTTGTTGGCCAGAACCAGCGCCCAGAGGTTGATCAATTCACCCGCCTGATAGCCCGCGATCGAGGCCCCCACAGGCCGTCCCTTGACCACCATAACCTTGATCAGACCGGTTGTTTTGCGTTCGGCTATCGCACGATCATTATGGTTGTAAGGAAAGCGGATCACTTCCAGCGCCGTCCCGTGTGCGTCGTGGGCCTGCGCTTCGGTCAATCCGACCTGTGCAAGTTCCGGGTCTGTATACGTGACCCAGGGAATATGGCTTGTCATCGCCTTGGACGGTAACCCAAACAGCATCGAGCGGATGATCACACCTGCATGATACCCAGCCACATGTGTAAACTGCAGCCCACCTGCAGCATCCCCAATGGCGTAGACCCGGCGATTGCTCGTGCGCAGGCTCGAATCGACTTTGACACCGCTGCGCGTCGTTTCAACGCCTGCGGCATCCAACCCCAGAGATTCCATATTCGTTTTGCGCCCGACGGCCACCAAAAGATGCGTGCCGGTAAAGCTGCGTCCGTCCTCTGCGTGAACGGTGACTCGGCCATCCGCCCCGTCGATTTTGGCGGCCTTCGCGTCTTCGGCAATCTCGATGCCTTCGGCGCGCAATTTTTTCAACACAACTTCGGCCATCTCCGGATCATCCTTGCCGAATGCCTTGGCCCCTTCGATCACAGTCACTTTCGACCCGAGCCGGATATGCGCTTGCGCCATTTCCATTCCGATGGGCCCGCCGCCGATGATCAGCAGATGATCGGGCTTTTCGCGCAAATCCCACAGTGTTTCGTTCGTCAGGTAGGGTACGGTGTCAATGCCATCGATCGGCGGCACGAGGGGGCTTGAACCGGTGGCGATCACGATCCGGCGCGCAGTGATGACCGTATCGCCCGCCTGCACTTCGCTATCGGAGATAAAGTGTCCGAATTCGCGGATGACGTCGACGCCAAAGCCTTCGAAACGTTCCTGACTGTCCATAGGTTCGATCTGGGCAATGACGTCGTGCACATGCTCCATGGCGGCGGCATAGTCTGCCGCGCCGTCGGTATCGGCCACACCGTAAACGTCGCTATGGCGCTGCCCATAAGCTGCCTTGCCACTGGCGATCAAAGCCTTGGACGGGACACAGCCGTAATTCAGGCAATCGCCACCCATTTTGTGCCCCTCGAGAAGGACAACTTTTGCGCCCATCTGGCTGGCCCCGGCCGCAACCGACAACCCGCCTGACCCGGCCCCGATGACCAGAATATCTGTCTTGATCCGTTTCATTTTGGTCAAAGTCCCTTCTTGCCACGCACAAGTTTTAGCACGATCGGCAATGCCGCCAGCGCGCACAAGCCAAGGATCGGCAGCAATATCTGAGGCTCGAAGATTATGCCCAGATTGGGGGTTTCACCACGGTCAAAGACTTCGCCGAGACCCGCGCCCACGGAGGTGAAGACAATGGCACCCGGAATGATGCCCAAAAAGGTGGTGATCGCAAAGCGCCGCAGCGGAACGCCAACCAGCGCAGGCACCAGATTGGCCACGAAAAACGGTACGGCGGGCACCAGACGGATCAGGAACAGCATCGACCACTGGTTTTCGTCGATCCCTGCCTTGATGCGTTTCACCACTCCATCGCTGGTATCCATTCTGTGGGCCAGCTTTTCTCCCAAGCCCCAGCGCGCCGCAAGAAAGATCCCGATGGCCCCCAACGTCGCCCCCGTCATGTTGAACAGCGCACCGGGGAAGGTGGCAAACAAAAAGCCCCCCGTCAGCGTCATGACCGTGGCCCCCGGCAACGAAAACGCGACGACGATGGTATAAGCCCCGATAAACAGCAGCGCCGTCAGCACGAAATTGGCATCCCGGAACCCCAAAAGCGCCTCGCGATTCTCGGCCAGCGTTTCAAAGCTGAGGTAATCACCCAGCGTAAATGCCCCGATGATCGCAACCATCACGATGCCAATCAGGGGCAGGTTTCGCATCAGGCCGGATTTGCTTGGTTCACTCATATCAGACATCGATGCCCCCTTTGAACACTTGCACCAGTCATTCTGACGCGTCTGGAGTTCAAAATGCGCCTGTCAGGCCGAATAAAACAGCCACCTCACGCGTGCTTGATCACCCATGACCGCTTTCGTGAGGATCGGCCTCTTATTGCCGGTCGCCTGAAACATACGCGACCACGCAAGCCAAATTTGTTGCAAACGGCAGGGATTTCCGCCATCCGGGGTTTGACTTGCACCGTCTCCCCCTTTAGAGGACGGGCTTCGAATACTGTCGCCGTCCCGAATCCGCGGGCAGAGCGGCCAATAGATCTGGAGTAACTGCGATGAAACGCACATATCAACCTTCGAACCTCGTGCGCAAACGGCGCCACGGTTTCCGTGCCCGCATGGCAACCAAAGCTGGTCGCAAGATCCTCAACGCCCGCCGTGCCCATGGCCGGAAATCGCTGAGCGCGTAAACTTCTCCACAGGTTTATACATGACCCCGCCGGAGGCCCCTTTGATCAGCATTACTGCTGATAGAGGTACGCCATCGGCGGGGCCAGTGCGTTTGGAGACCTTGAAAAAACGTGCGGATTTCCTGCGCGCAGCACGCGCCCAACGTGTCGCGATGCCCGGGTTCATCCTGCAGATCCGCAGCCGTGAAAACGACGGGCTGATCCGGGTTGGCTATACCTGTTCAAAAAAGGTCGGTAATGCTGTCGCACGCAATCGCGCCAAACGTCGACTACGCGAAATCGCACGGCTTGTTCTGACGGAATACGGCAAGCCCGGAACCGACTATGTTCTGATTGGCCGCGCCAGGGAAACCGCGCGGCGCCCGTTTCAACATCTGCTGACCGATTTACGCACTGCGCTGGCCAAAGCCCCATGACACCGCTTGCTTTCATCCTTGCGCTGCCTGTGCGGGCGTACCGCCTCGTCTTTTCTCCATGGGTCGGATTCAATTGCCGGTATCAGCCGACGTGCAGCGCTTACGCCCTCGACGCCCTGCAAGAACATGGCGGCCTCAAAGGTGGCTGGCTGGCCGCAAAACGCATCGGCCGCTGCCATCCCTGGGGCAGCGACGGCTATGACCCGGTTCCGAAAAGAAACGATACACAAGACCACTAGCGTTCGACGCGACGCAAGATCAGGGGCGTTTGGCACCTACCAGCGCACGCCCTCTTTTGGTTCAACCACCACGTGGTATACGCATACACCACGTTAACCCGCGAGGCCGCACCATGCTGGACGACAGCGAAGACATCCACGCACTTTTCGCCGGTGCGCCTTCGACGACCGAGTTCAAGAAACTGCGCAAGCGTATCGTACGTCAAACCCGCGAAGCGGTTGAGCAATACGGTATGATCGAACAGGATGCGCCGCGCGCCCGCTGGCTGGTGTGCCTGTCTGGCGGCAAGGACAGCTATACCCTGTTGGCCGTCCTGCACGAGTTGCAATGGCGCGGATTGCTACCCGTCGATATTCTGGCCTGTAATCTGGATCAGGGTCAGCCCGGTTTTCCCGCAACGGTTCTGCCCGCGTTTCTGGACCGCATGGGCGTCCCGCATCGCATCGAATATCAGGATACCTATTCCATTGTGGTCGACAAAATCCCGCAAGGGCGCACGTTCTGTGCGCTGTGTTCGCGGTTGCGCCGGGGCAATTTGTACCGGGTCGCGCGTGAGGAAGGATGCTCTGCGGTGGTCTTGGGCCACCACCGTGACGACATTCTCGAAACCTTTTTCATGAACCTGTTTCATGGTGGCCGACTGGCCACGATGCCACCGAAACTCGTGAACGAAGAGGGCGATCTGTTTGTCTTCCGCCCCTTGGCGCATGTTGCAGAAGCGGATTGCGAAAAATTCGCCAAGGCTATGAAATATCCCATTATTCCCTGCGATTTGTGCGGCAGTCAGGATGGTTTGCAGCGGCAGCAGGTCAAACAGATCCTTGATGGGTGGGAGGCCAACAGCCCCGGGCGCAGGCAGGTCATGTTCCGGTCCTTGATGAACGCGCGCCCGTCGCATTTGCTTGATCCCAAGCTGTTTGATTTCGCGGGCCTTACCCGCGCTTCGGAAAAACTTGACATAAATCCGGATGACATTCCGGTTTTGCGTTAAGAGCCTGCACACTCTGCTGCACTACCCCTGACCAAGCTTGCTATAACTCATGCAAGAGCAGACCTGAGGGGACCAAAATGCTGCTTCGTCTGACACAAGCGTTGGACCGCGCGCGCGAATGGTTTGTCGCCGCGATGTCCGGGCCGCAAACACTGGCATTTCTACCTGCGGCGACACTGGCTGCCTTCTGGTTGGGTGGCGAACCTGCCCTTGTTGGATTGGCCGTCGCTGTGCCGCTGTTGTGGCTGTTGTTCGGGGGCGTGGAAACCACGGCCAAAGCACGCCTTGCGCGCAGTGCTGCAACCGGCATCGTCCCAACCGATCAATTTTTGCCAAAGGTGGATACCACACTGGCCGATGCGCCCAGTTCGGGCAAATCCAGCGCGCTTTTTGTTTTGGAAATGGATCACTTCACCGATCTGACGGATCGCTATGAACCCGCGGCCATTGACAAGGTCTTGAAGGCGGTCGGCGACCGTATGCTGGCCACGTCACGCGATATCGACACGATCAGCCGTATCGGGGACAGCAGATTCGGGCTTTGTCTTGGGTTGGTACAGCATCTTGATCTGGAAAGTTGCATTCAATTGTCCGGCAGGCTTCAAGCCGCCATAGAAGAACCGATCGCTATCGACGGAACATCGGCCTATGTGTCGGCAAGCATCGGGTTCTGCCTGCTCAGCCGCGCACCCGGCAAAGACGCACAAGATTGGCTGAACGCAGCACTGGCTGCCATGAACGAAGCCCAGCGCCGCGGCCCGAGTACAGTCCGGGCTTATTCACCTGAATTGCAATCGCGTCTCAAGTATCGTGCCGATTTGCGAGATGAAGTGTCCTCAGCCTTGGAGCAAGGCTATATCCAGCCTTGGTTTCAGCCTCAGATTTCCACAAATACTGGCAAAGTGACTGGATTCGAGGCCCTCGCGCGCTGGATCCATCCCGATCGCGGCGCGATTTCGCCCGCCGAGTTTCTGCCCTCCATCGAAGCTGCCGGCCTGTTGGAACGTTTGGCCGAAGTAATGATGTATCATTCCTTTACGGCACTGAAAGCGTGGGACTCTGCAGGGCTGCACGTACCGCAGGTGGGCGTGAACTTCAGCGGCAGTGAACTCAGCAATCCCAGACTGGTCGACAAGGTTCGCTGGGAACTGGATCGTTTCGATCTTACCCCGGACCGATTGACTGTCGAGATATTGGAAACCGTCGTAACCAACAGTACGGATGACACGATCACACGAAATATCAAGGCGTTGACCGATTTGGGATGTCATATCGATCTCGACGATTTCGGCACTGGCAACGCCTCAATTGCGTCAATCCGTCGCTTTGGAGTCGGGCGCATCAAGATCGACCGTTCATTTGTCATGAAAGCGGATCGTGATCCCGAACAACAACGCATGATCAGCGCCGTTTTGACAATGGCAGAACGTCTGGGTGTGGAAACCCTTGCCGAAGGGGTAGAAACCGTTGGAGAGCATGCTTTGTTGGCACAACTGGGTTGCGACCACGTCCAGGGCTTTGGCATTGCGCGCCCCATGCCCTTTGAAAAAACCCTTGATTGGGTGCGGGCCCACGAAGCGAAACTGCAAGAGGCACCCGTCATTCCAGGCCGTAGGATCAACTAACGGTCGTCTCTACTCGGCCTCACATCTGCCCGGTGGCAATCCATCTGGCCGACAAGATCACGGTACACGATTATTCTTCCGCGATCGAAACGCCCTGCTACGGCGCGTCCCGCTGCAATCGGATGCACCAGAAAAGGGCGAATCCGCTTGACCTTTGGGCTCGCACTCTGTTGAACCCGTGAAACGTTTCAGACAGCAGGTGGCAGTCCCCAATGGACGATCAAAACAAGAACCTTATTCTTGCAACAGCGCTCAGCTTCATCGTAATTCTGGTGTGGTTTGTCTTGTTTCCGCCGCCGGAACCCGACCCGTCTTTGGACGTATCTTCACCTGAATTGACTGCACCTGTCGATGGCACGGCCACTGTCCCAAGCGCGCCTGCCGATGGCTTTACACAGCCAGCCGATGCCGTTGCGGCAACAGACATGGAAACATCGGCAGACGCCCCGCGCATCGACATCGAAACGCCACGGTTGAGCGGTTCCATCTCCTTGTTGGGAGGACGGATCGACGACTTGAACCTGAGCGACTACCGCGTCACCCTGGCTGAGGACTCGCCCGTTGTCACGCTCCTGCAACCCGTCGGGTCAGCAAGCGCATATTACGCGCTTTATGGCTGGGCCCCTGGAGCAGGTATCGACCCCGCTTCGGTTCCCGGGCCAAACACGGAGTGGAAACAGGTCAGTGGCGGAACGCTCGGCGTGGACACGCCCATCCGTCTTGAATGGTCTAACGACAGCGGTCAGACTTTCGCCCGCGAAATCGCCGTCGATGCCGATTACATGTTTACCGTCACCCAATCGGTCACCAACGCAAGCGATGCAACTGTCAGCATGGCACCCTATGGCCTGATCGCGCGGCACGGGATGCCACCCGATCTCAAGAACTTCTTTATCCTGCACGAAGGCGTCGTTGCCATGGCAGATGGGGAACTGAGCGAAGTAAACTGGGATGACATCCCGGATTTCGAATTCGATCCCCGTCAGGGTGCCCGCGCAGAAACCACTGCCGTCGAGCAAAACGGATGGATTGGATTTACAGATCACTACTGGATGAGCACGCTGATCCCCGAGCCGGGATCCGCATTCCGCCAGGTCATCAAATATGATGAGCGTCGCGATATCTTCCAGACGGAAGCGGTACTGCCAACTCGTACCATTGCGCCTGGGGCCTCGACCTCTGTTACAACGCAACTTTTTGCCGGTGCAAAGGAATGGGAAACCATCCGCGCCTATCAAGAAGCAGGCGTAGAAGGATTCATCGATTCCATCGACTGGGGTTGGTTCTTCTTCCTGACCAAGCCAATCTTTTGGCTTCTTCACGAGTTGAACAAGCTGATCGGCAATATGGGCTGGTCGATTATTGGGCTCACGCTGATCATCAAGGCAATCCTGTTCCCGCTGGCGTACAAGTCCTACGTCTCGATGGCGAAGATGAAAGAACTTCAGCCGCAGATGGAAGCTCTGAAAGAGGCAGCTGGCGACGATCGCCAAAAGATGCAGCAAGGCATGATGGAGTTGTACAAGAAGGAAAAGGTGAACCCGGCCGCGGGTTGTTTGCCGATCCTGTTGCAGATCCCCATCTTCTTTTCCCTGTACAAGGTGATCTTTGTCACGATCGAGCTTCGGCACGCACCTTTCTTTGGTCCATTCCGCGACTTGAGTGCGCCTGATCCAACGACATTCCTGAACCTCTTTGGTTTGCTGCCAATCGCCGCTCCCGAACCAGGTTCAATCATGGCGCTTATTTTCATCGGTATCCTGCCGCTCCTGCTGGGCATCTCGATGTGGGTGCAGCAAAAGTTGAACCCGGCGCCGACGGACCCGACACAGCAGATGATCTTTGCGTGGATGCCGTGGGTCTTTATGTTCATGCTGGGTGGGTTTGCCAGCGGTCTGGTCGTGTACTGGATTGCGAACAACACCATCACATTCACCCAGCAATACCTGATCATGCGCAGCCAGGGGTATAAGCCTGATCTTTTGGGCAACATCAAATCGGGCTTCAAAAAGCGGGCGAAAACGGAAAACAAGTGATGAAGGTCGACGGTCTCTGGCGTCACCCGATAAAAAGCCACGGGCGTGAAGCACTCACTTCCGTGAGCTTGCGGGCGGGGGAAGCCATGCCGTGGGATCGCGTTTGGGCCGTTGCACATGAGGCGACACGGGCAAGACCCGGTGAATGGGCCCCTTGCGCAAATTTCAGCCGCGTCTCAAAGGCGCCCAAGCTGATGGCCATTACCATCGTTCTGGACGAAGCCAAGGGAGTATTGACCCTTTCGCATCCGGATCGTCCGGATCTCACCTTTGATCCGGACCAGGAACCAGACGCGCTGATCGGTTGGACAGCACCTCTGGTGCCACAAGATCGCGCCTTGCCCGATCATATCATGCGCCTTGATGGGCGCGGATATACGGACAGCGATTTCCCATCCGTGACGCTCTGCAACCGCGCATCACATCGTGCTCTCGAGGCGCAAATGGGTAAGGATCTGTCGATCCACCGCTGGCGCGGCAATGTCTGGTTCGATAGCGATACGCCTTGGATTGAGTTTGACTGGATCGATCGTGACATTCAGATCGGCGGCGCTACACTGCGCCCACGGGAGCGTACAGACCGCTGCCTCGCGACGACAACAAACCCGGAAACGGGCAAACGGGATGCAGATACACTTGCGGCACTGGCGTCCTTTGGGCATCAGGATTTTTCGGTCAGATGCGAGGTCGTGTCGTCGGGGAATGTTTGCGTTGGAGATGAGGTTGTTCTGGTATGAGCCAACTTAGATTTCCACTCGCAGAAACACCTGATCCACAAACAGAAGAGCGGGGTCGGCTGTTGTTTGCCGGCGACACCGAGTTTGTGAAAGGCGTGGTCGTCATGTCAGGTCTGCCTCCGGCAGATCGTCTTGAGGTTTGTTTTGCAGGCCGCTCAAATGTTGGAAAATCCAGCCTGATAAACGCTTTGACAGGTCGCAAGGGACTGGCACGGGCATCAAACACACCAGGGCGGACGCAAGAGATTAACTTCTTCACCGCCGGGGAAGACCACTATCTTGTTGATTTGCCGGGGTATGGCTTTGCCAATGCGCCGCTGCCGGTCGTGGAAAAGTGGCAAAAATTGCTGAAGCAATATCTGTCCGGCCGCCAGACGCTACGACGGGCATTTGTTCTGATCGACGCGCGCCACGGTGTCAAAAAGGTAGATGAAGAGATCATGAGCCTGCTCGACAGTGCGGCGGTGACGTTTCAATGTGTGCTGACGAAAGCGGACAAGGTCAAAGCCAACGAACGCAAAGCTGTTTTAGACAGGACCCGCGCCGCGCTTTCGAAACACCCTGCAGCCTTCCCCGAAATCGTACTAACCTCCAGCGAAAAGGGCGACGGCATCCCGACACTGCGCGCCATTATCGCGACGCTGACTTAACGCGACGAGATTTTTCGTACGAAAAATCTTGGCCTGTCCCAACTGTTCAGGCAAAAGTGATCACGCTTGGAACTCGTTACACAAAGATGAAGACGCAAGATATGAACCGCGATTGGATCGCAACAGCCCGTACCCTGAGCCAAGCTTTGCCATATATGCAAAGATATGCCGGCGCGACGGTCGTAATCAAACTTGGCGGACACGCGATGGGCAGTGACGAGGCCATGGCTAATTTCGCCAACGATATCGTTTTGATGCGTCAGGTCGGCGTAAACCCCGTGATCGTCCACGGCGGCGGTCCCATGATCAACACCATGCTGAAGCGTTTGAACATCCAATCGGAGTTCGTGAACGGCAAACGCGTGACGGACGCCGCCACAATGGAAGTGGTTGAAATGGTGTTGTCCGGTGTCGTCAACAAAAAAATCGTGCAGGCCATTAATCGCGCCGGTGGGCGTGCCGTCGGTTTGTCCGGCAAAGACGCAAACCTGATCATCTGCGATCAAACGGATCCTGAATTGGGCCTTGTCGGCACGCCGGCCCAGATGGATCCCGGTCTGTTACGCACTTTGTTCGAGCAATCCATAATCCCCGTGATTGCGCCTTTGGGTGCCGGGCGGAACGGCGAAACCTACAACATCAACGGGGACACAGCGGCAGGCGCCATTGCCAGCGCGCTCAAAGCCGATCGTTTGTTATTGCTGACGGACGTTTCAGGCGTGAAAAACACCGAAGGCGACGTGGTCACGGACCTCACCGCGAACCAGATCAAAGAAATGACCGAAGACGGCACAATTGCCGGTGGCATGATCCCCAAAACGCAAACAGCTCTCGATGCCATTGCCAGCGGCGTCCGAGCCGTCGTCATCCTGGATGGTCGAGCATCCAACGCGTGCCTTCTTGAATTGTTCACCGATCATGGCGCCGGCTCGATCATCCGGCCCCGTTGACGCAAACGTGTCGGTTGACCGCATTGCGCGCGCGACTGTGTCGCTTAGGTTTGCATCATGGAACATGAAGCTCTCATTCGCCTGGCCATCTTTCTAGGGCTGTTTTCAATCTTCGCGATTGTGGAAACTGTTGCGCCACGCCGCCAGCGGACGCAAACCCGCGTTCGGCGATGGACGACCAACTGGGGCTTTACGGTCGCGAATACGCTGCTCTTACGCGGTCTCTCAATCGCTATGCCCCTCTTGGCCGTAGGAGCGGCCATTGATGCGGCTGCACAGGGCTGGGGGCTATTCAATACGCTGGCACTGCCCGTGTGGATCGAAGTGATCGCCGCCATTCTGATCCTCGACTTTGCTATCTGGGCCCAGCATTTGATCACACATAAGGTACCTGCGTTGTGGCGCCTCCACAGGGTTCATCATGCGGATGTGGATATGGATGTCACCACGGCCATTCGGTTTCATCCGATTGAAATCGGGCTGTCAATGATCCTGAAGATCGGCCTCGTCTACCTGCTGGGACCTGCCGCCATTGCCGTTATCCTGTTCGAGATCATTCTGAACGGGACCGCAATGTTCAACCATGCAAATATCCGTTTGCCACTCTGGCTGGATCGTATCGTGCGCAAAGTTCTGGTCACCCCGGACATGCATCGCGTCCATCATTCCGTGCATCGCTCAGAGCATGACAGCAACTACGGCTTTGCGCTGTCGATCTGGGACAGGTTGTTTGGCACCTACATCGCACAGCCGGCTGCGGGGCACGATGCCATGCAGGTCGGTCTCGAATGGCAGGATGATCGCCCCTCGAAGCTGGTGTGGAGCATGTCGCTCCCATTCATGCGCAAATGAATTTCAATGACATTCAAAATGACGTTGCGGCGCATGGGCTTTTCGTAATGGGCGCTGCCGGTTCACGTGTATTGATCGGCACAGACAGTCATTGGTGGGGCATCTTTGAAGAAAGCCCTGAATGCGCTGACGGTGAAAAAAATCCCGTCGATCGCTGGTCAAAACGCGTCCTGAATGACTTGGCTGCGCGCGCAGGTGCAACGGCCTTCTTCCCTTCCGACGGGCCACCCTATGCCCCTTTCATCGCATGGGCGCTGGAGACCGGCAGGTTCTGGCAAAGTCCGACGGGAATGATGATCCACGACCGTGCCGGACTGATGATTTCAATCCGGGGAGCTTTGGAGTTTCCAACAGAGTTTCCAAAGGTCCAACCCAAAACCAGCCCATGCGACACCTGCACCGACAGGCCCTGCATATCCGCGTGCCCCGTCGACGCGTTGAGTGACGCGCATCCCTATGATGTGCCCGCATGTAAGGCGTATCTTGATACGCCCTCCGGAGCACAGACCTGCATGGCCAAAGGGTGCGATGTCCGCCGCGCCTGCCCGGTCAGCCGCGCCTTTGCTCGACCTGAACGCCAATCTGCATTCCATATGAAAGCATTTCTCGGATGACCCGTACTTTGATCCTGATGCGCCATGCCAAATCAAGCTGGGATGACATCACTTTGCCAGATCACGACCGCCCCCTGAACGATCGCGGTCGCGCTTCGGCGCAAGCCATGGGAAACTGGCTGCGGACGCAAGACCACCGGCCTGACGCGGCAGTCAGTTCCACCAGCCAACGGACGGGTGAGACGTTTCGCATGCTGGGCTTCGATATTCCGGTCTTCTACACGCGGACACTTTATCACGCAGGCCCCGAGGTCATGATGGATGTGCTGCGAGATCAGACCGCGCAGACACTGCTGATGCTCGGACACAATCCCGGCATTGCCGATTTTGCAGATCGGTTGGTCAGCCATGCACCGCGACATCCGCGATTTGCTGACTATCCGACCTGTGCCACCTGTGTAATCCGGTTCGATTCCGACAGTTGGAACACGATTGGCTGGCGCGAAGGCCAGCCAATTGATTTCGCGATACCACGCGAGGTGATGGGGTAAGGCGGACGCATCATCCGCCCCAGCGTTTTCTCTGCTGTCCTCAGGCATCTTCGCGTAATGCAAATGGGACAAGCTTAACTCAGCACTACGGGGTCTGTACCTCAGCGAAATGGCGGACTGTAGAGCAGGCCGCCATCCGTCCACTGCGCATTCAGGCCACGGGCCAGACCGATCGGGGTAGCTTCGCCGATGTTTTTCTCGAAAACTTCGCCGTAGTTGCCCGAGACGGACAGAGCTTTCATCGCCCAGTCCGGTTCCAAACCAAGCATTTGACCAAGCGTGCCTTCGGTGCCCAGCAGACGATTGATTTCCGGGTTGTTGGTGCCCGCGCTCAATTCAGAGATGTTTGCCGATGTGATGCCCAACTCTTCTGCCGCGATCATCGCATTCAACGTCCAGCGCACCACGTCACCCCATTCGTTGTCGCCATGGCGGACCAGCGGGCCAAGCGGTTCCTTGGAGATGATTTCGGGCAACAGAACATGCTCGCCGGGTGTTTCGAATGTCGCGCGTGTCGCAGCCAGGCCGGATGCGTCCGTCGTGTACACGTCACAGGCACCCGCCAGATACTGTTGTTGTGCCTGGGCATTGGTTTCGATTTCAACGGGCTCGTACCTGATGTTGTTCGCGCGGAAGAAATCCGACAGGTTCAACTCGTTTGTCGTGCCGGTCTGGATACACACCGTCGCGCCACCAAGATCCTTGGCAGAAGACACGCCCAGCTCCTTCGGAACCATAAAGCCCTGGCCGTCATAGTAGTTTATGCCAGCGAAATCGAACTTGAGATCCGTATCGGCGCTGAGCGTCCATGTCGTATTCCGTGCCAGAACGTCGACCTGCCCGGAGGCGAGTGCGATAAAGCGTGTTTTTCCAGTGGTCGGGAAGAACTCCACGGCATTTCCGTCCCCCAAAACGGCCGCAGCCAGTGCACGACAAATAGAAACGTCAAAACCTTTCCACTCGCCATTTGCGTCTTCGGACGCAAAGCCCGCAAGACCGGAGTTCACGCCGCAGTTCAGTTTGCCACGTGCTTTGACGTCATCCAATGTGCCGGCGACTGCGAAACCTGCCGTAAGGCTCACGACAGCCAACGCGCCAAAAAATACCGACTTTTTCATTTTTACCTCTTCCTGATTGTACACCGCACTTTTGCGGCGGCGACGGCGTGATATGAGCGTTTTGCCACGCCGAAGCCTTCCCGTCAGGTTTTTACCCTACTATGATTTGGCAACAGTTTGTTAGGATTTGCCGCACTACGTCAAGACCAAGGCACTGATATTTGATGCATTATTGAGCATAACGGCGGGTTACCCTCCAAGCGAGAATTTATCGCTCGCGCATAGCCTCCAGGAAGTTTTTTGCATGAAAGTAGCTGGATTTCTTTACTTCCGCCGCTTCTTGCGCTTCTTCATCAACACCCCATTGCTCCTCTTGCCATGTTTCATCCAGCCGGGATGCTGACCAAATCTCATTCGCTGAGGCGTCGGCCTGTGCCGTTGCAAAACCAAGGACCAGTGAACCAGTCAAACTGACAAGATCGTGGAAGCAAGCCAATTCATATGCAGACAGGGCGTGGGTGTGATGCCAGAGCGTTTTCAGCGCTGCTTCATCTTGGGGTTCGTGCATCAATCCGATACGCGGATGCAAGCGCGCACCCAGCGCGTCAGCCGCCCAATCCAGATAGGGATCCCAGACAGCCGCCTGCCGCAACACAAGCTCTGTCGGTGCCGCGGCGCGGTAGCACAGCAAATCCGCGTCACCGTAGGCCGCCAACATGTCAACAACTTCCGCGTGCTGAGGGGCAACTTTGTCGATCGCCGCATTCGCCGTTCGCGTAAAGGGCATGGAAAGCGGATCGATCACATCGTCCTGCGCGTCCCACTCGGCGGCAATCGCGTCGGCAAGCGCAACCGTGGGTACGACCAGCGCGGCCTTGGCCGGCGTTTTGACCGCCCGCCCATCCAACCGCACGGTCCAGCCGTCCTCAACCTGCTCCGTTTCGGCCGCTTTCCAAAAGCGTTTCGCTTTCCACTCACTCATTTCAGCGTTCCCACATCGTCGCCAGCGCGGCGTCCAAGCTGTCAAAATCATTTAGTACGGTTGTCGCATAGGTCAGGTGATCGGCTGGATGATACCCCCATGACACACCGATGAAAGGCATTCCCGCCGACCGCGCCATATCCATATCAAAGGTCGTATCGCCAATCATAACCGCGTGATCCGCTTCTACGCCCGCCTCATCCATCGCGGCGTGCAACATCGCGGGGTGCGGTTTGGACGGATGGAAGTCAGCCACTTGCTGCGTCACGAAAATCGGGCCGAAATCGTAGGCCTCCAGCAACAGATCAAGGCCCCGTCGCGATTTTCCTGTCGCGATCCCAAGCAAAATGCCCGGCGTGGCCTGCAACCGTTCAAGCATCCCGCGCGCGCCGGGATAGAGCGGCGAAGATTGTGCAGACCCTGCGGCAGCTCGACGAGACACAAAGCTGTCCTTGTAGGTTTGCACCATGCGGTCGATGTCTGCATCCGGCGCCAGCCGTGCCATTGCGACAGGCAATGACAGGCCGACGATGCGCAGGATCTGATCGCGCGCAGGCGGAACATGCCCAACGGCATCGAACGCGTCCAGCATGCTGGCGACGATCACGGCCTGACTGTCCACGAGCGTCCCATCGACATCGAACACGACCAAACGGGTCCTAGTCGTCATGAAGGCTCTCGAACGGGTCTTCGGCGGCCAGATCTTCGGTCCAGCCGAACGTATCCCAGCTTTGTTTCATATGCTCGGGCATGGCGGCGGTGATGGTGGTCACCTTGCGGGTCTCGGGATGCTCAAACCGGATCATACGGGCATGCAGGTGCAGCTTTTTCGAGATGATGCCCCCCAATTGCGCGCCCCAACCGTCGCCCATGTTTTCCTGGCCAGAGCCGCCATATTTGCCATCGCCAATGATCGGATGGCCAATCTCGGCCATGTGGGCGCGCAGCTGGTGCGTGCGGCCCGTCAAAGGCTCAAGCGCCACCCAGGCCGCCCGCGACGCGACACGGTAAAGCGTGGCATAAAGCGTATGCGCCCGCTTGGCTCCAAAGGTGCTCTCAATGTCGCGCGGATGCACCGCGACCATTTTCTCACCTTCGCCGCCTTTTCCATGGCCGCCCGCCTTGACCAGACCGTACTTGATCTCGGCGAGGTAAGGCGTCGGAACGCCAGCCACGAGGGCCCAGTAGATTTTGCGCGTTTCGCGGTGACGCATTGCTGCCGTGAGGGCCTTGGCCGCCAACCGGGTGCGGGCCATCAGCAACACACCCGACGTGTCCCTGTCGAGCCGGTGGACGAGGCGCGGCTTTTCCTCAAACCCGAATTTCAGAGCTTCGGCCATGCCGTCGACATGGCGCGTCTGGCCTGACCCCCCTTGGGTCGCCAGACCCGGCGGTTTGTTCAGCGCTATGATATGATCGTCGCGGTAAATCACGCAGGACTGGATCAGCTTGGTGTCCGCGTCCGAAACGGTTGTGCGCACGACGACAGGCGCCGCCTTGTCCGGCAGCGGCGGAATACGCACCTGCATGCCCTCTTCGACACGGGTCGAGGATTTCACCCGCCCCCCATCAATGCGACACTCGCCCTTGCGACACATCTTTTCGATCATGCCCTGGCTGACCTGCGGAAATCGGCGCTTCATCCAGCGATCCAGACGCTGATCGCCTTCGCCTTCGGCGACAGTGACTGTTTGAACTCGACTCATAGGAATACTCCTCGGGCTGCAAACAGCCCCAATGCCAGTGCTCCGACCGACAGGCCCACCGACAACAAAATATAGAGGCCCGCCTGCCCCACCTGGCCACGTTCGATCATCGTCATGGTTTCAAGCGAAAAGGCAGAGAATGTCGTGAACCCACCCAACAGACCCGTCATCACAAAGGGGCTCAGATGCGTCAGGCCGCGATGGGCCGCGGCAACCACAAAGAATCCCATCAGAAAAGAACCGATCACGTTCACGGTGATGATGGCCAGGGGGAAGTCAGTCGGCCCCAGTGCGCGTAGAATGGCCACGCCCGTCAACCAGCGCAAGGATGCGCCGATGGCCCCGCCAAGGGCAACAAGAGAGAGTGTTGAGGTCATGTGCGGTCTGTCGTCCGAACGCGTACAAGAGTCAAGTTTCACGCTTGGCCCGGAGCCGCGCAAAGTAGTCCAGCCGTTTTTTCAGATCCCGCTCAAACCCGCGCTCGACCGGTTGATAGAGATCCGGACGATCCATTCCATCAGGGAAATAGTTCTGGCCGGAAAACCCATCTTCGGCATCGTGATCATAGGCATAGCCTGTGCCGTATCCCTGATCCTTCATCAACGATGTAGGCGCGTTCAGGATATGTTTGGGCGGTGGCTCTGATCCGGTCTGTTTGGCTGCGCGCCGCGCGCCCTTGTATGCCACGTAGGTCGCGTTCGACTTGGGGGCCAAAGCAAGATAGACAAGCGCCTGTGCCAACGCCAGCTCGCCCTCCGGGCTGCCAAGCCGTTCATAGGTTTCCCAGCCTTGCAGGCAGACAGATTGCGCCTGCGGGTCTGCCAAGCCAATATCTTCGACCGCCATCCGGGTGATGCGGCGGGCAAGAAAGCGGGGATCTTCGCCGCCCTCCAGCATACGTGCAAACCAATAAAGGGCCGCATCCGGGTCGGAGCCGCGGACCGATTTGTGCAGCGCAGAAATGAGATTGTAGTGCGCGTCGCCCGATTTGTCATATTGCGCAGCCCGCCGCATCAAACGGGTCGCAAGCGCGTTTTGATCCAACGTCCCGGTCACGGTCCAGGCCATCACCTGCTCGATCAGGTTCAATAGGGCGCGGCCATCGCCATCTGCCATCTCCAACAGGTTTTCGCGCGCGAGACCATCCAGCGGCAAGGGGCGGTTGAGTTCCTGTTCGGCCCGTTGCGCCAGCAGTTCCAAATCTTTCAGGTCAAGCCGTTCCAACACAAGGACCTGTGCGCGGCTCAGAACGGCAGCGTTCAACTCAAAGCTGGGATTTTCGGTCGTGGCCCCGACCAGCAGGATTGTCCCGTCTTCCATGTGCGGCAGAAAACCGTCCTGCTGTGCCTTGTTGAAACGATGGATCTCGTCGACGAACAACAAGGTGCCCTGCCCGTTTTGCCGTCTGAACTTGGCGGCTTCGAACACTTTCTTGAGGTCCGGAACACCTGTGAAAATGGCGCTGATCTGTACGAAATGCAGGTCGGTTTCATTGGCCAGAAGGCGCGCAATCGTGGTTTTTCCGACGCCCGGCGGGCCCCAGAATATCAGTGAACCCAATGCACCGGCTTCCAGCATCACGGTCAACGGCCCCTCGGGGCCAATCACCTTTGCCTGACCAATGACGTCAGACAGCTTTTGCGGACGTAAGCGATCCGCAAGGGGGCGATGGCCGGTATCGGGCGATGTCTCCGTTCCAAACAGGTCAGCCATGGAGCGCGCTCCGTTCACCCCAGCAAACGCAGCCCTTCGATGCGTCGGTGCAAGCATAAAATCGACGTACAGACTGTTTCATGGTTCCTGAAATATTCAAAACCCGCGGGGGAAAAGCCGGATGGAAAAGCTTACAGACAAAACACAGAAAACGCAAAAGCCCCCGCATTTGCAGGGGCCCAGCACATCCAAATTGTTTGGATATTATTCGTCTGCGGCTTCTTCGGCTGCAACACGGGCCTTATCGGCAGCGCCTTTGGCGTCGCGGTCGCGGTCCACGAACTCGATGATGGCCATCGGTGCCATATCGCCGTAGCGGAAACCGGCTTTGAGTACCCGCACATAACCACCCTGACGGTCGGCATAACGTGGGCCGAGAACGTCAAACAGTTTGGCGACGTATTGTTCTTCCTTCAGCTTGGATGCGGCCTGACGACGGGCGTGCAAGTCGCCGCGCTTGGCGAGCGTGATCATCTTTTCGATGATCGGGCGCAGTTCTTTTGCCTTGGGCAGAGTTGTCTTGATTTGCTCATGTTCGATGAGTGAGCCTGCCATGTTCGAGAACAACGCCTTGCGGTGTTCATGAGTCCGGTTCAGGCGGCGGTAACCACGTGCGTGACGCATTTTCTATCTCCTAATCGTGCCCTCTACGGGCGGTTTTGCTTTGTCCGGCAGACGATGCGTGTCACCTGCTCTCCTTGGGGCGCTTTAGCCCGGGGTCGGCGCCCAAGATTTTTCGTACGAAAAATCTTGGTACCAATGGCTTAGAAGTTGTCTTCGAACTTCTTGGCGAGGTCTTCGATGTTGTCTGGTGGCCAGTCTTCGACGTCCATGCCGAGGTGCAGACCCATGCCGGACAACACTTCCTTGATCTCGTTCAGCGACTTGCGGCCAAAGTTCGGCGTGCGCAGCATCTCTGCTTCGGTCTTCTGGATGAGATCGCCGATGTAAACGATATTGTCGTTTTTGAGGCAGTTTGCCGAACGAACGGACAATTCCAGTTCGTCTACTTTCTTGAGCAGCAGCGGGTTGAACTCGAGACCGTCGTCGTCGTCTTGACGCGAGGCCGATTCTGGTTCGTCGAAGTTGACGAAGATGCCCAACTGATCCTGCAAAATGCGCGCGGCAAAGGCCACAGCATCGTCGGGGGTCAGCGAGCCGTCTGTTTCGACTTTCATCGTCAGCTTGTCATAATCCAGAACCTGACCTTCACGGGTTGGCTGAACATCATAGCTGACCTTCTTGACCGGCGAATAGATTGCGTCGATCGGGATCAGGCCGATGGGCGCATCTTCGGGTTTGTTCTTGTCCGCGGAGACATAGCCCTTGCCGGTATTGACCGTCAGTTCCATGTACACGTCGGCACCGTCATCAAGGTGGCAGATCACATGATCGCGGTTCAGGATCTCGATCCCGGCGCTTTCGGAGATGTCACCGGCCGTAACAACACCCGGACCCTTGGCAGAGATCGACAGCCGCTTGGGCCCTTCGACTTCCATCCGCAGGCTCACACCTTTGAGGTTCAGGATTATGTCGGTGACGTCTTCACGCACACCGGCCACGCTCGAGAACTCATGCAGCACGTTGTCGATTTGTACCGACGAAATCGCAGCGCCTTGCAGCGAGCTCATCAGCACGCGGCGCAGGGCGTTGCCCATGGTCAGGCCAAAACCACGCTCCAGCGGCTCGGCGATCACGGTCGCCTGGCGCGCAGGCTCGTTGCCCGGCTTGACTTCAAGCTGCTGTGGCTTGATCAGTTCTGCCCAATTTTTGTGGATCATGCGTCCCTCCATTCTTGTCCGCGCGCCATGTCCTAACGCGCCGACTCCCGAGGTTTCAGAAAAGCGGATCGGGGCCGTGCGAAACACGCGGCCCCATGGTCGTTCCGTTCGTACTTAGACGCGGCGGCGCTTTGGTGGGCGGCAGCCGTTATGTGCCATTGGAGTCACGTCACGGATCGATGTAACGTTGAACCCGGCAGCAGCCAAAGCACGTAAAGCCGACTCACGACCCGAACCGGGGCCCTGCACTTCGACTTCGATTGTCTTGACGCCGTGTTCCTGAGCCTTCTTGGCCGCATCTTCGGCAGCCATCTGGGCCGCGTAAGGCGTGGATTTCCGCGAGCCTTTAAAGCCCATGGTACCGGCCGACGACCATGCAATGGCATTGCCCTGCACGTCCGAAATCAGGATCTTGGTGTTGTTGAAAGAAGAATTCACATGCGCCACTCCTGCGGCGATGTTCTTGGAGACCTTGCGCTTGGTCTTGCGTGTATCGCGTGCCATCTGTGCGTCCCCTTATTTCTTCTTGCCGGCAATGGCCTTTGCGGGGCCTTTGCGGGTGCGAGCATTGGTGTGTGTACGCTGACCACGGACGGGCAGGTTACGACGGTGGCGCAGGCCGCGGTAGCAACCAAGGTCCATCAGACGTTTGATGTTCATCTGCGTTTCACGACGCAGGTCACCCTCGACGGTAAAGTTCTCGTCGATGTGCTCGCGGATTTTCAAAACTTCTGCATCGCTCAATTCATTGACGCGACGGCTGATGTCGATGCCGACGGCTTCGCAGATTTGTTGGGCGGAGGAGGTGCCGATGCCTGTAATGTAAGTCAGTGCAATCGGGACCCGTTTGGCTGTGGGTATGTTGACCCCTGCAATACGTGCCACGTGGGCTTTCCTTTTCGTTGCGGGCCCGTAGTTCCGGGCCCTTTTTTCACAACATAAGGCCCAAGGATTTCGCCCCCGGGCCTGCCGCTGATCAGGTGATCTGATGGGACGCGTTCCCATCATTGATTCTCGTTAGAGATGGCGTGAGATAGGCGTTGTTTACTGGGGCGTCAACCCCGGTTTCATCACCTGTTCATGAGGCGCATCTGTGCGCGATCTTTCGTCGATTGCGCCGACAAGGTTCCACGCGCGGGTTTATATCAAATCGCTAATCAAGGACCGTTGCAATGTCAGCTTTCACGGTGGCCATCTCGCCCAGACCATTCACTTTGGTCAACTGACCCTTGGCATAGTAATAGCCGATCAGCGGTGATGTTTTCTTGTAATATTCCATCAGGCGGGTCTTGAGGCTTTCCTCGTTGTCGTCAGCGCGACGCGTGAACCCCTTGGATTCTCCACAATTGGTGCAGATCCCATCCGCTGGAACCGGTTTGGTGTTATCATTATAAACCTCACCGCATCCCGCGCAGGTCGAGCGGGCCGTGATCCGGGCCACCAAGGCTTCGTCATCCACTTCCATCTCGATCACGGCATCGAGGGTTTCGCCTTCTTCTGCCAGCAAGTCGTTCAACGCGTCGGCTTGCGCCAGCGTACGAGGGAAACCATCAAAGATGAAACCGTTCGACTTGACCGTCTCGATTTGCTCGCGGATCAGACCGATCACGATATCGTCCGTGACGAGGGCACCACGAGCCATCACGTCAGCGACGATCTTGCCCATTTCGGTCCCGCTGTCCTTGGCGGCGCGCAACATATCGCCAGTCGACAATTGCACCATGCCACGTTCTTCTACCAGAAAACGGGCCTGGGTTCCTTTACCCGCTCCGGGCGGGCCAAGCAGTATGATATTCATCGACGCACAGGGCTCCGTTTCTTGCGGCCCTTCGAGCCTTTGCCACGCAGTTGTGATTTCTCGATCAGCCCTTCGTATTGATGGGCCAAAAGATGGCTTTGCGCTTGTTGAATGGTGTCCATCGTCACCGACACGACGATCAGGACCGATGTGCCGCCAAAGTAGAAGGGTATGGCAAATTGGCCCCGCAGGATTTCCGGCAACAGACACACTGCGGCCAGATAGGCCGACCCGAGCACCAGAACCCTGTTGACCACATATTCCAGATACTCAGCAGTTTTCTTACCGGGACGAATACCGGGAATGAAGCCGTTCTGGTTCTTGAGGTTGTCCGCCACGTCGTCAGGTTTGAAGCTGACATTGAACGTGTAGAAATAGGTGAAGAACACGATCATCACGACGAAAAACGCCAGATAAAGCGGCTGTCCGGGGCCAAAATTGGCCAAGAGCCAGCTCATGATCGGATTGGTCGAGTTGCCCGAAAACGTGCTGATCGTGATCGGCAACAGCAGCAAGGACGAGGCGAAGATCGCGGGGATAACACCTGCCGGGTTGACCTTGACGGGCAGGTGACTTGAGCCGCCGTCATAGACCTTCATACCCACCTGCCGACGGGGATATTGAATATGGATCTTGCGCAAGGCGCGCTCCATGAAAACCACGAACATGATTGTCGCGATGACCATCACCAGCACACCAACGATGACCGCCGGGCTGATGGCACCGGACCGGCCAGAAGCGAAGAACTGCGCGATCGCGGCGGGAACCTCGGCGATGATGCCGACAAAGATGATGAGAGAGATACCGTTGCCGATACCGCGTGCGGTGATCTGTTCACCCAGCCACATCAGGAACATCGTGCCACCGACCAGCGTGATCAGACAGGCCATCCGGAAGAACATGCCAGGATCGGTCACCAGATCACCGGATTCCAAGGATACGGCAAGGCCGTAGGCCTGCAAGGTCGCCAGCGCCACAGTGCCGTACCGGGTATATTGGTTGATTTTCTTGCGGCCCTGCTCGCCCTCTTTCTTGAGTTGCTCAAGCTTGGGCACCATCGAGGTCAGAAGCTGAACGATGATCGAGGCCGAAATGTAGGGCATGATGCCGAGAGCAAAGATACCCATGCGCCCCAGCGCCCCGCCGGTAAACATGGAAACCATGCCGCCAATGCCCTGCCCCGCGCTTTCCATGAACTCGCGCAGCGCCGCACCGTCTATGCCCGGCACCGGGATAAACGTGCCCAGCCGGTATACGATCAGCAGACCGAGTGTGAACAGGATGCGATTGCGCAGGTCGGTGGCCTTGCCAAGAGCGCTCCAGCTCGTGTTGGCGGCCATATTCTCGACAGCAGATACCATGCGGGCGATGTCCTTTGGCAAAACACCGCCCAGACCATTTTCCGGCGGGCGGCGCTATGAAAAACTCTGCCTTATGTAAGCCGCTCAGGCGCGGCTCACAAGGCGTGTTAGAGGCTTACTCGGCAGCGACCGCGACAATAGCGAGTGTGCCACCGGCTTTTTCAACGGCTTCAACCGCCGATTTCGACGCGCCGGTCACCTGCAGATCAACTTTGCTTGTGATCTCGCCTTTGGCCAGAACACGAACGCCGTCGAGCTTGCGACGCACCGCGCCAGAAGAAATCAGAGCGTCTTCGGTGATGGCGGAACCGGCGTCAATTTTGCCCAGATCAATGAATTTCTGGATCAGGCCAAGGTTGATCACGGCGAATGCCTTGCGGTTCGGCTTGTTAAAGCCACGCTTGGGCAGACGTTGGTACAACGGCATCTGACCGCCTTCGTAACCATTGATGGCCACACCCGAACGGGATTTCTGACCCTTGATACCACGGCCACCCATCTTGCCGGAGCCGGAGCCCGGGCCGCGGCCCACGCGTTTGCGGGATTTTGTTGCGCCAGGGTTGTCGCGCAGTTCATGCAGTTTCATATCGCTTCTCCTAAGCCGGAAGCGCCCCCGAAGCGGAATGGGCGAACACGGCGTTTCTTGGTTTTGATTCTCGTGAGCCCGCAGGTCCACCGGGGGCGTATAAACCCGGTTGCAGCGCCCTTCAAGGCCTCTCCCGGTCAAACCGTGACGCGAGATGAGGCAACCGGCTGACCGGCGCACACTGTACAGCCTGAGTCATGGGCAATCGAGTATGGAAAACCTGACTGCACAAGCACTCGAATTGCACACTACAAACAAAGTACTAGGCTCATCGTATCGTCATTTTTCGATATAAATTTTCAGCCGCACATTTTTCATATCAGATTTTTTCGGAGTCTGTTGTTAGTGATTGAAATCTTATTTCACAGTGCCGGGGTATCGCCCCGGTACACCGAGCATGCGCTGCCCATCATCGGGCTTTTGGCTGGTCTGGTCAGCATTTTCGCCTTTGCGCCTTACGTCCGGGATACATTGGCCTTGCGGACACAGCCGCAGCGCGCATCGTGGTTCATCTGGTCCGTGCTCAGCAGCATCACACTGTGCTCCCAGATCTATGAAGGCGCGACGAGTTCGCTTTGGTTTGTCGCCATTCAGGCCGCGAGTACGGTCTTCATTTTCATATTGTCGATTTCACGTGGCACAGGGTCCCTGCTGAACGCAAGTGACGCCTGCATGCTGATCGCGGCGGGAATTGGTGTCTTGCTTTGGATCATGACGGACACGACGGCCTATGCGCTTGCCATCGTCATTGCGGTGTCTTCTTTGGGCGGCGTCGCAACGATCAAGAAGGCGTACAGGGATCCGGGCTCGGAAACGATGTCCACCTGGGTCATGTCCTTTTGCGCGTCCGCTTTGGCAGTTCTGGCCGTTGGAGAACCGTCCTGGGTGCTTCTGGCGTACCCAGTGTACCTCTTTGTTCTGTACGGCGTGATTGTCCTTGCGACTAAATTGGGGCATACGCGCAAAGCGGAACTTGGAATGGCCCCGATCGTCTGGCAGCAGAAAGTCGGCTTCTGAAAGGCCCGATCGCTTATGCGCCACTTGCCTAACGTGCGTTCACCGGCGGGTTACGCCAACGGGTCGGGGCAAAGGGAACGGCAATGGCGCGTTCCAAGAGTTCCAGGCGATCCTGCCCATAGAACATCTCCCCCTCCAGCACATAGGTCGGCGAGCCGAACACATTTGCAGTCAAAGCCGCTTGGGCATTCTGCGCGTAACGCTCAACGACCTCAGGCGCTTGGGCCTGCGTCAGGAGAGTTGCGTCATCATGACCAAGCCGCACAGCTATGCTCGACAAGGTTGCGATATCCGACAGGTCCGCATCATCGCGCCAATGCGCTTCAAGCAGAGCATGGGCCATCGCATCGACAGCAGGCCCGCGATCCCCAAGGGCAAGGATCATGCCGCTGGCCAGAGTGTAATCCGCATCGTGATAGGTTGGGCGAAACTGGACGACCGGGACGTCACGGTATGCGGCCCAGCGTTCGATCTCTCGCCCAAAGAAGTAGTCAACATGAGCCTGCGTGCGCGCGCGAAACGGCAGACTGCCCTGCGCTTCGACCACCGGTGACAACGGGATCGGGCGATGCACCAGCGTGAGATCGTGGGCCCGGCAGATCTCCATCACACGGGCAGAGCCGAGATAGGCGAAGGCTGAATGGGCGGAATAATAATATGTCAGTTCGGTCATGGGACCACGCTACGGGGCCATTGCAGACAGAGCAAAGAAAATACACCGGGTCATTGATCTGGTCCCAACGCCGGTGTCAGGGTGTCCCCATGAATGCCAATCACATACCCTTGCTGTGCGCCGTAAGTCTGGCGGCTCTGGTCCTGCCACTGACCTCTCTGACGTCCGAAGGCGCTGCGGGCTGCGCCAAAGATGCAATGCTCGTTTTTGACGGTTCCGCCTCGATGGCCGAGCTGACCTTCGACCTCCAACGCAAGACCCGGATCGTTGAGGCACGCGAGGCCGTCCGGGATGCAATCCCCGACATCACGCCCTTCCGGCGGGTCGGGCTATTGACCTATGGACCGGGAACAAGGGCCGCCTGCGATAATATCAATTTGCGGTTTGGACCACGCGACGATGCAGCCGCTGCAATCATTTCGGATATCGACAGATTGCACCCCAAAGGGCTGACGCCGCTGACGGCTGCGGTGCGTGCCGCGACCCAAGCGCTGGATTACAAGGTGCGCCCCGGAATTGTCGTTTTGGTCACGGATGGGAACGAGACATGTGGAGGACGGCCCTGCGCCTTGGGGGCCGAACTGGCGTCAGAAGCCGCTGACCTGACTGTTCATGTGATCGGGTTCAAAGTGGTTTTCGACTTTTTCAGCTGGGACAATCCCGAACAGCAGGATGTTGGCGCGGGTAACACCGTGGCCAAGTGCCTCGCGGATCGCACCGGTGGGCTCTATGTCTCCGCGGAAACGGTGGATGAACTGGCCGATGCGTTGCGAGTCACTCTGGGTTGTGCACTGATCAGTCGGGACAACACTGAACCAGAACGCGCAGCTTTCACCTGACGCGATGAGCTTCTGGGGAAACGACCGGTCTGCGACGTCAAAAAGAAACGCCCCGCAGTCTCCCGCGAGGCGTTCAATCAAGGTCGTAAGGCGGATTTCAATCTGCCAGACGTCAGCCTTTTTCTTCGATGATCTCGACCATGTGTGGGATCGAATTGACCATGCCACGCACGGAAGGTGTGTCTTCCAGCTCACGGGTTTTGTGCATCTTGTTCAGACCCAGACCAATCAAAGTCGCGCGCTGCTTCGCGGGACGGCGGATGGGGGAACCGATTTGTTTTATAACGATTGTTTTTGCCATCTGTCTCAGGCCTCCTCAGCCACAGGTGCCGCGTCGGCAGCAGGTGCTTCGTCACGCTTGGGCAGAATGTCGGACACTTTCTTGCCACGACGTTGCGCGACACCACGGGGCGACTGCTCTTTGCGGAGGCCGTCCATGGTTGCGCGAATCATGTTGTAGGGGTTTTGCGAACCGATCGACTTGGACACAACGTCTTTCACGCCCAGCATTTCGAACACGGCACGCATCGGACCACCGGCGATGATACCGGTACCTTCAGGGGCTGTCCGCATCACGACTTTCCCGGCGCCGTGGCGGCCTTCCATATCGTGGTGCAATGTCCGGCCTTCGCGCAACTGGACGCGGATCATCTGGCGCTTGGCTTGCTCGGTGGCTTTGCGAATAGCCTCGGGGACCTCTTTCGCCTTACCTTTACCGAAACCAACGCGGCCTTTTTGGTCGCCTACGACAACAAGGGCGGCGAAACCAAAGCGCTTACCACCTTTTACTGTTTTGGACACACGGTTGATCGCGACCAGGCGATCCGAAAATTCCGGTGACTCGTCGCGGTCGCGACGGGGGCCGCGACGGTTATTATCACGTTCTGCCATGAGAACATCCTTTATTCAGGTGGCTTGCGCCAGTTTATCTCAATCCAGGTGAGCCTGTTGCCCCCGGATCATCGGGAGGGCGTCGCCGCCCTCCGCAGGTCTTAGATTTTCAGGCCACCTTCACGGGCGGCGTCGGCAAGGGCCTTGACCTTTCCGTGAAAGAGGAAGCCGCCACGGTCGAAGTACGCAACGTCCACGCCGGCCTTCTTCGCGCGCTCTGCGATCGCCGCACCGACCTTGGTCGCTGCTTCGATGTTGTTCTTGCCCACAACGCCAAGATCCTTTTCGAGGGTCGAGGCAGCGGCCAGGGTCACACCTTGCACGTCGTCGATCAGCTGCACGCTGATGTTCTTGTTCGAACGGTGAACGCTCAGGCGCGGACGCCCTGCATTGACCTTGCGAAGTTTGTTCCGGACGCGCAGGCGGCGCTTGAGGAACAGGGTCCGTTTGCTGTTTGCCATTTGTCTGGTCCTTACTTCTTCTTGCCTTCCTTGCGGAAGATAAATTCGCCCTTGTAGCGGATGCCTTTGCCTTTGTAGGGCTCGGGCTTGCGCCATTCACGAATGTTTGCGGCAACCTGGCCGACCAATTGCTCATCGATACCCTCGACGATCACTTCGGTCTGCTTGGGGGCTGTGACTGTGACACCGGCAGGTGGCACATAGTCAACGTCATGCGACAGGCCCAGGTTCAGACGCAGGGAGTTCCCCTGCATCGACGCCCGGTAACCAACACCCTGGATTTCAAGCTCTTTCTTGAACCCATCCGTCACGCCGGTCACCAGATTGGCGACCATCGTGCGGGACATGCCCCATTGCTGGCGCGCCCGCTTGGACGACCCGCGCGGGGTGATGGTGACGGCGTTGTCTTCGACTTTGAGCGTCACATCGTCGGTCGCCTTGAACGACCGTGTGCCTTTGGAGCCTTTGACTTCGATCATCTGACCAGAGACGGATGCCGAAACACCCGAAGGCAGGTCGACCGGTTTCTTACCAATACGAGACATCTGCTGCTCCTTAGAAGATCGTGCAGAGCACTTCGCCGCCAATATTCTGGCTGCGTGCACTTGCATCCGACATCACACCTTTTGAGGTGGAGACAATCGACACACCCAGGCCCTGACGGACCGATGGGATGTCATTGACGCCCATGTAGACGCGACGACCGGGTTTTGAGACCCGCTTCAACTCGCGAATGACAGGTTCGCCTTCGTAATATTTCAGGCTGATTTCGATAGCGGGGTGGCCATCTTCACCTTTGGTTTCTTCGAAACCACGAATGTAGCCTTCGTCCGCAAGCACTTCGAGGACGCGCACACGCAGTTTCGACGCGGGGGTCGAGACCACGGATTTACCGCGCATCTGGCTGTTGCGGATCCGGGTGAGCATATCGGCGATAGGATCGTTCATATCTCTCTCTCCCTTACCAGCTTGACTTGACGAGGCCAGGGATCTGGCCCGCAGAGCCAAGCTCCCGCAGCGCGATCCGGCTGATCTTCAGCTTGCGGTAATACGCATGCGGACGACCCGTCAGTTGGCAACGATTGTGAAGACGCACGGCCGAGCTGTTGCGCGGCAGTTTCGCCAGCTTCAGCGAAGCGCGGAAACGGTCTTCCATCGGCTTGGTTTCATCGCTGATGATTGCTTTGAGTTCGGCGCGCTTGGCGGCGTACTTCTTGACCAGCTTTTCGCGCTTCACTTCGCGCGCGATCATGGATTTTTTAGCCATATCTTTTTCCTCTGCGCTTACGAGTTGAAGGGCATGTTGAAATGCTTGAGCAAGGCTTTTGCTTCGGCATCATTGTCTGCTGTCGTGGTGATCACGATATCCATTCCCCAGGTCTCATCGACTTTATCAAAGTCGATTTCAGGGAAAACGATGTGCTCTTTCATACCCATGGCATAGTTGCCACGGCCATCAAACGATTTGCCGGGGATGCCGCGGAAGTCACGGATACGCGGCATCGCGATCGTGATCAGGCGGTCCAGGAATTCGTACATCCGGTCGCCGCGCAAAGTCACCTTGGCACCCAAAGGCATGTCCTCACGGACCCGGAAACCCGCGATGGATTTCTTGGCCACTGTGGTCAGCGCCTTCTGGCCTGCAATCGCGGTCAGGTCTTCCTGAGCGGATTTGGCTTTCTTGCTGTCACGGACGGCTTCAGCACCACATCCGATGTTCAGGACAATCTTGTCCAGACGCGGGATCTGCATGTCGTTTTTGTAGCCGAATTCCTCTTTCATCGCAGCGCGGATCGTATCGCGATACGCTGCCTTGAGGCGGGGTGTATAGTTTGCTGTGTCGAGCATCAGATCACGTCCCCTGTTGTCTTGGCAAAGCGGACTTTCTTGTCGCCATCCATCTTGAAACCAACGCGGGTGGCTTTGCCATTCGCGTCCAGCAGTGCCAGGTTCGACAAATCTACCGGCATCGCCTTGGGGATGCGGCCGCCTTGTGTCGTCTGGCTTTGACGTGTGGCACGGATCGAGATGTTCAGACCGTCAACAACAGCCTTGTTCGCCTTGGGATCGATCGAGGAAATTGTTCCCTCGCGGCCCTTGTCCTTGCCCGCAAGCATGACGACCTTGTCGCCTTTTTTGAGTTTCGCAGCCATCAGAGCACCTCCGGAGCCAGCGAGATGATTTTCATGAAGTTCTTGCCACGCAACTCGCGAACAACCGGGCCAAAGATACGTGTACCGACAGGCTCATTGTTGTTGTTCAGGATAACGGCGGCGTTGCGATCAAAACGGATGGCTGTGCCATCGTCACGACGAACTTCCTTGGCGGTGCGGACGACGACGGCCTTGCGGACGTCCCCTTTTTTCACACGGCCGCGCGGAATGGCTTCCTTTACCGACACGACAATGACGTCGCCGACGGATGCGTATTTACGCTTGGAACCACCCAGCACCTTGATGCACTGAACACGGCGTGCGCCGCTGTTGTCAGCTACATCCAGGTTGGTTTGCATCTGGATCATATGGTTTCTCCCGACCTTTGGGGGGCGATGCGTGCCTGATCCCCAGGGTTTCGATTAATGTGGCAAATGCCGGGGGCTTCAGGCCTCCAGCACTTCCCAACGTTTTGTCTTCGACTTGGGGGCGCATTCGATGATGCGAACAGAATCCCCTACTTTGAAAACATTCTTCTCATCGTGCGCCCGGTATTTCTTGGACTTACGAATGGTCTTTTTCAGAACCGGGTGCGTAAAGCGGCGCTCTACGGAAACGGTAACTGTCTGGGCGTTGGCATCGGATGTCACGGTGCCGGTCAGAATACGCTTGGGCATATCGTGATTTCCTTATTCTGCAGCTTTTGCGGCTTGTTCGTTGAGGATCGTCTTGACGCGGGCTGCATCACGACGGGCACCGCGCAAACGCGCAGGGTTCTCAAGCTGGCCAGTGGCCTGCTGGAAACGCAGGTTGAAGGCTTCTTTTTTCAGGTTTGCCAGTTCATCACGAAGCTGGTCCGGGGTCTTATCCCGAAGTTCTTGGGCGTTCATGCGCCTATTCCTTTCAACATCACGAGAGGGCCCTTGGCGAATTGCGCCGGGTCACCCTGATTCCCGTGGAGTGGGTGGTGAAGTGCGCCGTATATGGGGGGTACTGGGTTATGGCAACCCTTAAATACCAAGCGTTTCATAATGCGCGCGCAATCGCTGGACGCATTGATTTACAAGGAGTACATCACTCCCACACATCTTGCAAAGGACGGGCATGGTGGCAGTACATCCGCAGCGGCAAGTGATCGTGAAATTTACCCTCTTGTTGGGCGTTCTTGTCGGTTATTTCGCATATCTCAACTATCAGTATGATCTCGCAACCAGCGGGATCGTTGCGGGGCTGACGTGGAGCTTTTTCGTGCTTTGCACACCGGTGGCCGATGCCGGCTTCCTCTTGGATTTCCCGCTGCGCCTGCTGTTCGGAATCCGCATGGTGGTGTCTGAAATCGTGGTCTGGGCCGTGGCGCTGTCCGTCAATTCGGCCGCTCTGCTTTTTTGGCCCGAAGCCTATGACACCACACTGTTGACGCGCGCGTTCCTTGTCATTCTGACCAACCCGGTGCCGTATTGGGCGATCATTGTCCTGTCGGGGATTGGCACGTTCCTGTCGATCCGGTTTGCGGACGAGCTGATGGACGTCTTGCACCACCGCGAACGTGATTTCTTCCACTCAAACCATTTCAAGCACGAACTGATACTCTTTGCCTTTTTCCTTGCGGCCCTTTTTGCCTATTATCATCTGATGGCGTCAATTGGGTTGGAATTTGAATAGATGTGATATCTGCACTGAAACCTGATCGCCTTTCGTTTCATGCTGAGTTAACAAAGTTCCATGCCACACATCACTTCTCTCTTCGCGACCCGTCTCTATCATGCCCCGTTGTCTGAGTTCGCCCCTGCGGTTGACCCGGCAGAACTGACCACAAACTGTTACGGTATCGCCGAAGATGACGAGGCGGGCCATAACTGGTGCGAGCGGGAGGGCTATCCCGGATACACCTCCTATGCGTCACTGGACGATCTGCCCTGGCGGTTCCCGATCTTTGCCGATCTGGTCAAGGCTCTGGATGCCCATGTCGCGGCCTTTGCCCGTGATCTTGCCTTTGATCTGGGCGACAAGAAACTCAAACTGGATAGCATCTGGATCAACATCCTGCCAGAAGGCGGCATCCACACCGGGCACATCCACCCCCACTCGGTGATCTCCGGCACGACCTATGTGGCGATGCCCGAAGGCACTTCTGCGCTCAAGCTCGAAGACCCACGCTTGCCGATGATGATGGCGTCACCCGGTCGGCTTGCAGACGCACCCGAGGATTTGCGACAGTTCCACTATGCGCGTCCGTCGGTGGGCGATGTGCTGCTTTGGGAAAGCTGGCTGCGCCACGAGGTGCCGATGAACATGGCCGAGGATGAGCGGGTGTCGGTGTCCTTCAATTACGGTTGGGAATAGCGGCTTGAGCGATCTGTCAACCACGCCGCTCGACGCGTTGAGCGTCGAGACCGGCACGCGCCCGCAAGCCCCGGTTCTGAAAAACGTCACCGAAGGCCAACGACAAAAGGGCCGCCATCTTGCCGCCATCCATGCGCATTACCTACAGGACATGGCGCGGCTGAGCGCGGTGATCGACCGGATCGAGGCCGGGGACACACCCCCTGCCCATCTGGCGCAGATCGTTCTGGCCTCGGACATGCACCAGAACTTTGCAGCTTTCGGGAACCTGTGTGGGCAAGGCTGCCGGATGCTGTCGATGCATCACAACATAGAGGAACACCACATGTTCCCCGAGATCGAAGGCAAAGCCCCGCCCTTCGTCGCCCTCATCGCGCGGCTGCGCGAGGAACATAAGGTCGTGCATGAATTGCTGAACCGGTTGGTCAACTGTTCAGAGCGGTTGAGCAGGACCCCCGATGCCGAGGGCTTCGCCGAAACCCGGACCACGTTCGCGGCGCTGCACCGCGCAATCCAAAGCCATTTCGGCTATGAAGAGCGAGAGCTGGAAGCCGCCATCGGCGTCTACGTCGACCGGATCTGAGTTATTTCGACGTCTTGGCCTCAGTCTTGGCTGCCGCCTCAACCGCCTTGCGCGCCGCCTTTTCCTCTTTGGTCAGCGTATTGCCCCACTGATTGTTGGACAGACCCAGACCCTCGGGCATCGGCTTGGTCTTGCCCTTCTTGACCTCTCCACCCTTGTCGAGAAAGGCTTGGATCAGGTCTTCGTCAGTATTGGGCTTGGGGACTTGTTTCATGGTGTGGAGCCTTGTGTGGAATGAAGAGCTGATACTATGATAACCGATTGCGAACGGATGGCTACAAGCAGGCTGCATTAGACGCGGTTTGTACGAGCATATTTGGTACTGTAACCTGACGTCTGGAAATTTAGTTGGAGATTGCGCTGAGAGCCCCTGCCGAGGCGTGCCCCGGCAGAGG
>NZ_JAIMIA010000030.1 GCF_019966495.1 Tateyamaria pelophila | reverse complement strand
ACATCACGCAATTTCCTGTCGATGATCAAACTGGCATCCGTCAGGCTGTGGATCGAGTTTTATGAGTCCGCTGCCTAGATAATGCACTCAAAGGTTACGTGAAACGGATCGACGAAAGCTATGAAGAGTCAACGGAGGTCGCCAACGATCTCTGGAACTTGGCGAAGGATAAATTGGGCGGATTCACATTACGCGAGCGCTTCGAATTCGACAAAGCCTACTATAAGTGTGATATGCAGCACGATGTCGGTCCTGCATTCAAGGAAATTACTGCATATCTGGACAAGATCATTTCGATCATATTTGAGCCTAACGCACCAAATACCGAAAAAGCCAAGGATCTGATCAAATATTTTACCACGGTTGTCGGCGATATTTCTCCGTCTTTGAGCTTTGACGAAACGATGCGCGGCAGCTTGGGCACTCCGATTGCAGGTGTGGGGCGCGACAATCCAATCTCGGATGCCTATGTCGTGAACGCGGCGTCAGGTGCCGCAGAGGGGTGTACGGTCGTTGGCAACTTTACGGTCTTGTCACCGGATCTCGAAAAGACAACGAACGATTGCAACCATGCGGCGGGGCTTTCGGGTCATGTCATAATCAACCGCCCTGACGGAAGCGACCCCAAGGACTATACGATATCGAATGGTGTGTTCGAGTTGCTTAAGCTCGACACCGAACATGTCGACAAATGGTTGATGACCTATAGCGGTGACCTGGATAAACATAAGAAATTCAAAGGCTACAAGACACTTAACCGCCGTCCTGGCAGCAATTGGTGGACGGATTTGACGACGTTGAATGTCGATATCATCGAAGATGACGCTGTCATCCTGCAAGGCCAGATGAAGCTCGGGTTGCAAGATCTGCTCAAGCAGGCACAGACGATACGTGCCAAATACGACACTGACGAAACGATTACGGAGTTGGTCAAAACAGCCCTTGATGCTATTGCGGATCAGACCTTCAAGGATCTTGTCAAAGACAAGGACTATCTAAACAAGTTTTTTCGCTTTGCCATCAACTATTTTGGAAAGGATGCGGAAGGAAAGCCCAAATCGGCGCTTGCCGATCTTGAGATGTATTTCGAGGCCCAGGCCGGAGCGCTCTTTGCCAAGCTGGTCTTTGAAACCTATGGCGGCCTGCCTGCCTATCTGTACAATTTCCCGGCACAGAACGAGCCCAAAGATATCATGCCGCGGCAAGAGGACGGCCATGTGCCGGACTTCCCTGATATTCTCGGTAAGACGACCAAAGCGACGACGCCCGATGGCGCGCGCATCCAACTGACGCGCTTTGAAGCCGGTACCAAGGGCCCGGTCATTCTGGCCTCTGGCTTTGGCGTCAAGGCCATGAGCTTTGCGTTGAACACCACCGACACGTCGATCGTGCGCGAGTTGATCAAGGAAGGCTACGATATCTGGCTGTTTGATCACCGTGCCAGCCCTGCCAATACCCCGGCCAATGTCGGTGACTACTCGGTGGACGACATCGCCAGTGTCGACTGGCCCTGGGCTGTCGAAACTGTCCTCAAAGCACGCTCGGACGTCGACTCCGTTCAGGTCGTGGCCCATTGTCTTGGTGCCCTCACGGTCATGATGTCCGTGCTGGGCGGCTACAGCACCAATATCAGGCAACTGATCATCAATCAGTTCAGCGTTCATCCGGTCACCGGGTCGTTCAACCAGATCAAGTCGGACATCAACATCGCCAAGATGATCCGCGAAGGTCTGTCGCCGGAATGGCGTGCGGCGATCGAAAAACTGACGGGAAGTGCGGCCACGGCCAGCCTGTTTGCGCCCCGGAAATCTTTTGATCTGACGACGCATGCACCGCCGAGCGGCGACATGGACGACAAGGCAACGACCGATCTGATGATCAACACATTGCTTTGGAATGTTCCGTTCCCCAGTGGAGAGCCGTGTTACAGCCCGACGTGTCACCGGATTTTCGGAGCCTTCGGGCCCGTCTACCTGCATGCGAACCTGAACCAGAAAACCCATAACGCACTTGGCGAACTTGTCGGTCCGGTTGCCACCTTTGCGTTCGAGCAACTGGGGCTGATCATGTCCAAGGGGCGTGCGGTAAATGCCGCGGGCGAGAACGTCTACCTGACCCATCCGGAGCGGCTCGACTTTCCGGTTCACATGATGGCCGGGTCGCTGAATGAACTGGTATTGCCAGACACGACTTTGCGCACGCAACACTGGCTGCGCCATGCCTTACCGAGCAGCGCCGACAAGTTCACCCGTCAGGTCTTTTCCGGGTACGGGCATCTGGACTGTTTCTGGGGCCGTGATGCAGGGCGGGACATTTATCCTTCGATCCTGAAGGAACTCGCCAAATATTGACCTTTGGGTTCGCCCAAAACTCCCCGGTTCGGGTGAGGATTGGGCTGCCCTTTGATAAGAAAAGGAAAGGAACAGTTCAAATGTGAGCCCGGGACGGATCGTCAGGGTAGAGCTTCTTCTGAAAATGTTCGGCCACATCGGGCAGCGTTCTGAGACGTATCCAACCTTGACGACAGGATACACAAAAGACGAAGAGACGCGGTTTTTCAGGCAAATTCAAAGTGACGGCGGCGCCTGATCCGTCGCGTGCTGACAAGACGGCGCAAAAGATTGCGGCCAAGCACAAGGCTCATCTATTATCGGCAAGTGTTTGCATACAAACACTGAGAGGCGCCGCAGGTGACGACATGGAAGCGTCACGCCCTTGCAAGCCGGGTGATCTGGTACTGGTCTTGGCCAAATTGTACATCTGATCGTTGATATTCGGGCCGCGTCGGATTAGATATGATGACCCGACGAGACCCCTCTTTGTTAGCCGTATTTGTAGTTGAGGGTGATAG
Organism: Tateyamaria pelophila; assembly: GCF_019966495.1. Taxonomy (GTDB): domain Bacteria; phylum Pseudomonadota; class Alphaproteobacteria; order Rhodobacterales; family Rhodobacteraceae; genus Tateyamaria; species Tateyamaria pelophila. The sequence goes on along the minus strand of NZ_JAIMIA010000030.1, from coordinate 43,333 downwards.
CACCAACCATAAATCGACATGGCTGTCGCCTACCCCTCGGCGTTGAACACAAACAGCGATGTGCCTTCGATCCTGTAGCCATTGATCAAAGCCTCTGCCTTTGGGCTGGTCAGCCAATCTTCCAAAGTGCGCTGTGCTTCGGCTTTGACATGAGGATGGCGCGCGGGATCGATCGGCAAATAGGCATACTGGTTGAAGAGCGCCGGGTCCCCTGAAAAGAGTAAGGCCAGCGTGCCCTTATTGGCAAAATTCAGCCAGCTTGCTCTATCCGCCAGAATATATGCATCCAGTCCCGACGCCGTGTTCAAACTGGCGCCCATGCCCGCACCGACGGCCTTGTACCAGCTGCCGAACTGCGCAGGGTCCAGCTGCGCGGCGCTCCATAGCGACAACTCCTTTTTGTGCGTGCCGCTCTCATCACCGCGGCTGACAAAGGGGGCTTCCGTCTCAGCAATACGGGTCAGCGCGTCGGCTGCATCCCCTGCACTTGCAATCTTTGCGGCATCCGACTGAGGACCGATGAAAACGAAGTCATTATACATGATCTCTCGGCGATAGGGCGCAAATCCCTTGGCGACAAACGCCTCCTCGGCAGCGCGGGAATGCACGAGGATGGCATCCACATCGCCCGCTTCACCCAGTCGCAAGGCCTGCCCCGTGCCGACGACAAGTAACTGAACCTCCAGTCCGGTGTCCTCGAGAATGACAGGGAGCAGAACATCGGACAGCCCGGAATTATGAAAGCTGGTGGTGACTGCGAGCTTCATCGTCTCGGCTGCCGCCATGGTTGAAAACAGCGACAAAACAAAAACCAGCAAACGTATCATTCGACAATATCTCCTTGGAAAAAGGCCTTGGCCTCAGGCGTTTGGGGCGCGCGTAACACGTCTGTAGCCCGCCCCTGTTCATGGAGTCTTCCATTCAACAGAAAGACGATGTCGCTGGCAAGACGCCGCGCCTGTCCCAGGTTGTGAGTGGTCATGATGATCCGGGTGCCCGCCGCGTTTGCCCTTTGCAAGACCCCTTCGATTTCACGGGTGGAGCGGCCGTCGAGATTTGCGCAGGGCTCGTCCAGAAAGAGAACCCGTGGGGTGCGGATCAAGGCACGCCCAAGGGCGAGCTTTTGTTTTTCTCCTCCCGACAAGCGTGTTGCGGGCCGGTCAAGCATCTCGGTCAGGCCGATCTGCGCGGCCCAGAAGGTCACGCCATTGTCGATGTCGGATGCAGATGCCCCGACCAACTTGAGTGGGTAGGCCAGGTTTTGGCGTACCGAGCGCCGCAACATGACGGGGCGCTGAAACACGTAGGCCTGCGTTTGCCGCGCGACCGCGTCCGGAACAGACCATTTGACGGTGCCCGATGACACCCGCTCGACCCCGTGCAGCACCTTGAGCAAGGTTGTTTTGCCCGCTCCGTTTGGCCCCAGCACGATCGTAAACCCGTCGTCCAAGAGGTCGAGATTGACTGGCCCGAGGATGGTTTTGCCCCGCCGTTTCACGCAGGTATCACGTAACGCTACAAGGATTGAGGCGTCTACCATGTCCCCTCCTGCTCTGTGCGCGACAGGGTGTGGATGGCAAAGTTCACCAGCAGGGCCAGCGCGATCAAAACGAAGCCCAGCCCAAGCGCCAGTGCAAAATCGCCCTTGCCCGTTTCCAACGCAATGGCCGTGGTCAGCACGCGCGTGGCGTGGTCGATATTGCCGCCAACGATCATGATGGCTCCGACTTCTCCGATGGCGCGGCCAAACCCGGCCAGCGCCCCGGTCAGCAAGGCGCGCCGCCCGTCCCAGATCAACGTGGCGATGCGCTGGCGGCTGGTCGTGTTGAGCGAAATCAGGAGGTCATGATATTCGGCCCAAAGCTCGCGCATGGCTTGATGGGTCAGCGATGCGATCAGCGGTGTGATGATGATCACCTGGGCGATGATCATCGCAGTGGGTGTAAAGAGCAGCCCCAGAACCCCAAACGGACCGGAGCGCGACAAGAGCAGGTAGACGATGAGGCCCACAACCACAGGCGGCAGCCCCATCAATGCATTCAGCGTGGCAATTGTCGCGCGCCGGAACCGAAACCGGCGGATGGCCAGCCATGTTCCCAAAGGCAGCGCGATGACGCACGCAATCACCAGAGCCGACAGGCTGACCTGCAACGAGCGCAGCGTGATTTCTACCAGATCGGCGTCCAGCGTCACAATCAGCCGGAACGCCGCGAGCATGCCGGCCCAGATCTCATTCATTGTGGCGCTGTCCTACCCAAAAAAGACGCGTCAGTCGTCCAGACGCACAGCCGCGCCCGACGCCCGTTCCTGGGTCGAGAACCCGACTTGCTGAAGGATGTAGTTGGACCCGACGGAGATGACGGCGATGGCCACAAAGGCTGCCAGCATGGCTTTCATTTCAGTTCTCTCCCTGCACCGTTTTGGTGCGCAAATAATCGATCAGGTCGTCCCGATCCCTTTTTCTCACGATCCGTTGCATCGGCATCTTGGTGCCGGGGATATAGTGATCCGGTCCCAGATCAAATAAAGCATTTATCGTCTCTGCTGACCAGATGATGTCGGAGCCGTCAAGCGTCTCCGAATAGGTGTAATCGGCGACTGCGCCCGCCTTGCGCCCGAAAAGACCATAAAGGCTTGGCCCGGCGCGGCGCGCACTGCCCTTGGTCAACGTGTGGCAGATGGAGCATTTGCGTTTGAACTGACGTTCCCCATTGGGCAGGGTCTTGGGATCTTCTAAAAACGTTCGTGTGCCGCCGTTCATCGGAACTTGTTGGCCTGTCGCGGCGACTGGCCAAGAATAAACGATATCCTCGATCCCGCCTGCATGGATGCTTTGTCCGTCTGGGGAAAACGACAACGCCCAGATCGGGCCAGAGTTTGAGGCGCGAAAATCATTCGAGATGCGGCGCGTGTCGGTATCAATGAACATGATGTACCCCTGCCCGTCCCCTACCGCCAGTGATCTGCCGACCGGATCATAGGCCATCGACAGGATCGGGCGGCGCCCAAGGGTAAAATCGGCAAGGCTCTGTCCCGTTTCCAGATCGATCATCCGGGTGCCGCCGTCAGTCGCGCCATAGGCCAGCCAGCCCTCTGCGTCGTTGACGACCAGCCGGTTCACCCCGAACCCGTGTTTCACCACCACCGTCGAGACAGCTTTGGGATCGTGCACTTGCCATGATCGGATGGTGCCATCCACGGATGCGGAATACAGCGTTTGACCGTCTTGCGTGAAAGCAATGGCGTTCACCCCGGCGCGATGACCGGACAGGTGCACGGTGTCACGCACCTGCCAAGTGGGTATCGGCCCATCAAGCCCTTTGACAGGGGTCAGCCCGATGGTGCTGTCCCATGAGGCGGTTGCGATGGTCCGCCCATCCGGGGAAACCACGACATCTGCAATCTTGGCCGTGTGCGCAGCGGCTTGCCGTCCCTCGGCAGTGGCCGTCGACCAGAGCCAGAGTTTGAAATCATCGCCGCCGGAGGCAAGCGCGCGGTCGTTCACGAAGCTGACTGTCGTCGCAGCCGCCCGATGCCCTTCCAGCCAAAGAGGACCGTCCGGTGTCCAGACGCCGACGGTATTGTCGAAACTGGCCGTGGCGATCTGACCTGACGGGGACACCGCGACATCCATGATCGGGCCGCCGTGTCCCTTGAGGGTATAAAATTCCTGCGCCGCCAGCGGCGACGCCATTACGGATGCTATGACAACCCCCCGCAGCATCTATTCTGCGGGCGTTGCACTTTCGGAAGCGGCCTTCTTCTCCTTGGCCTTGACCTCCTCGACCCACAGCGAATGGTGTTCGCGGGCCCACTGTTCCTCAACTTCGCCAGAGCCCATTGCGTCATAGGCCCCCTCCATCCCGAGCGATCCGATATAGATATGTGCCAGAACGATGGCCATCAGCACAAAGCTGACAATGGCATGCCAGAGTTGGGCGTATTGCATCTCTTCATGCGGGGCGAGCGTTGTGCGCAACTCACCCATACCCAATGCGTTGGAGATTCCGAAACTGTTGAGCTTGTCAAAAGTGGCGGCAAACATGTTGATTTCGAAGGGAAACAGCAGCGCCAGTCCGGTGATCGAAATTGACGTGCCAAGGACAATCACTGACCAGAAAATCAGCTTTTGACCAGCATTGAACTTCTTGGCCGGCGGGTGGCCCTTGGTAAAGATACCGCCGCCCTTGAGGATCCAGTTGATGTCTGTCCGGTCCGGCAGGTTGTGAATGACCCACATTACAAAGATCATCACCAACGCCAGCATAAACGCCCATGATACGTTGTTGTGCACCCATTTCGACGCGATCGCGAGCGTCGAAAATGCCTCGTGCCCGAAGGCGGGGATCAGGACCTTGCGGCCAAAGAGGGTGATGAGTCCGGTGATCCCAAGCAAGATGAAAGAGCCGGCCAACAGCCAATGACCAAAGCGTTCCACCGCCTTGAACCGTTCGATCGTGCGGCCGGTTTTCGGGCCGTCGATGCGGATCCGGCCCCGGATGAGGTAGAACAGGGCAAGCAACAGGATAGTGCCGCCCAGCAGATAGGCGCCATAGGTGGCCAGCGGCCCCTGACGCCAAAGCAACCATTGCATACCGCCATCCTGCACCAAGGTCGTGGCGGCCGGCCCGTTATACTGCGTTGTGATATCCGCAGATCCAAAGCGCAATTCGCGCCAGAGTTCGGGATCGGACGCGCCGCCCAGAGTGCCAAGCTGGTTGGCCATGCCCGCCGCGCTGTTCGGGTCGCCGATTGCTTCGGACCGAAACGCATTGTCGACGGCCTCACCCCGCTGGCGGGCCATGATGTCTTCGAGGGTTTGTGCCCCGCCGGTCGCGGAGCGGTCAGGCCCAGCGGCCGGTGCGTCGGCCTCTTGCGCCTGCGCCACGGTGATAAACGACAGGGTCAGCAACATAGCGATCAGCGCGCGCAGCATAGGTTTTCCTCTTGTTTCGTATAGGGCAAAAAGGGCGACCCGCGTGGGGCCGCCCTGATCTGTTCAAAGGTCCAGACAGGGGCGGTTAGCCGCCCTGCTGGCCGTAAGCCGAACCCCAGCCCCAGGCACCGGAGCCAAAGCCGCGGGCCACGACGCGTTCACGGTAGATGCCGGACACGACGTCGCCATCACCGGCAAGCAGCGCCTTGGTTGCGCACATTTCGGCGCAGATCGGCAGCTTGCCTTCGGCGATCCGGTTGCGCCCGTATTTGGCAAACTCGGCTGTGGAGTGGTTTTCCTCCGGGCCACCGGCACAGAAGGTGCATTTGTCCATCTTGCCGCGTGATCCAAAGTTGCCGGCCTGCGGGAACTGTGGCGCGCCGAAGGGACACGCATAAAAACAGTAACCACAGCCAATACAGAGATCTTTGGAGTGGAGCACCACCCCTTCCTCATTTTGATAAAAACAGTCCGTTGGGCAGACCGCCATGCAGGGCGCATCCGAACAGTGCATGCACGCCACCGAGATCGACCGTTCGCCGGGCGAGCCGTCATTGATCGTGACGACTTTGCGGCGGTTGATGCCCCACGGCACTTCGTGCTCGTTCTTACAGGCTGTCACGCAGGCGTTGCACTCAATGCAGCGTTCGGCGTCTACGAGAAACTTCGCTCTTGCCATTTCTCAGGTCTCCTTATGCTGTCCAGATTTTGCAGAGAGTGGCCTTGGTCTCTTGCATCTGGGTCACTGAATCGTAGCCATAGGTCTGTGCCGTGTTCGTGCTTTCGCCCAACACGTAAGGGTCTGCGCCCTCGGGATATTTGTGGCGCAGATCTTCGCCCTCCAGATGCCCGCCAAAGTGGAATGGCATAAAGACAACGCCTTCGCCGACCCGTTCGGTGACCGTGGCCATAACCTTGACCTTGCCGCCTTCGGGGCCTTCCACCCAAACCTGTGCACCGTCACGCACGCCCAGATTGTTGGCATCGCGTGTGTTGATCTCGATGAACATGTCTTGCTGCAACTCGGCCAGCCATGGGTTTGACCGGGTTTCATCGCCGCCACCCTCGTATTCGACCAAACGACCAGAGGTCAGGATCATTGGATAATCCTTGGAAAAGTCGTTTTCCTGAATGGACTTATACATTGTCGGGACGCGCCAGAACTTGCGGTCGTCATAGGTGCCATAATCGGCCACCAGATCGCGCCGATTGGTATAAAGCGGCTCGCGGTGGATCGGTACCGGGTCCGGGAATGTCCAGACAACGGCGCGGGCCTTGGCATTGCCGAAGGGGGCACAGCCATGTTTGATCGCAACCCGCTGGATGCCGCCCGAGAGGTCGGTCTTCCAGTTGACGCCGCCGATCTTGTCGGTCCAATCCGATGGATAGGGGCCTTGCTGCGATTGCTCGCCCACTTCCGCGGTGCCGGGCCGCGTGTCGCGGAAGCCGGAGACGAATTCGATCTCTGCACGTTCGCGCGGGGTCAGGTCACCGTCCCAGCCCAGATCGATCAGCATCTGCATCGTAAATTCGGGATAGCCATCCTGAATTTCCGACCCGACGGAATAGACACCATCCGCCAAGAGGTTTTCGCCGTCCCGTTCGACACCAAAGCGGGCGCGGAAGGTCAGCCCCCCCTCGGCCACGGGCAGCGACATGTCATAAAGGTTCGCCGTGCCCGGGTGATTCATCTCGGGGGTGCCCCAGCTGGGCCATGGCAGACCATAGAAATCCCCATCTGCGGGGCCACCGACGGCGCGCAGCGTGGTGCGGTCAAACGTATGCTGGTTGGCCATGTGCATCTTGAGGCGCTCAGGCGACTGGCCGGTATAGCCAATGGTCCACATGCCGCGGTTGAATTCGCGGGTGATGTCTTCGATGTTCGGCTCGTCTTCTCCGTCCATCGAAATGTTGCGGAACAGACGATCCTCAAAGCCGAATTTCTTGGCAAATTTCGCCATGATGACGTGATCCGGCAGGCTTTCGAACAGCGGGTCAATGACCTGATCGCGCCATTGCAGCGACCGGTTCGACGCGGTGACAGATCCGCGTGTTTCGTATTGCGTGGTGGCGGGCAACAGATACACGCCGTCCTGACGATCATGCAAAATCGCCGAGACCGTTGGGAAGGGATCAACCACCACCAACATGTCCAGCTTTTCCATCGCCGTCTTCATTTCCTTCTGACGGGTCTGGGAGTTGGGCGCGTGGCCCCAAAGAACCATCGCGCGGGTGTTGTCCGGCTGGTCGATGTTTTCCTTGTCCTCTAGCACCCCGTCAATCCAGCGGCTGACGGTGATCCCGTTGAGGTTCATCATCGAGGTGTCGCCATATGTGGCATCCGAGAACCGGCCCTTGAGCCAATCCAGATCCTCGTCCCAGACACGGGCCCAGTGTGCCCAGCTGCCTGCGGACAGGCCGTAATAGCCGGGCAGTGTATCGGCCAGAACGCCAAGGTCCGTGGCGCCCTGCACGTTGTCGTGGCCGCGGAAGATATTGGTGCCGCCGCCTGCCGTGCCCATGTTGCCAAGGGCCAGCTGCAAGATGCAATACGCGCGCGTATTGTTGTTGCCGTTGGTGTGCTGTGTGCCACCCATGCACCAGATCACGGTGCCGGGACGGTTGTTGGCCAGCGTCCGCGCCACGCGCTTGAGCTGGACGGGCGAGGCGCCTGTGACGCGCTCAACCTCTTCGGGCGTCCACCGGGCGACTTCTTCCTTGATCTGGTCCATGCCCCAGACACGGGTGCGGATGAACTCTCGGTCCTCCCAGCCATTGTCGAAGATGTGGTAGAGGATCCCCCAAACCAGCGCCACGTCCGAACCGGGCCGGAAGCGCACATATTCGTCCGCATGGGCCGCCGTGCGGGTAAAGCGGGGATCGCAAACGATGACAGGCGCGTTGTTCTGCTCCTTGGCTTTCAGAAGGTGCAGCAGCGAAACGGGGTGCGCTTCGGCCGGGTTGCCACCGATGATAAAGATCGCCTTGGAATTGTGGATGTCATTGTAGCTGTTGGTCATGGCGCCGTAGCCCCATGTGTTCGCAACGCCCGCAACGGTGGTCGAGTGACAGATCCGCGCCTGGTGATCCACGTTGTTCGTGCCCCAATAGGCGGCGAACTTGCGGAACAGGTAGGCCTGTTCGTTGTTATGCTTGGCCGAGCCCAGCCAGTAGACGGAATCCGGTCCGCTTTCGTCGCGGATTTTCATCATGCCGTCGCCGATCTCGTTGATGGCTTGCTCCCAGCTGATGCGTTTCCACTCTCCACCCTCTTTTTTCATCGGGTATTTGAGACGGCGCTCGCCATGGGCATGTTCGCGGACGGCGGCCCCTTTGGCGCAATGCGCTCCCAGGTTAAAGGGGCTGTCCCATCCGGGTTCCTGCCCTGTCCAAACGCCATTGCTGACTTCGGCCACAACGGTACAGCCGACCGAACAGTGGGTGCAGACGGACTTGATGGTTTCCACGGCGCCGCTGGCGGCGGTCGCTGCGGAGGCCTGAGTGACAGTGCCACCCGTCGCCGAAATCGCAGCAAGCCCTCCAATCGCCAGGCCTGAGCCCCGCAGGAATGCACGGCGGTCTACGGATTTCTCTGCGATGTCAGATAATATGCCAGTCCGCTGGGAGCGTCGCGCAACCCCGTTGGTTTTTTTCTTCAGCATCTTCGTTCCTCCCTTGCTCGCTCGGGACAACCCCCTGCTCGCTTGGCTTTTTTGCTACCAAGGACAGTCGGGCGTCACGCAACCAGTCGTCCATGGGTCGATAGAAAAGCGTCCTAAAAGCGGGCGCTGTCGAGATAAGCGCGAGTATGCGCCGTATCCTGCATCTTCTCTGATGCCAGATCCACAGGCTGTGCTTCAGCCTGCGTCGTGCCAGCGGCAATGGCCACAGCGGCAACCGGCGCGGTGGTTCCGGCCAATTTCAGAAAGTCGCGGCGATTTGTGCCATCGGTTTCCTTGGTCATGGGATGTCTCCCTCCTGGTTGTGGCAGGCATCCCCACCGGTGATTTTGTGATCGCCCTAGCGGGCGGTCATTCGAAAAGCTTCGCGTTCAATATTCATGAATGCACGCCCCACTGCGCCCAATGATGCGTAAAGGATCGAGTTCTTGGCGGCCTCAAGATCGGAAAAGAAATGTCCGGCCCATGGCGCGATGTGCTTGTTGAAAAACATCTTCTGGTCGTCCAGCGTTGCGGGCTTGCCAAAGCGGCCGACAATCATGCCCGCCATCATTTCCATGAGCGATGCGATGTTGTCTTCGGGTTCGTATACGTTCGGGGCGCGGGTCATCGCGCGTGCCGCCATATCCGATCGCAACGCCGCCAACGGTTTTTCATTGAGAAAACCGGTCAGGTAATAGCTGGCATAAGGCAGCAACTCGCCCCGACCCAATCCGATGAAAAGCGCGTTAAACTCGCTTTCGACGCTGCGCGGCTTGCTGGCCTTTGCCACGCGTGCCAGACCTGCGATCGCCTGGCCCATCTCGCTGTCATCCCCTGTCAGATGTGCACATTGGTCCAGCAGCATCTGATCCGGCGGACCGGACAACATCAGCCCCAGAAAGTTATAGAGGTCCGCACGCAGTCGGTCTTCAGTGGCAATGGTCATATCTTCGGCGGCGTTCACGCGGGTTCCTCGATGCTGAATTTCATGCGGCGCGGCACGACTGAGGCATATGTTTCGCCTTCTGGATCCTCGACGGTCTTGACGACCTCTGGCTGCGGATCCCGCTCCGGCGCTTCGGCGACATTGCTGTCTGTGTCCGTGTCTTCGATCGCGTCATCAGGTGCCGGTGGATTGGCACGTTCTTCGGCCTGACGGGCCATTTCCTCGACATGTTTCATCATGCCTTTGCCGACCTGATAGGCGGTCTGGATATTCTCGACTGCCATCGCCGCGTCGGTGAAATCGTCACCGTAATCGACCAGCATATCCACATTGGCCAAAACCGGATTTGATCGCCACAGCATCCGCAACGCCCGGCGGCGAAGCTGATCCGGTACGGCCTTGGCCATGAAGACAGAGAAGTCATCGCCTTGCTTCAGCGTATCGGGATCCGGCAGATCAAGGGCGGCCAACATCTCCGCCTCGTCCATTCCCTCAAAGACCGCATGGTCTTTGTGTATCTTCTCCGCCTCTTGAGCGGCCCGTTCGGCCTCCGCCTCCGCGGCGACCCCTGCCCTGCGACGGGCCCAGAAATCTTCGCGGGCGGTCAATGGACCGTCTCTTTTGCACCGGGGGCGCGGTAGACATCGGCCACCTGACGAATCCGTGCATCGCCGATCCCGTCTTCCTTGCGATCCACGCGGGCCTTATCGCGGCGGCGTTTGACGAACACCTCATCCTCGTGATGCAATTCGACGAACTCGCGGATCCAGGCGATCAGACCATCGGGCATCGGAACTTTCTCGACCAGTTCCTCCCCGGTATCGGTGTAGTCCTGTGCTTCATAGGGCGAGGCGGTGACCAAAACCATATCCAGCGGCTCATCGCTCTCGGATGGGCGCATTACCACATAAATGGAGGGCACCTTGGCAGACAGCCCGTGCAAATAAGCTTCCGTATCGGTGCGAAACAGTTCCAGTGGCAGTGTCGCGGCATGGTACTCGACCGCATCGCCATCGCGCCGCATTTCTTTCCAATCCGCTGACCCCGCGCCGGGAAGAACGGCAATTGCCTTCCATACATAAGTGGCCCAACGCGTCACGCCAGGCACTCTGCGGATCACAATTCCCAACGGGATTGAAGCGGATTTCTTGTCTTGGATACTCAACGTGTTCCCGGTTTCATATCTTTGGCTATCGCGATTATGGTCTGATTCATCGACGTTCTCAAAGAACTTTCTGTGCGGTATGCACTGGTATGCAAAAATTGATCTGGCCGGTGGGTGCCACAAATGTGTCATTCGGTCAACGCACTTTAGGCCGTTACGCCATTTGGATCTTTTAAAAAACGAGAAAGTATTCTTGATTTTTGCCATGCAAAAATGCGCCCCGGTCTCCTTGGTGAAATAAATGTGGTTTACCACCGGCGTCAAACCCGTCTAGCCTTCGGGCGCACCGCCATTTCTGGCCGGTGAAGGGGGGCGAAAATGGCAAAAAAGCTGATAGTGTGCGACTGTGCGGGCAGTCAGAACGTGGACACAGATGCCATATCAAATGCCAGCGGACTGGAATGTTCCAAGGTTTACAGTAGCTTATGCACCGTGCAAATCGGCGCTGCTGCCAAGGAATTGGCGCAAGGCGACGCAATCGTCGCCTGTCAGCAAGAACGACAAATATTTGAAGATCTGGCAGACGAGATCGGCGCGGACGCCCCCGGCTTTGTCGACCTGCGCGACCGCGCTGGATGGGGCGAAGGCAATCCGACCGCGAAAATGAGTGCTCTGGCGGCCGAAGCGGCGCTGTCCCTGCCGCTTGGAAAAGCAGTTGATGTGGTGTCCGAGGGGACATGTCTGATTATCGGGGGCGTCGCCGCGATTCAGGCCGCGGCTGACCTATGTGGCGTTCTGGCGGTCACTGTTCTGGTGGAGGATGCAGACCTGATCCCGGCGGACCGCCGGTTCGATTGCGTCCTTGGAACGATCCGTACGGTCAATGGCGCGCTCGGCGACTTCACCGTCAAGTTCAACGGGTTGCAACAGATCGTGCCGGGAGGACGCGGGGCATTCACACTTGGCGCGCCTCAGGATGGTGCTGTATCCAACTGCGATATCATTCTGGATCTGAGTGGGCGCACTCCCTTGGTCCCTGCCCCGGACAAACGCGAAGGATATCTGCGCGCGGACCCTACTCACCCGCCCTCCATCGCCAAGGCAGTGTTCGACGCATCGCACATGGTCGGCACATTCGAAAAACCGCTTTATGTCCGGCTGGAGGAGTCGCTCTGCGCCCACAGTCGCGCGGAACAGCCAGCTTGCTCGAACTGTCTGAATGTGTGCCCAACCGGGGCGATTTCATCGGCGGGCGAACATGTGGCGGTGGATCCGATGATCTGCGCCGGTTGCGGATCGTGTTCCGCGGTTTGCCCGTCAGGGGCGATCAGCTATGACGCGCCGCCTGTCGATGCGATCTTTCGAAGGTTGACGACTCTTGCAACCACATATCGCAATGCCGACGGGACGAACGCGCACTTGCTGGTGCATGACGCCGGTTACGGGCTGGAAATGATTTCACTTGGCGCCCGGTTCGGGCGGGGATTGCCCGGGCATGTCATCCCGCTGGAAGTCGATGCTCTTTCGGGCTTTGGTCATGCTGAAATGGTCGCCGCGCTTGCCTGCGGGTTTGAGCATGTCAATGTGCTGATGTCACCCAAGACCGAACTTGAGGTACTGGAGGGGCAAGCAGAACTGGCGCGGGCGTTGGCAGGCGCTGATGTGGTGCGACTGTTGCACGTGGCCGACCCGGACGCGTTGTGCGAAGCGCTGTCGGAACTTGTCGTGACGCCGCTGAACTGCGCCCCGATCCTGCCCATGGGATCGCGACGGCAGGTGGCCCGACTGGCCGCAAAGGCTCTGCAACCCGAATTGTCCATCACGGATTTGCCGACAGGCGCGCCATACGGTGCCGTTTTGGTTGATACCGATGCCTGCACTTTGTGCCTGTCCTGCGTCTCTCTTTGCCCGTCCGGCGCATTGGGCGACAATTCGGATCTGCCGCAACTTCGGTTTCAGGAAGATGCTTGCCTGCAATGCGGGTTGTGCAGCAACATTTGCCCGGAACAGGCGATCACGTTGAAACCGCAGATGGATCTGACCGGCGCCGCGTTCACCCAGCGTGTTCTGTATGAAGAAGAGCCCTTTGCCTGTATCGAATGCGGTAGCTTGTTTGGATCGAAGTCCACCATCGCAAAGATCACCGAAAAACTGGCTGGAAAACACGCGATGTTCGCCACGTCCGACGCGGCCAAAATGATCCAGATGTGCGAAAACTGCCGCATTCAGGCGCAGTTTCACTCAACGGACAACCCGTTCCAGGGTGGTGAGCGGCCTCGGGTGCGCACCAGTGACGACTATTTCAGCAAACGCAAGGATCACTGAATTTGGATTGGCGATCCCAGGTTCGCTGGCGCAATCGATCCGACATAGGCGGTGATCGCCTCGACCTCCTCCACCGTGACTTCGATTGGGACGATGGGAGACGGGAGGTGTTCGGGAAAGGGTTCGGTGACGTCGATAACCTGCGTAAAGGCCGCGTGGGGCCTGAGCATGAAAAACGTCTCGAACCGTGCCTGCCAGTCGGGAAATGTTCGCATCAGAGCGAAAGAAGGAGTCGAACCGATGGCGTTCATGCGGTTGGTTTCATTGACCACATGACAGCGTCCGCATTGCGTGAGACTGGTTTCCTCGCCAAGCGCCAGATCGCCGCTCGACGCGACCGTGGCGATCACAACGGTTTCGGTCACATCGGAACTGAACAGCGCGTTGCCGTTCGGCGCATAGGCCTCGATCGTGCGCTTGCCGACGTCCGACAACAGCCACGCTTCGAACACATTCGCGTCCGCGTCGCCGGAACTGGCAAAGCGCCATACGGTATCGCCTTGCTGGAACACAGGCGTGCCATCGTCCCCAAGCCTCGCATCGCCGGTTTGCGCAGACACGGAAATCCGAATACCGGTCTTGAGCGAGAACCGGGGCAGAAGATGCTTCAGAAATCCAGTTTCAACCAGTGTAGCGGGAGCCTGCAACACAAATGCCCTGTCCTGTGCCACGACAGGTTTGGCCAGCAACAACGCGAGGACAACCAATATTCTCAGCATTACGAACCCTTCAGCCTCGTTTGTCAGGTTGCACGTCAGCCTAGGGGCGCTAGGGTGCCGACGTCAACATTTCAGCAAACCGGGAAACGTCACCATGAGCGAAGATTTCAACATGTCGATGCGCAAATTTCTAAAGCAGGTGGGCGTGACCTCCCAGCAGGCCATCGAAGACGCGATGCGCAACGCGGGCGACACAGCCGGAAAAAGCTATGAGGCCAAAGTGGTGCTGACCATCGACGGGATCGCGCTGGAACATGTCGTGACCGGCAAGATCGAAGGCGCATAGGTGTCTGTTTCCCGAGACGCCGTTCTCGCCTGTCTGAGAGATGTCAAAGCGCCCTCCGGCGTTGATCTGGTCGAGGCTGGATTGGTCCGTGCGCTGAACGTGGAAGACGGCGCGGTGCGCTTTGTGATGGAGGTGGATCAACCCGATCCGTTCATGGCGGCCAAAGCGGAGGCAGAGGAAAAACTGACCGCTTTGGGGGCTGTGTCGGTAACGATCATCATGACGGCGCACAGCCAAAAGGCGCCGCCGCCGGATCTCAAGCTGGGCCGGGCCGCGGAAGCCAAAGGCCCGGAAAAAGTGCCCGGCATCGACCGCATCATCGCAGTGGCGTCGGGCAAGGGCGGTGTGGGTAAATCCACTGTGGCAGCCAATCTGGCCTGTGCGCTGGCGGCCGAAGGACGCCGTGTGGGCATGCTGGATGCGGATGTCTACGGACCGTCTCAGCCGCGCATGCTGGGTGTGTCGGGCCGCCCGCAAAGCCCCGATGGCAAGATCATCCTGCCCCTGCGCAACTACGGGGTGACGATGATGTCGATCGGTTTGATGACCAATGAGGATCAAGCGGTGGTCTGGCGCGGGCCGATGCTGATGGGTGCGCTGCAACAGATGCTGACGCAGGTGCAGTGGGGCGCGCTGGACGTGCTGATCGTCGATCTGCCGCCCGGCACGGGTGACGTGCAGATGACATTGGCGCAAAAGGCGCATCTGGATGGGGCAGTCATTGTTTCGACGCCACAGGATGTTGCCTTGCTGGATGCGCGCAAAGGCATCGACATGTTCAACCAGATGGGTACGCCCGTCATTGGCATGATCGAGAATATGAGCACGCATATCTGCTCCAATTGCGGGCACGAAGAACACCTCTTTGGCCATGGCGGCGTCAAGGCAGAGGCGGAAAAACTGGGCGTGCCGCTCTTGGCTGAAATCCCGCTGCATCTGGATATCCGCGTGGCAGCCGACGCAGGCGCGCCGATCGTGGTGTCGAAACCGGGCTCGCCGCAGGCGCAGGCGTTTCGGGACGTGGCCAGAGCATTGATCAAGGTCGGAAAAGGAGGATGACGAAACCGACCTTCCCTCCCCTCTTTGACGGGCTGGCGGTTGACGGCCGGATCGACCCGTTTGACAAAGCCTGCGTGGAGGCGGTGCGCGGTTGCGATGCGGGGCTTGTTGTCCACAATCTGGGTGCGGATACGCTGCGGGCTGCAATAGTGTTTGCGCCGGACGTGATCCTTGAGGATTCGATGACGATGCTGCCGCTGTGCGGGGTCGGGTTTCAAAACGCCCTTGGCGCGCTCGCACCGCCAGAGGTTGCGGTACATCTGGACTGGGCCGGAGGCATCCGGGTCAATGGAGCCTCCTGCGGGCATTTGCGGGCCGCCGCATCCGGATCCGACCCGAAGGAAGAGCCGAACTGGCTGGTGATCGGGCTGGAAGTGCCGCTCTGGCCTGCATCCGACGACACCGGTGAAATGCCTGATCAAACCGCGCTCTATGCCGAAGGCTGCGCTGATGTGGATGCGGTCGCGCTGCTCGAGGCCTGGGTGAAACACACATTGGTCGGTTTAAACACCTGGCTCGAAGACGGCGCCGCACCATTGCACAAAGAATGGCGTGGACTGGCGCACGGCATCGGGGAAGAGATCGAGATACGCGGAACCCGCGGGACATTTCTGGGCATAGACGAAAATTTCGGGATGCTGCTGCGGGACGGAGCCGTAACGCATCTGATCCCACTCACCAAAATGCTGGAGGGCTGAAAACATGATGCTGGCGCGCGCAATCCATTTTGACGAAAGCGACATGAACATTTTTCATTCGCCGGCCCGGACCGGGGAGTGGTGCCTGTCGGGCGGGTTTGAATTCTCGAACTGGTCAGAGGCGGATCTGACGGGCAAGGCCCGGCAAGCCTTCTCCAACGGCTGGTTGGGGATCGAGACCTTTGGCCGCGTGTCCGTGGTGGCTGTGACACAAGTCGAGCCGTCGGAGTTGGACGCACTGACCAACGCGCTTGCCCAACATTTCGTCGATGTCTACGGCGCGCCTTCGATCCAGGACGCGAAAGCTGTGGCCCGCGATGAGTTGATGCATATGGTCGACATTTGTGACGGCCAGCATCCCAATACGCTATTGCTGGTATCGCGCGAATTGACCGACGCTGGCGTCAAGGAAAGCTATCGGATCGTGGAGCCCCGCGACGCCGGATTGGATCAATTTGCCATTCACGGCGCGCTGGACGAGGACGGCCACCACCACTAGGTTTCAAAAGCGATATTCAATCACGGCTCAAGACAGGGCCTCGGCGCTTCGGAGATAAACATCGCAGGCTTCCACCTTTTGCGTATCCGGGCCTGCATCTGCGACGCATTTCTGATATTTTTCAACAAATTCAAGGCGCTGCGCCGAAACAGCCTCTTGAGCCTGATATGCTTGATTTTGCGAACGTGCTGCACTTCTGACTGTCGCGCCCGTACATGCCGACAAAGAGATGATCGCCAAAACGCAAATGAAAGCGGGAAGTTTATTGTACACGTTAATCGTCCTGTTCGGTTTATTGCCATGCTCCAACTGTCTTTTTCTTTGCCCGCTTGTCAAGTTTTCGACGCGCTTGAAAGAACCGCAACGCGGTAGTCATTTATTGCTGACAATTCATCCCAAACGCCATTACTGTCGTGTTGGAAACACACCAGATCTGCATCGCGTCGTGCAGATCTTGAGCCGGTCGTAAAACCCACAATACGGAGATCATTGAATGAAACGCATTCGGACACCTTTTTTCGTCGCAGTAGCGCTAACCCTGAGCGTGAGCCTGGCTCTGCCGACCCCGGCGGATGCCCTGAGCAAGCGGACCAGAAACACGGTCGGTGGCGCGGCGATCGGCGCCGGCGCGGGGTATCTTATTGGCGGCAACTCGGGCGCGCGATCGGGTGCCGTTGTCGGTGCGATTGCAGGCGCCGTGCGGAACTGAGCGCGCCATCACATTTCTGATCTCAAGTAAGGACAACACGTAATGATCCCGTATTCAAAAACCATGGCGGCCGCGGCTATCAGCATTTTGGCATTGTCTGGTGCCGTATCCGCTGACGAAGAGGCGGAGAGTATCCTGGACACCGCCACACCGTTCATGCACCACAGCTGCGAGAGCATTCTCGAAACATACGAAGACGACCATCAACAGATCTCCGACATCGTGGCATTGATGGTCATGGTGTCGCTCTACAACCGAGAGATCGACATACTGGTCGAAATCGAAGACGAAAATGACCGCGAAGCCCTGGACATCGAATTTGTGGAAGAGCTTGAAGACGCCTGTGACGACGATCCGGGTATGCTGTTGGCTGGCGCCGTGGACCTTGCCGTCTTGCGCACCATGGCTGCGTTCGACTGACAGCCGTCACAGGGGCGCCTTGACCAATTGCGGTTTGCACGGGTGCCACCTGCTGTGGATGCTGAGCCCGCGTGCTGTGTCTCGGCAGATCCTGACCCAGACGCTTTTCGGTCAGATTGCTGCGTTGCACAGGTACTCGGCAAAGCTCCAGCAATCTATCTTTTGGTCGATTGGTGAGCACAGGAACATTTTGGTGGCTGACCGCGCAGGGGCATATGATGCGGACGATGCCCGTCAAACGCTAAGTGATGCGCCGCTCCCGTTCAGCGGCTGGTTTGCGTGCCGTCAGTATTGCATCACCGATAATTGCCACACCGACAAGAAAGCCACCCACCAAGACGATCACTGTCGGAAATTCGCCGATGATCAACGCGACCCAGAGCGGTGACAGAATGACCTCGATCAGGGGCAACAAAGCCAGTTGTACGGCAGGGACTGTGCGCGCCCCGATTGTATAAAGGACCAGCCCTGCGCCCGTTTGAAAGATACCCATCAAGGACGCGACGATTATGTCGTCCATGGGCACCGCAAGACCGGTGCCTGTGACCTGCGAAACGACAAAGCAAATAATGGCTGCAAACACGCCTGACAAAAGAACCGTGGGCATCATGTCGCCGTCCTTGCGCCAGCGCAGAACCAAGGTGAAAAGCGCAAAGCAAAGTGCCGATCCGACGGCATAGAGATTGCCCAGAGCATTCCCGTTGGCGATGGCCCCGCCTTGCATCACGACGATCCCGGCCATGGCTAGACTGATGGCGATCCATGTCGATCCTTGGACCTTTTCAGCGAGAAACAGCCATCCAAGGACGGCTGCAAAGAAGGGTGCGGTCGCAAATAGCAAAACCGCATCCGCGATGGTGGTCTGCTGCATCGCAAGAATGCCAAAGGCATAAGCGAACACGAGGAAGATCGCGCCAACCGCGCCCGGAAAGCCGGTCCTGCGGATCGCGTCGAAAGACCCGCGCCCATATCGGAACAAGATCACGACCGACAGGAAAGCGGTGAGCGAAACCGATCTGTAAAACAGAATTTGCCAGGCGTCAGACCCTTCAATCAGCCGAATGGCCAACCCTTGCGTCGACCAGAACAAGCCGGCGCAAAACACCATGAACAAACTGTTGCGGTAGCTGCGAAGCATCATCTGGAGTTCGGGGCCTCAATCAAGGAATGATCCTGTATGACAATACGGTTTTCTAAGCCCGGCCAGACAGGGGTACCAGCGCAAAAATCACGCAGGAGATACTGGATACGATGGCCCCGAAGCGGAAACCAGCCGTGTAAAAGCCGTCCTGGGTCCGACCGAAACGTAAATCACAGCGACAACAAGGCGTTCCGGTGCAGTCATCTGACGGTGGTTGTCGACGCAAAAACCCGCGCGATGGTGTAAGAGTACCTGAGCGAAAACGCCTCTCATGCGCAACTTCTCGGCAGCGCGGTCATGGATGCGGCCGGGACTGCGCTCTGCTCAGAGGGTTTTGTGGCGATCGGACCATTTCCGGGATGGGCCATAATTTATCCCTCCCTCATTACTCGGCAGTCATTTGTATATGTCTGGCAGCAGCCGATCAGCTTTTGCCTGCAAGCATCGTTTCCACCAGTTTTTGTACGCGCAAAGCCTCGTCCAGAGTTGCAAGCCTGTGCGGCTGACCCGCAATGCACAACAGCAGCTCATCCAGTTGCGCCTTGAGACTGACGGCACGCGGATCCGAGGGGCGCTCGGCCAGTTCGGTGAATGGGCCACCATCGGACGCGGAATCGACAGAAAAATCTGTGATGCGGCGGCTGGTCAGAGACCCCTTGATGGTCACCTCTTGACGATCCGGCTGCGCCCCACCGACGCTGGCCATGATCGTGACCGGTTTTTTCTCCGCGTTTTCCAGACGCACAAGCATTTGTGTCTCACACAGCCGGGCATTTTCGGGATAGGAGGGCTTTGCCCAGACGACCGAAAGTGGTCCAAAGATGCGTTCAGAGAAAAACAGGAAATGCGAAATGACTTCGCGTGTCATTCCCCCTTCGTCCCGGAACCGCAGCCAGTCCGCCGCCTGTTGCCACGCGCGCGGCCAAGCGGCGTAGGTAATCACCATATCGACGCCGATCAGATCCCCCATCGCACCCGATCGGGCCGCGCTGGTCACATCGGACAATGCTGCTCCGGCTGCTTGGGTAAAGTTCACCGCAGCAGGAACACCCGCGGCTGTCAGCGCCGCAACAAGGACCTCGCTCTCGGCTACATCCACCCCGAGGGGTTTCTCCAGAAAAACGGCCTTGCCTGCATCAGCTGCGGCGCGCGCATAGGCTTTTCGGGGTTCAGGAGGACAGGCCAGATAGACAAGGTCTGCGGCTGCGATTGCCTCTTGGGGGGATGACATGACGCTTGCGCCCGGTGAAATAGCTTGCGCTGCGCGACAGGCTTCGCCATCCGGATCCCACAGGGCAACGGGTGCGTAGCCTTCGTGGCGGTCCATATGCTCCAGCATTCTTCGGCCCATAATCCCAAGTCCGATAATCGCTGTTGTGATAGGCATTTTGGTGTTCTCCGTGTCGGTCGGGGACGTGTCGCATTCCGGTCTGAACCGCAACATGGCTGGATTTATCGACCTGATGCAACCGTGCACGTACTGCGGCTTTGTCGTTCTGGACATCCATTGGGCACGCAATTTCTACCGCAGTGTCACAAGAGTGCCCGCCTTTCGCTGGCGCATGCCTGCACAATGGAGTTTAATCAACTGCACGAACACCCCGTCAAAGGCCGGATCGATGAACCTCCCGAAAACACGGGCACTTGGCCTCATGGCCGCCCTTGCCACTGTGACAATCTGGGCCGCCTTCATGCTGGTCACGCGGTTCGCCGTACAGGGCAGCTTCACGGTCGAAGAACTCCTGATCCTGCGTCTGGTGCCGGGTGCCCTGGTTATGGCTCCGGTCATGTGGCGTTTGGGTGTGATGCCGCAGGGGCAGTCCTGGCCGCGCGCGGTGATGTTGATGATCGGCGCAAGCGCGGTGTTTCCCTTCGTCGTATCCTCCGGGCTGGCTTATGCACCTGCTTCGGACGGCGGCGCGCTTGCGCCGGGCATGTTGCCGTTCTGGACCGCACTGGCCGCCTATGTCTTGACCGGAGAAGTGACCGGCCCGCGTCGGCGCCTTGGGCTTGCGATGATATTGATCGGCGCCATGATCGTCAGCCTTTGGCAAATATTCGCCGGAACGGTCGATGGCGCGTGGAAGGGCCATTTGCTGTTTTTGTCCGGGTCGGGGGCTTGGGCGGTCTATTCCGTGATTTTTCGTCAAAGCGGTCTCAGCCCGCTGCACGGGCTGGTCATTGGACTGTTTTGGGGCACGCTGCTGATGTCCCCTTTGCTGCTGGCAACCGGCAATGTCAGCTTTGCCACGTCCAGCCTGACGGATATCATCGTGATGATCGTGCTTCAGAGTTTCATAATCGGTATCCTTGCGATGTTCTTGTTCGGCTATGCCGTACAGATTCTGGGCGCTGCTGAGACGGCTGCCTTTGGGGCTCTGACGCCGATCCTTGCCTTGCTCGGAGGCGCGGCATTTCTCGATGAAACCGTGACACCGCTCAAGGTGTTTGGCGTGACCCTCGTGGCAGCAGGCGTGTTTCTGGCGTCTGGTGTGCTCAGCAAACCCCAATCCGCGCACACTTCCTGATCACGAACTCACCCTGCTTGCGTCAAGGGGCAGGCCATGACTGTGCAAACCTACCGCCTAAAATACCTCTATTGGTCCGAAACCACAGCCACATGGACAATCATTTTGCTGGCGCGACGGCTTGGGTGACGTTGTTGCGTACGGTAGCATTGGGAAACTTTACGCCGACACCCAAAGTTGGCATTGCAAGCCCGAGAGATACTCTATTGTGACACGAAGACCAAAATGAGATCGCAATCAGCGATCGAGAGAGGATGTTATGAAGGACAGTTTCATTCACGAGACCGACCCGGGTTTCGAGGATTTCATAGAAAAGACGATGCAAGGTCTTGCTGAGCAAGCGCAGGAGAACGGTATTTGCCCCGAATGCCTGAGCGACCGTCTGATCGTTGAACTGGTATCTGGGATGGTGCGTTCCGGTGCCCCTGTGTCGGCCATCCTCAGTATGGTCGGTGATGGGATCGACGGCGCGTACGGTGATCCGGATACCGAAGAGAAAGAGGGATCCCGCAGAATGCACTGAAGTGTCATGCAGATCAAATCACCGGGCAGTGCGCCGTTGTTTTTATCCATGACCCAATATCCAATCCATTTCACCTGCTGCGCTCCACCTTTCGGGCGACGGGACCTCGGTCATCGCTTGCCACAAGTGTTGCGGAGATGTTCGGCCGGAATAGTTTGCCCAAATCCTGAATCACGTTGACTTTGTTTTGTTGTGAAATGCAGTCTAATTCTGGACGTGGATCTTCTGCGTCAGGCTGTGCCGGTGAAACCGGCGACAATTCTCACCTGGGAGGTCTCGTGAAAAATACTTTCAAAACAATCGCACTCACATCCGTTTTGGCCCTGAACGCTTCAATTTCTTTCGCGGACGGGTTGGTGACTGTCTACACCGCCGTGCCGCAGAATTTCATCGATGCCCTGGTTCCGATATTTGAAGAGAAGACGGGCACCAGCGTCGAGATCATCAAGGCAGGATCCGGCGAGTTGCTCAACCGTCTGACAGCTGAATCGTCAAACCCATTGGCCGATGTCCTTTGGAGCGTTGACGGGACCGTCATCGACTTCAATCCCACACTCTTCGAAGCCTATGAGGCTGCCGGGACGGACATGCTGGCTGACGGCATGAAGCAGAGCGAAATGTGGAGCCCGTTCACGGCCGTCATCATGGCCTTTATCGTCAACGAGGGGGAGCTGGACGGCAAACCCGTTCCGGACAGCTGGCAAGCGCTCGCCGATCCGATGTATGACGATATGATTTCTTCGGCGCGTGCCGAAGCTTCGGGATCTGCCTATATCCAACTGGCCACAGTGCTTCAGGCCTTCGACTCTGAAGAAGCCGGATGGGACGTCTACGAGGGCATGCTGGGCAATTTCGTACTTTCGGACAGCTCCGGCGCGGTCCCGCGTTTCGTCAATGATGGTGAACTGGCGGTGGGTGTGACGCTCGAAGATGCAGCCCTGCGCTATGTTGAAGGCGGCGGACCGGTTCAGATCGTCTATCCGGCGGAAGGAACGGCCATTGCGCCCGACGCCATGGCGCTTGTCGCCGGGGCCCCGAATGCAGACAACGCCCGCGCGTTCCTCGACTTCATGTTGTCCGCCGAAGCGCAAACCGTGGTGGCAGAGCAGGGTCGACGGCCCGTGCGGTCTGACGTGGCTTCCAATCCCCGGTTGCTGCCTTTGAACGAAGTGAACTCGGTCGGCTACGACTCGCAATGGGCCGCTGACAATCGCAAGCGCCTTGTCGAAGCGTGGCAAGATATGGTCCTCGACGTCCAGTAGTTCCAAGCGCGGGGTGCGGCAGGACCGTGCCCCATGCGACCTCTGCTCTCATTTGACAGGACACCAGCATGGCCCTCGTGGAAATAGACGGGCTCCGCAAGCTTTATGGCGACGTGGTGGCCCTTTCGGATATCAGTATCACTGTCCCGTCGGGATCGTTTTACACCCTTCTGGGCCCGTCGGGATGCGGAAAGACCACTCTGCTGAGAACCATCGCCGGGTTTCACAATCAGAATGCGGGTCAGATCCGTGTGGACGGTACGTCGATCGAGGGCCTGCCCGCCTATCGGCGCGATGTCGGCATGGTGTTTCAGGACTACGCGATTTTCCCCCATCTCAGCGTCTACGACAATGTGGCTTTCGGCTTGAAACAGCGCAAGGTGCCGAGCGCTGAAATCAAAAGCCGCGTCGGGGAAGTCCTCGAGGTCGTGCAACTTGGCGCGTTCGAGCAGCGGATGCCTCATGAATTGTCCGGTGGGCAGCAGCAGCGCGTGGGCCTGGCCCGCGCCATTGTGATCAAGCCCAAGGTCCTGTTGATGGACGAACCGTTGTCAAACCTCGATGCCCGTCTTCGGGTCGACTTGCGCGCCGAGCTGCGGCGCATCCAGCAAGACCTTGGCATAACCACAATCTATGTGACCCATGATCAGGAAGAAGCATTGGCAATGTCCGATACGGTCTGTGTCATGTACGGCGGTGTCATCCAGCAAGCGGCGAGCCCGCTCGACATCTACCTCCGCCCGGCCAATCGGTTCGTAGCTACATTTGTGGGCGCGAACAATTTTCTGGGCGTGGATCAAAACGGCGCGGACCTGACGTTGCGGGCAAGCGGGGCAGACCTGTCAGACCTTTTGTCCAGCGCGCAGCGCCCTGTGGCGATCACCAGTGCGATCCGACCGGAGGCGATGCATGTGCAGGCGGGCGAAGCCGCGGCCTCTGCCGATAGAGTAGCCATTCCCGCATCGATCAAAGAGGTCAGTTTCATCGGGCGCGAAATGGAGGTTTTTGCCATAACAAAGTCCGGTGAGATCCTGAAATCAGTGGATCGCCCGGACCCTGCCATCATCGGCCTTACCCCGGGCAGCCCCGTTACACTGACCGCACCGCGCAATGAAATCATCTTTTTCGAAGACAGCGAAACCGGAGAACGTTTGACGTGATGAAACGGCGACCAGATTTTTGGACGGTGGTCACGGTTTTGATCATCGTGACGTTGGTCGTCTTGCTGATCGTGCCCATCCTACGTGTGCTTTTGCTGTCTTTCGTGGATGCCGATACGGGCGCGTGGACATTCGGAAATTACGTCGAAGTCTTTACCCGCAACTATTATCTTACCGGCTTCAAGAATACGCTTTTTGTCGGCCTCCTTGGCACATTGGGCGCTTGCCTCCTGGGCATTCCCTTGGCTTTTTTTACGGCGCGCTTTCACCTGCGGGGTCGCGCATGGATATCGACTTTGGCCATTCTGGTGTTGGTCGCACCCCCCTTCATCGGAGCCTATGCGTGGATCATGATCCTGGGTTCAAATGGTGTGGTCACCAATTTCTTCGAAGGGTTCGGGATCGAGATTCCCACTATTTACGGGGCCCATGGGATCATTCTGGTCTTCACGCTCAAACTCTTCCCTTTCGTGTTCCTGATGACGCAGACCGCGTTGAATGCGGTGAACAAATCCTTTGAGGACGCGGCGGAGAATCTGGGCTGTACCCCATGGCAAAGGTTTACCAAGATCACGCTGCCTTTGGTGTTCCCTGCCATCAGCACGGGAGCCATCATCTGTTTCGTGCTCGCAATTGCGGATTTCGGGACGCCCGCGATTTTGGGACGCGGTTTTCGGACATTGTCGACCATCGCATTTGCCGCCTACCGCTCCGAACTTGGCGGGTTGCCAACGATGGCCGTCACTGTTTCCATGATCATGATGGCGATCTCCATGCTGGCCCTGTTCGCGCAGCGCCGCATTCTGTCCCGCCGCCGCTATGCCAGTAGCCTGACGAACCTGCCCGTCAAACAAAAGCTGACCGGCTGGCGCAATGTTGCGGTGCATGGGTTCTGCCACGGTGTTGTTCTGCTGGCGATGCTACCGACGCTGGTCGTGGTCTATACGTCCTTTCTGAAAACCAATGGTCCGGTCTTTGTCGGGGGCTTCGGTCTGGAAAGCTATTCGCGCATTCTGCGTGACACGCCCGAGGCGATTGGCAACAGCTTTCTCTTTGCGCTTGCTGCGGTGGTGCTCATTACCGCATTTTCGTCGCTGATCAGCTACGTGATCGTGCGCCGCGATACCGCAGCGTCAGGCGCGATCGATTTCCTGATGATGGTTCCCTATCTGGTGCCGGGTGTCGTCATGGCGATCGGCTTTGTCACGACGTTTCGATCCGGGTCTTTTTTCGGCCTCGGCACCGCAACCATGCTGGTCTTGCTCTATTTCATTCGGCGCCTTCCTTACGGCGTGCGGTCGACCACATCGAGTTTGCGCCAGGTCAAACCCTCGATGGAAGAGGCGGCGATCAATCTTGGCGCACCGCCATTGACTGCCTTCCTCAAGGTGACGATCCCGCTGATCATGCCCGGTCTGATCGTTGGCTCCCTCATGAGCTTCATCACCGCAATCAATGAACTGTCGGGCACGCTCATCATCTACGACGCAGGTACGCTGACGATGCCTGTGAAAATCTATCTTGCGGTGCTGGATGGAGAGTTTGGCCTTGCCGCCGCGTTGTCCACGGTTTTGTTGTTGTGCACCGGGGTCTGTGTCTACGCTGTTTTCAGGTTCGCGGATAACCGCGATTCTGCATTCCTTTAGGGTCAAACATGCATTTCGAGCTCAAAAGCCAGTCGAAATATCGTGACGGGGTTCGGTTGGGGGACGATGTCCCGTTGATTGTTCCGGGCCAGATCTATGGTGTCTTTGATGGCGCGACCGACCCGCGCGGCACAATCGTCGGGGGGATCGGAACCGGGCGGTTGGCCGCTTTGACAGTTGCCCAGCTTATGACGGACATGGCATCAACGCCCGGCCTGCGCGATATTCCCGCTCCACAGATTGTACACCATCTGACATCAGGTCTGGCGACGCGCACGGACCCGCTTGCGCTGCCGATCCCGCCGTCGACAACCTTGGCGATTGCGTTGGATTGCGGAGACGAATGGCGCTTCATGACGCTTGGCGATACCGGGATTCGGTTGAATGGCACTGAAGTGCTGAGGCACGAAAAGCTGATCGACAGCGTTTCGACCGTTGCCCGTGTCTGTGTTTTCAAACGGTTGCAAGAACGGGAGGCCGATCCCGACGTGTTGGAGAAATCCGTGCGCCGCGTCATATTTCTGGGATTTGACGCGGCGGTGCGTGAGGCTGTGCTAGATCGCGCTGCGGCGGACCAGATCATCTCTCAAGCCATCGAAGCGAACGGTTTGGAAGCTGACGCGGCAAGCGTGGTGGCCTTTCTGAACGGGGGCATTCAGACGCAATTCCGTCTGGGAAACGCCACTGGTTCACCGCTGTGCTTTGATACGTTGAATGGAACCGTCCCGCAATTGGGGCACCTGATAGACATGGTGCGCCCCAAAAGTGATGTTCAAAGCATCGAGATATTCTCCGATGGCTATCCGGACTTTCCCGAAATGGCTGTAATGTCGGAGTGGGAAGAGCGCTTTCACCGCGCCGAAGAGGTTGATTTTCACAAGACCGGGCCGTTCGCGGCGGTCAAAGGATCGACCAGCGATGAGTATTTTGACGACAGAACTGTTTTGCTCCTGTCCGGTCTTTAGGCTGTTCGCGCACGGCATGCCGATCGGCAATGTTCAGCGCCGGGCCATTCTTCTGGATGGCAAACCCCAGGCTCTGCCGTTCTGGGATGCGCTGCCCCGTGCTGAAAGTCTTTCGAATGTGCCGCAATCTACAGACCCGGGTGCACAACAAACCCGGTGACCCAGTCGGCGACACTTTGGTTCGGATGACATAGACAGACGCCCGTGCGTCGCTCGACAAAGTCAATGTGAGTCGTGTGAAATCCGGTGGCAACCCATTCCGCGACGATATCACGAGCCCTTTGCATTACGTGCCATCACTGCTGCGAACGCGGCCCCTCGGGCGCCGCTTTGCGGGCCACCTTGCGCCAGGCAGATCATCGGTCCGGTCATAGCCGTCAAAAGCTTTCCGTCGAGGGCATTTGTCAATCCGGAGACCAAGCCGGGCGCTTTTGATGCGCCGCCTCCCAGAACAATGCAATCAGGGTCGACGGTCAGGCAAAGTTCCATCACGAGCTCCGAAAGCAGATCAATCCAGATGCTCAGACAGCGTTGCAGATCCGGCGCAATGTGATCCGGATTCTTGGCAAAGGCCGATGCATCGATATCCTCTCCCGTCACGTGTTTGGCGATGCGCGACAGGCCGACGCCCGAGCCCAGCGTTTCGTAACAACCGCTGCGCCCGCATCCGCACCACAGAACCGGCAGGCCGTATTTCTGCAAGAGATGTGTCGGAATTGGGATGTGCCCGAATTCACCAGCCGCGCCATTGGACCCTTTGATCAGATTTCCACCAAAGACGAGACCACCGGCAAGTCCTGTGCCGATCACCAATCCGACCACCGTTTCGTGATCATGCCCTGCACCCAATACGGCTTCAGACAGGGCAAAGGCCCGGCAGTCGTTGATGATTACGGGATCAAATCCGGCCAGCCGCTGCACCAGATCCGTCCACAGGGGGTGGCCGGAGGCCGGCAAGTTCGCCGTCAATACGGCGCCGGTTCGGGGGTCGACAATCCCGGGCAATCCGATGCCGATCGGGATTTGCACACCGTCTCCTGTAGCGTGCAGCCAGTTGATTTCATTGACGATCACATTCAACAGGGACGCGTAGCTTGTCTTGGGCGTCGCCACCTCTCTGGCGTCGATAACATTCCATGTTTCGTCAAAAAGCTGCGCTGCAATTTTTGTACCGCCAACATCCAAGCCCGCAGCATGCCCCAGTCTAGCCATCCGGTTGCCCCAAGGGATACAGCGTCACACCGCTCACGACGCGTGTCAGCGTCGCTTGCCCCTCAAATGGGTTGTCAACATTGAGGTTCAGGGACTTTGCCCAATGCACTGCCAGCAATTGCGCAACCATGACATAGAGAACTGTGTTGGTGACGTCGGAAAGACCGGCTTCAAATGACAGGTCAGCGGTAGGATTTGTTCCGATGCAGGTTGTCGAAGCGTGCGGGAATTGCAGGGCCAACTCGGCCATCAGATCGGTATCATAGCGCAGGCTGTGCGGGTCAGACGACATGAAGCCCAGAATGGGGGTGTCCTCATTCACAAAGGCTTTGGGGCCATGCCGAAACCCGAGCATGGACTCCCACAAGGCCGGAATGCGGCCCGCACTCAATTCCATGACCTTCAGCGCCGCTTCGCGCGCAGCATAGGCCAGAGGGCCAGACCCGAGAACGACCAGTCGCGACGGTATTTTCCGGGTTTCAGCCCACTGGCTTGCCGAGTTCAACAAACTGTCTCCGACGCGCGACAACAAGTGCATTCTGTCCACGAATGCATCTGGTCGGGATTCAAAATCCGGATCCAAAATCCCCAAAGCGGTCAGCAGCATCGTTGAGAAACTGGCGGTCATCGCAAACCCGGCGTCATGGGTTTCCTCCGGCAAAACAACGACGCGTTGGTTAAAACCGCTCCGGGTCGCCAATACGCTGCCTGCATTGCATGTGATGTTCAGCCGTGGCGCGTCTGGCCAAAGCGCATCCAGCACATCCAGCGTGCCTATGCTTTCGGCGCTGTCTCCGCTTCTGCCAAAGGATACCACCAAAGGCCGGACGCCTGCGCGGCGAAACAGATGCGGTGCCGAGACCAGATCGGTCGATGCGATGGCACGCAAAGGCAATGCGCTTCTCGCCCCCAAACCTGACGCTACGATGTCACCGATGAAGGCAGACGTTCCTGCGCCGCATAGCCATATTTCGGTGGCACCGCTTTGTGCGACCCAACTGCGCAGAGCCACTAACCGCTCCGAAAAAGCCTCACCCCACGCTGCCCAAACAACTGGTTGTTGCCTGATTTCCTGTTCGGTTTTCCAGAGTTTCATCAAGCGTTCCCGAAAAAAAAGTCCTTGTCCCGCTATACCTTCTGTGGATCATTCTGGCAACTATGTCTGACAATGTTGACTTAATGTCGGACAAAGATAAGATGCAGCTGACTCGCCTTTCAAAGGACTGAAATGTGCCTGAGACCGTGTCCCGGACCCGACAAGCCAAGGCAGAAACCAACAAGGATCTGCTACAGCACCTGCGACCACTTACATCGGAGCGGGGCGTGTTGGACGCATTGGTCGAAATGATCGAGTCCGCGGATCTGCAAATCGGTGACCGGCTGCCGCCCGAGGTTGAGATCGCAAATCGGTTGAACGTTGGGCGCTCCACGATCCGTGAGGCCTTGAAAGCCTGGCAGGGCATGGGCATCGTCGTGCGCAACAAGGGGGCTGGAACAACCTTGGCGGCAGAGATTTCAGCGTCATCCATCCGCATTCCGATGACACTGAAGATCGAGGCCGAAAGCCTTCTCAGAACCAATGCCGTGCGTCGCCCGCTGGAAATCGAAGCGGTGAAAATCGCGACCAGATTGGCCACGTCGCAGCAACGCAAAATCATCGTGGCGCGGATGGCGGAACTCATGGCCGTATATGAAGCTGGCGAAGACTGGCGACCAGCCGATGCGCGTTTCCACAGTGCAATCTACGAGGCCACCGGAAACCCGTTGTTTCAACAATTGATCTCGCAGATGCACAGCGCTTTTCACGACATTTACGAAACGCCGTTCGGTAAGCCGCATTTGGGCGAAGACACAATTCCCCTGCATCGTCCGCTGGCCGAAGCCATTGCCGCAAAAGACGTCGAAGCGGCCGTCCGACTGGCCGCGGAAATCAGTGAAATGGTGGAAATTGCCGTACTTGAAGTGATGAAGGGGCAGAAAATTGACTGAAGAGCACGAAATTGCCACGCTGCTGGCAGCGGCATTTGGCGGCACGCACGGTTCTGTCACGCCGCCCATCGTGCAAAGTTCTCTGTTCACGTTCGACAGCTATCAGGCGTTCGAAGACCGGATGGCGGGCCGTTCGGATACCGCTATCTACACCCGTGTTCAAAACCCGACCGTCGCCGCGTTCGAGGCCCTGATGGCGACTTCGGAACGGGGCGAAGCCGCTGTTGGATTTGCCTCTGGCATGGCGGCGATTTCATCATCCGTCCTCGCCTTCGTCAAACCCGGTGATCGCATCGCCTGCGTCGAACACGCGTATCCGGATGCGTATCGCCTGTTTGAACGGATGTTGCGCCCGTTCGGGGTCGACATTTCATATCACTCCGTCGCCGCGTTTGAAGATGACCCTGACTTGCTCAAAGGCGTGCGGCTCGCATATCTGGAAAGCCCCAATTCCGTCGTTTTTCAGCCGATGAACTTGCCCAAAGTGGCCGAACAGGCCCGCCGTCACGGCACGCTCACCATGATTGACAACTCCTGGGCGACGCCGATTTTCCAAAACCCGCTGGTTTTGGGCATCGACATCGTGGTGCATTCAGCGTCCAAGTTCATCTCCGGGCATTCGGACACGGTCGCCGGTGTCGTCATATCCTCGGACAGGTTGATCAGGCAGATCCGTGATCTGACCCTTCCTTTGCTGGGCGCAAAGCTCGCACCGTTTGAAGCGTTTCTGCTCACCCGTGGACTGCGCACACTGGATGCCCGGATGCAGCAACATCAAAGAACGGCAAATGTCTTTGTCGACCGCCTGTCGAACCTGCCTTGCGTGACCCGTGTGCATTCGCCCGGTGGGAATTCAGTGCCCGGCCTGCACGGTCGCTCCGGGCTGATGTCCTTTGAACTGGACGACAGCATTGACATTCCGCGCCTGTCCGACGCGCTGAAACTGTTCCGGCTGGGCGTGAGTTGGGGCGGTTTTGAAAGCCTGATCCTCCCGGCCCGCGTTGGGCTCGCACAGGCGGGCGAAGAAAACTCGATGCAACGTTTCGGCGTTTCACCTTCGTTGGTGCGGATCAGCCTGGGCTTGGAAAACGTAGAAGACCTTTGGGCCGATTTCGAAGAGGCCCTGAGCAAGAGCGCCGCATGATGTGGCACCGTTTGAAACCAAAACACCAACCGGAGGAAATATGAGACATCTCTTCAAAGGTATAGGGGCCGCTGCAATGCTGCTGGCATCAGCCGCCTATGCGGACACGAACCTGAAACTGGTTGAAGTCATTACCAGTCCGGCGCGGACCGAAACACTTCAGGCTTTGGTTGACGAATATGAGGCCGCAAATGACGGCGTCACCGTCGAGATCATCAGCCTGCCCTGGGGCCAGGCGTTTGAAAAGCTGGCCACGATGGTCGCGGGTGGCGATATCCCGGATGTCGTGGAAATGCCGGATACATGGCTGGCGCTCTATGCGGGGTCTGACCAACTTGCGAGCCTTGAAGAGCATATCGCGGGCTGGGAACATGGCGGCACTCTGACCCAGAAAACGCTGGATATGGCGCGCCAGGCCGGTGATGCCTACATGATCCCATACGGGTTTTACCTCCGTGCCATGTTCTACAACAAGAAGCTGCTGGCAGAGGCTGGCGTCGACGCACCGCCCGCGACGATGGCCGAATTCATGGAAGCCTCGCGGAAAGTGTCCGAGTTGCCGGGTAAATCGGGGTATTGCTTGCGCGGTGGCCCCGGCGGCACCAATGGCTGGATCATGATGGCTGCTGTGATGAACGGCACCAACGAGTTTTTCACCGAAGATGGTCAAAGCCGTTTGAACGAGCCGGGATCGGTCGAAGGCATCCAGTTCCTGCTGGATCTCTACCAGAATGGCTATGCGCCCAAGGACAGCGTCAACTGGGGCTTTAACGAGATCGTTGCGGGCTTCTACTCGGGCACCTGTGCGTTCCTTGATCAGGATCCCGACGCGCTGATCGCGATTGCGGAACGTATGCCAGCCGAGGATTTCGCGGTTATCCCGATGCCCGTCGGGCCCTCGGGCAAAGCCTTCCCGACCATCGGTTTCGCGGGATGGTCCGTGTTCAAGGCAACTGAACATGAAAGTGACGCCTGGAACCTCGTGGCCGCATTGGCCAATCCTGATGCCAACGCGGTGTGGGCAAAGCGCGTTGGCGTGATCCCGATCCACGAAGGCGCTGATCAGGACCCGTATTTCCAGACAGAGCAGTTCAAAGGCTGGTTCGATCAATTGAACGGCGAAGAATATGTGCCGACGATCATGCCGACCTATCTGGAGCAATGGGGCTACTTCGGCAGCACGATGGTGATCGAGACAGCGCAAGAAGCCTTGTTGGGTCAACGCACGGCGCAAGATCTTGCCGATGAGTGGGCGGCCTTCCTGACCGAGGAATACGGCAAGTGGAAAGCCGCGCAGTGATCACGCGCAAACAAAACACGGTCGAGCGCGGGGAAACCCGGGCTCGACGCTCGCTCTATTGGCAATATGTCGTCGAGCCGTTTGTGTACCTGTCACCGTCGATCATCCTGATCGGCGCCGTGATGCTCATGCCGCTCATTATCGGCATTTCCTATTCTTTCCAGTCCATCGAGTTGCTGCGCCCATTCAACACGGGTTGGATCGGGTTTGAAAACTATGCAAAACTCTGGGCAGATCGCAAATTCTGGATTGCGCTGGAAAACACGTTCTGGTGGACATTCTGGTCGATCACCCTCCAATTCTTTCTGGGTCTCGGACTGGCGATGCTGCTGAACACGCATTTCTTTGGCAAGAAATTGTTCCAGGCGCTGGTCTTTCTGCCGTGGGCTGTTCCCACATTCTTGTCCGCCCTCACATGGGCGTGGCTGTTCAATCCTGTGATCGGCCCACTTCCGCATTGGCTGACCGCTTTGGGCATCCTGTCCGAACCCTACAACATTCTGGGCGACCCCGATCTGGCGCTTTGGGGTCCGATCGCCGCCAACGTCTGGTTTGGTGTTCCCTTTTTCGCCATCACCTTGCTGGCTGCACTGCAATCGATCCCGGGTGATATGTACGAGGCTGCCGAGATAGACGGGGCGAGCGCCTGGCAGACCTTTACCAAGATTACCTTGCCCTTCCTTGCCCCGATGATCGCTATTACCGTCATGCTGCGGACTATCTGGATCGCCAACTTCGCTGATCTGATCTATGTGATGACAGGTGGCGGGCCTGCAAATTCCACCCAGATCATCTCCTCCTATATCTTCACCACCGCCTTCCGGAGGTTGGATTTCGGATATGCCTCCGCCATCGCCGTTGTCCTGCTGATCCTCTTGATGATTTACGCGGTCATCCTTCTTGTCATCCGCAAAAAGCTGGTTAAGGTCTGAGGGTCGGATGGGGTTTTCACAGCTCAAGCGCCCTGCCCTTGTTGTGGGAAAATACGCAGCAATCGTTTTTTACTTGGTGTTTGCGCTATTCCCCTTGTACTGGCTGGTGAAAATCGCGGTAACGCCGGACAGGCTGATCTACACCGATGGAACCCGGCTTTGGCCCAGTGAATTCACGCTTTCCAATTTTGTAGCGGTGCTCTTTCAAACCGACTTCCTGTCGTATTTCAGCAATTCCCTGATCGTTTCGCTTGGCACTGCCGCATTGACCACGCTTTTTGCGGCGGGCGCCGGATATGCGTTCTCGCGGTTTGATTTTGGTGGCAAGAAACTCATCATCGCGATCATGTTGATCACCCAGATGTTTCCGCTGCTGATGATCATTGCGCCGATCTACAAGATCATCGCCGGTTTGGGCTTGCTCAACTCGTTGACCAGCCTGATCATCGTGTACACCGCCTTCAACATCCCCTTCGCCACGTTTCTCATGCAATCCTTCTTTGACGGTATTCCCAAGGACCTCGAAGAGGCGGCGATGATGGATGGTTGTTCAAGGTTCGAGGCGCTGCGCAAGGTCATCCTTCCGCTGACATTGCCTGGGCTTGGTGCGACGCTGGGCTTTGTTTTTACCGCCGCCTGGTCCGAGCTGCTCTTCGCGCTGATGCTGATCAGCAAGAACGACACGATGACATTCCCCGTTGGGCTTTTGACATTCGTCTCAAAATTCTCCGTCGACTGGGGACAGATGATGGCCGCCGGGGTGCTGGCACTGATCCCAAGCTGTCTCTTCTTCATCTTCATTCAACGCTATCTTGTACAGGGCCTGACGTCCGGCGCGGTCAAAGGGTAAGAGGCAGACATGGCACGTATCGAGCTCAAAAATATCGCAAAAAGCTATGGCACGGTCGAAGTGTTGCGCAACATTGATCTCGATATTCAGGATGGCGAATTCGTTGTTCTTGTCGGGCCGTCCGGGTGTGGGAAATCGACGCTGCTGCGCATGATCGCCGGGCTGGAGCCGATCACCAGCGGCGCATTCGAGATTGACGGCAAACGGATGAACGACGTGCGTCCGCGGGATCGTGACATCGCAATGGTGTTTCAATCCTACGCGCTATATCCGCACATGGATGTCGCCCGGAACATGGGGTTTTCGATGGAAATCCGTCGGGATGCCGCAGAGATGCGCAAGTCCCGCGTGGCCGAGGCTGGTAAAACACTGGGACTGAGCAAGCTGTTGCGCCGTCTGCCCAAAGAGCTTTCTGGTGGGCAGCGCCAGCGCGTCGCAATGGGCCGTGCCATCATCCGTGATCCGCGCGCGTTCCTGTTTGACGAACCATTGTCGAACCTCGACGCGGCGCTGCGCGTAGAAATGCGGCTGGAAATTGCGCGCCTGCACCAGAAACTCAAAGCCACGATGATTTATGTGACCCATGATCAGGTCGAGGCGCTGACGCTTGCGGATCGGATCGTAGTACTGGACAGCGGCGATATCCAGCAGGTCGGAAGCCCGCTCGACCTGTACGAAAGACCTGCAAACAAATTTGTGGCCCAATTCATCGGATCTCCGACGATGAATGTCGTGCCAGTGTCCGCTGCCAGTGGCGGCGTGATACTGGCTGACGGCACCTTTCTGGCGCTGCCGCATCTGGATGATACTGGCCTCGCCGTCGAGCTGGGCATTCGACCGGAACATATCGACGTGGTGGACCCCGACGCGGATGCCCTTGCGGCGGTTGCAGATGTTGTTGAACATCTCGGGTCCGACACGAACATCTATGCATTGGTGGAGGGTCTTGGGCCGATCATGGTGCGGGTCCATGGCAACATTCCCGCCAAACCCGGCGACAGGCTTGGCTTGCGCATTCAGGCACCAAACGCGCACGTCTTCAGCGCCGATGGCAGGACCTTACAGCGGGATATGACAGGGGCGGCCTGACAAACGGACCCCAACCAGAACGCGCCAGGCGCGGGCGATACCCGTGCTTTGTCGCGGTCCGTGTGCATACGTTTACCTCAAATGCACCTGCAGGGATGTCGGTCCTCTGAAGGCGAACCCTTTGAATGTCACTGCCCCTTGATCCGCCAATCGAAGGGCCGGGAACCTTTCAAACAGCCGAGGCAGCACAATATCGGCAGCCAGCAAGCGATACACATCTGCGCCGAGGCATCTATGCGCGCCCTCGCCAAAGGTCTGATGATCACCTGAAGCACGGTGGATATCGAAGCAATTCGGATCGTCCCAAGTGTCCTCGTCGTGATTTGCAGACGCCTGAACGGCCATCACGGTCTCGCCTTCGGGAATGTGCAATCCTCGCATCACCAGAGCTTTTCGGACGATCCGGGGACTGGCCTGAATGGGCGCAACCCAACGCAATCCTTCTTCGCAAGCCAGGTCCCAGGAGCCGCTGTCCTTGCAGTGGCGCAATTGGTCCGGATTGCAAAGCAAGCCGTAGATCGTGGACAGCAGGGCATCGCGCGTTTCTATCACCGCCCCTCCGACGCAGATTTTCATATTGGTCCGAATCTGCGTGACCTCAAGAGGATCGGCAGCGTTGGTCATTTCCGAAAGAACCGATCCGTCCGGCGCGGCTCTGTGCTTTGCACTCATCCGGTCAAAACAGGCGTCCATCTCTGCGTTGGCCTGATCGCTGATTGCAAAAATATCCGGATCAAAGCCGCCATTCATCGCGCCACGCACAAGTGCTTGCGCCCAGTCAAACAACTGCTCCTTGCCCGCATCATCCAGGCCCAGAACAATCTTCAGATACCCCGCTGATATCGGCACTGCAAAGGACGACAAAAGATCGATGCTTTGGTGCGGGGCAAGATCGTCCATCACCCGGTCCGTGAGCCGCGTAAAATCCGGCTTCCATCGCTGGACATGATCCGGATCAAGTGCGGGCGCCATCGCGCGGCGTTCCCGAAGATGGGGGCAACCGTCCTTACGCATCAGCGTATGACCACCAAACGCGCGCTGCATCGGGCTTGTCGTGTCGCTTGACCAGAAGTGCTCGGCATCGGTTTTGACGCGCGTTGTGTCTTCGGCCTTTGTAAAGACAATGCGCCCGCCAAGGGCCTCAAGCCTGACGATCGGAGTCGTCTGTCGCAGGCGGGCGTAAACCTCGGCAGGGGTGTCTTCGAGCATCTCGCGCGTGGTCTGTGTATCGACCGGAATCTCGCGCCCGTTCAGGCGGACTTCAGTCATCTGCCGCGGGGTCCGTTGAAACCATTACGGTGCAATTCAGTGTATTGCTGACCGTGCAAATGGATTTTGCCAGCTTTACCATCTGTCCGGCCACCACGCTGTCGTCCACCAGTTCACCGATGATGACAACGTCCATCCGCTCGACCCGACCGGGTAAATCAAGCGCCTTGGTGCCGATCACTTTCACCGCGAACGGGTGCAACGACGCTTTGTGGTCTTTCGCAGCCCATTCGATCGATTTGACGAAACAATAGGCAAGCGATGCCAGCAGCATATCAACGGGGGATCCGGCCGGCGGATGTGGCGACTTTTCTGAAGTCTGATCGCACGCGTAGCGCGTCGTTTCAGACCCGTCATGAAAGGCAATCACAGGACCAAAGGTTTTCGGCTTTGTATTCATGCGTGTTTTCTGACCTCAGAACAGGAGATTTGGAAGGAAAAGAGCGAGAATTGGGAACAATGTCAGTATCATGATCGCAAACAGATGGATCAGCCAATAGGGCACGGTCGCATAGGCGACACGCCCCAGACTGACCTCGTTTTTCGTAAGCGCTGTCAGAACGGAAAGGTTCAACCCGACGGGGGGTGTGATTTGACCGATTTCGATCACGATGGTGATGATTACCCCAATCCATATCGGATCGAAACCAAGACCTGTCAGCAATGGAAATACAACGGGCAAGGTCATGATCATCAAGGACAGACCATCAAAGAAACAGCCCAGAATGAGGTAGATCAGGATCACGATCATCAGAACGCTGTATTTGCCGAACCCGCTTTGAGCGACCGTCTCCAGTATCTGTTGAGGCAGGCCCAGGATACTGACCGATTGCGCCAGAATCGTGGCCCCCAACACCAGAAAGCCGATGGAGGAAAACAGCAGAACAGACTGGTACACAGCTTCGACAAGTTTCGAGAACGTCAGGTCGCCCCAGATCGAGCAAATGACAACGGCCAGCACCACGCCCACGCCTGCGGATTCCGTCGGTGTCGCAATACCGCCGACGATGGAGCCGATTACGCCAACGATCAGGGCCAGAAGTGGCCAGATGTGCCGCAGCCCGGCAAGGATGTCACCGAGCGAGGATGTGTTTGCATCCCGTGGCGCAATCGCGGGATTTCGGATGCACTTGACCAGAATATACAGCATGAACATCGCCCCAACCATAAGGCCGGGAACAATGCCCGCTGCAAACAACCTACCGATAGACGTTTCCGTGAGCGCGCCATAGATCAGAAAGGACAGACTGGGCGGGATCAAAAGGCCCAGTGTGCCGCCACCGGCAAGGCTGCCGACCACTGTGTCCTTGTCATAGCCGCGTTTTGACATCTCGGGATAGGCAACCGATCCGACCGCCGCCGCGGTGGAAAGGCTCGACCCGCTGACAGCGCCAAACAATGTGCAAACGGCAATGTTGGTGTGCAACAACCCTCCGGGGATCCGGCGAAAAACCGGCGAAAAGGCGGCGTAGGCTTTCTCGCTGATGCCACTGCGCAAAAGGATTTCGCCCAGCAGGATGAACATTGGGACGGCGCTGAGGGTGAACGAGTTGAAGACATTCCAAATCGCGTCAATCGCAACTGACGTGGCCCCGTTGGAATAGAATTGCAGTATGAAAAGGCCCGTAATTCCAAGGGCTGCACCCAATGCAATCCCTGTTCCGGCCGTCGCAATAACCCCGCCGACCAAGGTAAACCAAAGCGACATCAGCGCGCCTCACCAGATGTCGGCAGTTTGCCTTGGGTGTCTTCGTCGCGCTCAAGTATCCCAACGAGGCGGGCCACCAGAATGGCACCGGTCACAATCAGGGAAAGCGGCATCAAAGCCATCCATGGATACAGCAGGATACGCGTCGTTTCCGTCTTCAAACTGCGTTTGAAGGCAAACTCAAACCAGGGAATGGTTTCCCAGATCAGCCAGCCGAAAAATCCGATGCCAACCACCAATCCCGCCACTTGTAACACTGCCCGGCCTTTGCCGGTGACATAGGTTGTCAGCAGGGAGACACGCACATGTTTTGACCTGAGCGTCACCATCGGCAGCCCAAGGAACAGCGCGACACTGAGTAAAAGGCCCACGACTTCTTCGGTAATATGCAGAGGGGAGTTTGCGAATTTGCGCATCACGACACTGGTGACGATGATGCCAACGATAAGTGTCAGGCCCAAAGCCGCCAGCGCAGCAAAGGCCAGGGCCAGATACTCCAGCCCCGACGCAGTGATATTTTTGATCCGCATCCTGATGCGCGCGGCTTAGTTGCGCCCGAGTGCCGTCAGAACACGTTCGCGATACGCCGGCGCATTGCCGCCTGCTTCTTCGGCGAGCATCTTCCATGTCTCGGTGACCGAAGCCACAAACGCCTGACGGTCTTCATCCGAGAAATCCTCGCCCCAGACGATGCCACCTTCGGCAAGCGTGTCACGCGCGGCCAGTTCGCGCTGATAGTCTGCTTCGTACTGGTTCGTGCGGTCCCATAAATCATCCGCTGCCTCCGAAATGACGGCTTTGAAAGTCTCGTCCGTCTCTGCCCAAAGGTCCGCCGAAACGCCGATCACGTAAGGGCCGGACGCCATCGGATAGAGGAATGACGCATATTTGGACACTTCCTGCAACGACACGGTGTGGGCATAGAGCGCCGGATACAGCGCGCAATCCACAACGCCGGTTTTCATGGCGACATACATTTCTTCTTGTGGAATGATCTGCGCGGACACACCAAGTCGGGTGAAGGCCTCGACCTGATCACGGGCCCAGACCCGCAGTTTCTTGGACTTGAGGTCTTCGAGCGTGCGCACAGGTTCTTCGCGGCAGAACACCGAGACAGACAGCATCGGGATCGCGACATAGCCCACCGAAGCCACGTCCCATTCCGCGAATTCCTCTTCGTAGATTTCACGAACCGTGGGGATGGCCTTTTCGAACTCTTCGATAGAGCCGATGGTGCCCTGAACCACGACGGAACTGAGTGCGGGCGCGTCACGACCCAGATAGTTCGCCCACATCAGGCTCATCTCTACAGCGCCCTTGGGCAAGAACCGGAGCGTGTCCGTATTAGGAAGACCCAGGGAGCCACCGCTATAGAGTTTGAGCGTCGTCTCGCCGCCAAGGGCGTCGTTCACCTCGGTCACGAATTGCTCAAGCTGTGCGCTTTCCGGGCGTGTTTCCGGCAGAAAATTGTTGAACCGCCATTCCTCTGCCGAGGCCGCAGTCAGGCTGATGCCGGCTGCGGTCATACCGATCGTGAAGCTTTTGATGATCTCGTTCATGTTTTCCCCCTGCTGAACATGTTATGTTTCCAAGGCAATACATAGGTTTTCTGAGTATCCGTCACCTCATTTCTTGATCCAATCCGGCCCCATCGCTCTTTTCTGGCCTTGAAGCCAAAAGAAGCGCCTCATGACGTCAGGAATCTGCATCAGGACCCGCCCAATTCACGGATAGCGTGCAGTCTCGCTGTTTTGATCTGCGCGATGTCAAAACACGTCACGACCAAGGCGTTCTTGAGGTGATCAAAGCGTCCTCACAGGTCGATATCAGCCGCGTTTTCAATCAGGCTTTGCGACCCCTCGGTTCCGTCGATCTTTGGCCTGTTGTCTTCCAGCGTGGCCACTTCGTGCAACAGCGCAAGATCCAGAGACCAGACCACAAGATGCGTCCGGCCCTGCTGATCTTCACCGACCATGGCCCATACCGCCGGGGCGCAGGTCTGGTAGATCAATTGCTCCGCCCCATTGTATTGCAATTGCGGGGATCGAAATGCCTTGGCCATACGATTGAGCAGCTGGAAATTCGGATCCTGATTGAAGGCCGTCAAATCCGCCCGAAGCTGATCGCGCATTTGAGGCATGCATCCGGCGCGCGCGCCCCATGTCATCACCTGCGCAGGTCGCGGACCATAAAGCCCGCCATCCTCCGCCGTTTCGGGGCTGGCGCCATATTTGCGCAAGAGCGCGCCGACCAAGGCATCCGTTGTCACGGTGTCCGGCTCGAAAACCCGATGGCTGCCCACGGCAAGTACACGATCGGGGTCGCGGTCAGGCTCGCGCATGACGGCCAGAGCTTCGCTGCCAGTTCTGCTGAACAGGAAATGACCGTTGTGATAGGCTTGGAACAGGGCCATCGGCCCCAAAAGCGAATTGTTGCTGGCCATCTGAAAGTTCGCAGGTGCGCCGTCATTCTCCACGATGATGGCCTCGGGTAGCCTGTCCCGGGCGGATTGCAGGGCCACGTCCCAATCCATCCCGGGGGTGATTTCAAAGATATCAGAGCTGAGCGGCGGTGGCGGCAAGTCTTCCGTCGTCATGGTTTCGGCAAGCTCCAACGCCATGCGCCCGGTCTGCGGATCTTTGCCAACCATATGGACCTCGGAACGCGCCACATCGACCACAACCTGCAAAATGCCATCGGCGTCGCGTTCGATCGTGGCTGCGCCGACATCACGGAACACGCGAGCATCCTGCACCCGCTCAAGCGGTTTGCGGATCGCACCGCGTACAGTGATCATGGCAACATCCGACTGCATCCCCTCCATCTGCTCTTCGGTCAGGCGCAGGCGGTCGCGGATCGAGACATTGCATGTCTCGCTGCCGACACGGCTCGACGAGGCCAATACAGGCGATCCAAAAACGGCGTAATGCGCATCCGGCATCTTGCGGATGCCGCCGCGTACGCTTCGTTGGTACACTTGCTGCATTTGCATACGGGCTGCGTGCTGATCCTCCTCCAGGCGTTTTGCCAGGACCGCGGGTACGGACCGTGCAAAATCCTGAGCGGGCGGTGTAAACGCCGACCAGCATTGAAACCCGCCTGCTATGAGACCGGAGCTTTGCTGGACAAAGACCACGTCAGGCAACGCCGCGGCGCGCGCGGTGCTCCAGTCCTGGAATCGTTCCAGCATGACTTGCGCGCGGATCGGGTCGATCTCGCTGACGCCGGGCGGAAAGAACCACCCCCATGCAAGCGGATAGCCGCTGTTGCGCGCCACCTGCTCGCGCAGCATCCGATCGTACATCATCCGTGTCCATGTTGCCTCCGACAACGCGTCGCCGGCATCGCGGATCCTGAACAAATCAAGGTAGTCGGAATCGAGCGCAATCTGACCGGGGGCCTGCAACGCGATGCTTGCTGCATCCGTCGCCGCAGCCACACCATCCTCCCCGGCCTCGGGCGTGACTTCGACATAGGCTGCGGGATATCCGGTGCCATCCTCGGCACCCGAGTAGAATACAATGCGTTCCGGTTCGATATAGAGCGTACCGCGACGACCGTCGAAATTTGCAATAGTCGGTTTGGCCCAGACGATTATGGGAACCGTCGTGCCGGACCCCCGGTCTTGCTCCAACAGGCGTTTCGCGGTGTCTACATCAACTTGCAACCGTCCAAACAATTCCGGTGTGACAAGTCGCACAATCGGGGGCTGAACGCCGATTTCGCCACGCGTCGATCTGAAATTCAGACCTGCGATCGGAAAGAACTGATCGGCCACGTTATACGCGCCAAGTGATGCTTCGCCGGTCAGTTTGAGCATGTCAGGCATTGGCATCGATGCAAGCCGCGCCTGCATGTCCTGCGTGACCTGTACCAGGTCAAATTGCCCGGCCGATCGCACTTCGTTTGAATTCTGCACCAGGTGCGCGAGGTAGTCCGGCGTCGGGCTCAACTTCAATGTCGCGGCATTCAGGTCGTCTGATGTGCTGAACTCACCCGCCCGAACCTCGGCCCAGTACGCAATGGTTTCGGCGTCCGCGACCGGACGTTCGGGCCCGCGATAGGCGGCCAGATCGAATTGTTTGACCTGCTGACCCATCGGATCGGGGTCTGGTATACGTTGATTATACGCGTGCAGAGAAATCGATTGCGGCTCGATCACGGGCAAAAGCGTTTCCGTGTTCCGGTTTTGCTGGCGTTGAACACGCGCATCGGTCACCCGGTACCGGGCAACAAGGGTCATCTGGCGATTGCCGGGCCCGAATTTGCTTTCCAGATAAGCGACAAGCTGGCGCGCTTGTTCAAGCGGGCTGGGCAGGAAGTCGGGCAATCCGCTGAACGCAGGATACTGCCCCTGGGCTGCAATACCCAGTGCGTTGACGCCACTGGAATTGATGGCAAATCCGCCGCTGGAACTGTCATATTCGCCCAAGTTTCCGGGGATGCGCACGATCACATCAAACGGAAACTCGGGCAACCGCGCCCTTACGACGGGCCAGAGCACGTTGTCCACACGGTCCAGGAGCTCCGCGCGCTCGAATTCATCGACGGATTGATCAAAGTTGAACGCGTTGCTGTTGCCCCGATACTGGCCAAAATAATGCGGCGGGATCACCGCATCCCGCTCTTGCTGCGTCGCAAGCTGGAAGAA
The DNA here is from genome assembly GCF_019966495.1 of Tateyamaria pelophila. Taxonomy (GTDB): domain Bacteria; phylum Pseudomonadota; class Alphaproteobacteria; order Rhodobacterales; family Rhodobacteraceae; genus Tateyamaria; species Tateyamaria pelophila. The sequence continues at coordinate 600 of NZ_JAIMIA010000030.1, read as the reverse complement.
GACTTCCGTGCGCAATCTGTCGTCGAGCTTATCAGGTGCGTTGGCCTTGAGGTTCGCCAGTCGCATGAGCCGGGCCGCGGCGTTTTCCGATCGGCCATCTGAACCGTAGGGCTGTCCGTCAAGAACTGCACCCTGATGCGTGTCTATTCCCAGGAGCGCGGACATTCCGGCAATCCCGTTTTCAGGCGGGGTGGCAGGTTGTGGCGGGAAGACCGCGACGAGCTTTGTCGGATCTATCGTCTGGTCCCGACCCTGCGGTTTGCTGAAAAGACCTGCAAACCTGACCTGACCGCGTGCCACCGTCCGAAAGTTTGTCTGGGGCGCGCCGTACACGTCGATTCGATCGATTTGTGTAACAAGCCCAACGGAAAGTTGCGGCGCCTGTTGCTGCATATAGGCGGCCTGTTCAGGGTTCATCGCCAATTCAGAAACTTCGTATTGTGAAATTGCGCGCACCTCCACGGTCGTCTCACCGCTCACAGGGCAATCGCGTTTGGCATCATGCCTCTTACAGCCCATTGAGAACGCTGCATAAGAATGCCTCGTCCCATCCAGCTCGCTTGAGTTTAATGCTGAGAGAGCCTTTGGATGTGTCGCGTC
>NZ_JAIMIA010000002.1 GCF_019966495.1 Tateyamaria pelophila | reverse complement strand
ACATCACGCAATTTCCTGTCGATGATCAAACTGGCATCCGTCAGGCTGTGGATCGAGTTTTATGAGTCCGCTGCCTAGCTTTCCGGTTGGCACATCGATTTAATTTGACGGGCAATCGCAGGATCGGTCCCGCTGATGTCAGCGCACAACGCCGTCGCGCGATCATAGACTGATCCTTTCAGAACGACCTCATCGATCAGTCCATAATCCAAGGCTGTCGCAGCGGTCAGTTTTTGGCCTGCCAAAAATACCAGCTTGGTGCGCGATGGTCCGATCAGGTTACACATACGCAGCGGGTCAGATGGTTGCGGCAGATACCCCAGCTTCATCACCGGATAAAAGAATGATGCCTGTGGCACAGCTATGCGCAAGTCGCAGGCCAATGCCATGCCGGTCGCACCACCGGCCAAGGTTCCGTTGAGTGCCGCAATCGTCAAACCGGGCAAAGCCGCGATGGCGGCGGACAAACGCTCCCAGTCCGGTGAAGTTGCGAGACCCGCGCGCGCCGCCTCCAGATCAGCGCCCGCGCTAAAGACCTTGCCCACCCCTGTCAGGATGACCGCCTGCGCCTCTTGTGCAGCTTCAGCCGCATCCGCAAGGTCACAAAGCATTTCGGCGGTGAGCGCATTTGCCTTTTCAGGGCGGTTGAGCGTAATCGTCCAAACAGGACCGCTGCTATCAACTTCGATCATATCAGGCCAATCCGGGCACGAATGTCCTCATCGCGCAATGAAATTTCCTGGCCGATCCAATCGTCCGCATCCGACGAACACATCCAAAGCAAGGCTTTGGCGGGCCAGTCTGCCGGGATGTGATCAGACCAATCCAATTGACTGACGGGATTGATGCCGCTTGCCTTGATGTCTCGCTGCATCTGCGTCGCGACTGTTCCCGGGCTCAAACCGATCGCACGTATGCCGGCGTGGGCGTTTTCCTTGTCGACGCAGCGAGTCAGCATCGCAGCCCCCGCCTTGGACGCACAGTAGTGCGACCAGGCCTCAACCGGACCATGCGCAGCGCCGGAACTGATCGTCAGGATCGTGCCTCCGCCAGCTTTCAACATGACGGGCAAGGCAGCACGCATTCCGAAAAACACACCGTTGAGATTGATATTAATGACATTTGCCCACTGTTCGGGATCGGCTGTCGCCAAGTGCGAAATCGGCTCAATCACCCCTGCGTTTCCGATCAACACATCGAGCCCGCCAAAAGTCTTCACCGTCTGAGAAACCGCAGAGGCCACCGCTGAATAATCACCTACATCACATGGAATGGCGATCGCCTGGGAGCCGATTTCGTCAGCGAGTGCTGCAATTGCGTCCCCGCCGCGCGCAATCAGCGCGACATTGGCCCCTGCCGCCGCAAAGACGCGCGCCGTGTCCGATCCGATCCCTCGGCTGGCCCCCGTTATCAGTACGGTTTTTCCAGTCATATCCTGCATGAGCGGTTCCCTTTATACCTGACCTTGGCTGTCCTATGGATCTTGTGGTACGTGGATCGAGAACATAGGTCCAGTGCGTGGCGTGGATCGACACATCGTCTGCCGGACGATACACAAAAACTCGAAGGATTATCCTATGACCCGTTTTTCCCAACTGATGCAGAGTTGCGCCCTGGCCCTGTGCCTGCCTGCAGGTGCGGCCTTCGCTGACCTGACAGCCGCCGAGGTCTGGACAGACTGGGAAGAATTGATGACCGGTTCCGGATACACTCTCGATTCGACTCAATCCTCAACCGACACCAGTGTCACCGTTTCTGACTTGTCGATCACGCTGGACATGAGCGATGACACCGACGACGGCGCGGTTTCCATGAATTTGGGGACTTTGCGCTTTGTCGAAAACGGCGACGGCACCGTGACGATCGAAATTCCGGACACGGTCGCGGTCGACTTCAGCTTTACATCAGAGTTGGACGAGAGCGTCGCCGGCACAATCACGACTTTGTTCACTGACCAGCTTTTGATTGCCTCGGGCGAACCAAGTGCGGTGACCTATAGCTTTTCGGCAGCCAATACCGATGTCTCGTTAAACGACCTGCTCGTCGATGGCACCCCCATTGGCGAGGAGGCCGCGCAGGCATCCATGTCATTGGACAATATGTCATATGTGACAAAAACCATTGTTGGCGATCTGCGCCAGATAGATCAGACAGCGTCGATTGCCGCCGCAAGTTACACCTTGAATTTCGCCGAACCGACGGGCGCGGAATCCTTCAAGATGAATGGTACCGTTCGCGACATCGCATTTACTGGCGGCGGCAGCCTGCCGCTGGACATCGACACAGATGACGCCAACGCGATGTTGAATGCCGGAATGGAGTTTGCAGGAAATGTCACGACGCAAGGCGGCGGCTATGACCTGACGTTTGATGGTCCAGATGGCAGCGGAACGATCAATACGACGTCTGAGGGCGCTGGTTTTGATATTCGTTTCGCCCCCAGCGGTGTCGCCTATGGCGTGTCTCAGCGAGGCGTCGCGGTGAACATGCTGCTTACCGAATTGCCGTTGCCCATTTCCGTTTCCGCAAATGAGATGGCAACCAACTTCCTGTTTCCGCTTCAGAAATCAGACGATGATCAGGATTTCTCGATGGGTGTCACACTGACGGGTGTGACGGTTTCTGATGCGATCTGGGGTATTTTCGATCCCACGGGCCAGTTGCCCCGCACCCCCGCCAATCTGCTGGTGGACCTGAGTGGCACGGCCAAGGTAATGTTTGATTTCCTTGACCCGGCTCAAGCCAATATTCTTGCCGAGACAGAACGTGCGCCCGGCGAAGTGCAGACACTCGACCTGAATGCTCTGGAATTGGATGCCGCCGGTGCAAGTTTGACCGGCCAAGGTAATTTCCGTTTCGACAATTCGGACCTGGAGACCTTTGACGGTTTCCCCCGGCCTGAAGGCGCTGTTGATCTGACCCTGACCGGGGGCAATACGCTGATCGATACGCTCGTCGGCATGGGCTTGCTCCCACAGGAGCAAGCCATGGGCGCCCGGATGATGATGGGCCTCTTTGCCGTTCCGGGCGAAGGCGCTGATACGTTGAACTCGCGGATCGAAGTCACACCCGAAGGCCACGTTGTCGCCAACGGTCAGCGGCTGCGCTGACACCGGGCGACATCCACAAATGAGGCAGGTGCGTCAGCGCCTGCCCTTGCACTGCCCTGCCCGCGTCGCTACCTCAGGCACAACCAAGCGGAGCAGCGTATGACACCTTCGGATCTATCCTCTCTAAGCCAACGGCTGATTGAAGCAGCGCGGGCCGCAGGCGCGGACGCCGCCGACGCAATGGCTGTGCAGGGCACGTCCGTGTCGGTCGACGTGCGTGCGGGCGCTCTGGAACACGCGGAACGCTCCGAAGGGATTGATGTGGGCCTGCGCGTTTTCGTGGGTCAAAAGCAGGCCAACGTGTCGTCCTCCGACACCTCCGAGCGTACGATCGCGGAAATGGCGACACGGGCAGTGGCCATGGCAAACGAAGCCCCCGATGATCCTTATGCCGGTCTGGCGGATCCTGCCGATCTCATCACGGAATGGGATATCGATGCTCTTGAATTGAGTGACGATACACTCGAGCCAACCGCAGAAGCCCTTCAGGATGATGCACTGGCCGCAGAGGCCGCTGCCCTCGGCATTGATGGTGTCTCGCAAGTTCAGCAATCCACAGGCGCTTATGGTGCCCGCCAAATCTGGCTTGCGGCCAGCAATGGGTTTTCGGGTGGATATCGGCGCACGGATCGCGCGATCAGTTGTGTTGCCATCTCGGGATCGGACTCCGGGATGGAGCGGGATTACAGCGGTGATAGCCGGATTTTTCAAAGCGATCTGCGCACGCCCGAAGATATCGGGCGCGAGGCCGGTGAGCGCGCCATCGCACGTGTTGGGGCACGCAAACCCCCCACCGGAACCTATCCGGTCTTGTTTGACGAGCGGATCGCGGCAAGCCTGATCGGCCACCTTTTGGCCGCGGCCAACGGCAGTGCGATCGCACGCGGGTCGTCCTGGCTCCGCGACAGGCTGGGCGAACAGGTTCTGCCAGAGACCCTCAATCTGATCGAGGACCCCCGTCGCCCCCGGACCAATGGCACGCGCCCGTTCGACGCCGAGGGCTTGCCAACCCGCCGCCGTGCCATCGTCGAAAACGGCGTGCTGACAGGCTGGACGCTTGATCTTTCCAGCGGGCGTAAACTTGGCATGGCCTCGACCGCAAACGCGGCACGCGGCACCTCGGCACCGCCCAGCCCCAGCAATTGGAACGTGGCCCTCGACCAGGGAACGGCGAGCCGGGCCGATCTGATCCGCGACATGGGCACCGGGCTGCTGGTGACCTCTATGATCGGCTCGACGATCAACCCCAACACCGGTGACTATTCACGCGGCGCCGCAGGTCTGTGGATCGAAAACGGAGAGATCACCCATCCGGTCAATGAATGCACCATCGCCGGGTCCCTGCCTGAAATGCTGCGTGGGATCGTGCCTGCAAACGATGCCCGCATGCATCTGTCGCGGGTTGTGCCATCGCTGCTGGTGCCGGGAATGATCCTTGCCGGCAACTGATCTGCCCTTGCTCGTCGATGCCGCTCGCATGGCCGGGCGCGTGGCCGCCAGCTTTGTCGGGCCATCGGCGGCCCGTTGGGACAAACCCGACGATGCGGGCCCGGTGACCGAAGCCGACATCGCGGTCAACGATATCCTCATGTCCAACCTGCGCACAGCCCGCCCGGACTATGGCTGGCTCTCGGAGGAGACCGAGGACACGACGGACCGGCTGGCACAAGACACCGTGTTCATCATCGACCCGATCGACGGCACCCGCAGTTTTGTCGAAGGCAGCCGCACATGGGCCATTTCCATTGCGGTGGCCCGACAGGGGCAAATTACCGCCGCGGCCATTTTCTTGCCTTTGCGTGACAAGATGTACGCAGCCGGTCTGGGCAAAGGCAGTACTCTGAACGGCAAACCGGTGCGTGTCGCAATTGGCGACCCGAACAGTCCGGCCAAGGTGCTGGCCGCGCGCCCCAATCTGGATGCGCGCAATTGGCCCGGCGGCCTCCCGACGCTGGATCGACACTACCGCCCATCGCTCGCCTATCGCCTGTCTCTGGTGGGAGAAGGGCGCTTTGACGGAATGATCACCCTACGCGCCAGTTGGGAATGGGACATCGCTGCTGGCGCGCTCATCGTGGCCGAGGCGGGTGGCAGCATTACGGATCGCACCGGCGCGCCTTTGCGATTCAACAACCCGAACCCCAAACTTAACGGCGTGGTCGCGGCGGCAAGCCCGCTTCACCGTGACCTGGTTACGCGCCTCGCCCCGGCTTGACCCCTGCATTCATTTGCGCAAACTGAACCTGACACCCAGACCCAAAGGAAAATCCCATGGCACAGCGCTTGCATCTCGTCTTTGGCGGCGAATTGGTTGATCCCTCAAAAAACGTCTTCAAAGACGTCGATGACCTGCATATCGTGGGCATTTTCCCCGATTATGACAGCGCATATAACGCCTGGAAATCCGAAGCTCAACGCACCGTCGACAATGCCCATATGCGCTATTATATCGCCCACCTGCACCGTTTGCGGGATGAGGAAAACATGGCCGCAGCGACCGAAGAATTGGGCTGAGGTCACCTGTGCGCGGATCACTCGGGCTCAAAGCATATCGCACTGTGACCCGGCGGCGTGCGTCCCCGGAATTCAAACCCTCCAGGCCGCGCCCCGACGGTGAACTGATCTGGATCCATGCCGCAGAACCGGGCAAAAACCGTGCCCTGAGCGATCTTGCCTTCAGGCTGATCAGCATGCGACACCGCTGCCATGTCCTCATGACGGCCACGCACGCGTCATTTCAAAATCGCAAGGCAGCAATGATCATTCCAGAGGCGGTTCCAGACGAACACCCGGATGTTACCGATGCCTTCATCGAACACTGGAAGCCCGATGTCGTGATCTGGGCGTGGGGTGGATTGCGCCCAAACCTGATCCAATCCGCAGCCGACAGCGGGGCAAAGATGATGCTGATCGATGCGGACCAGGACGGTTTCGATAGCCGCCGCGACCGCTGGCTGCCCGAGGTACCAAGGCACCTCATTGCGAAATTCGACACGGTCATCGTCCGCTCGCGCGCGGCGCACTTGCGGTTGGCGCAATTGGGCTGCGCCTTTGAAAAGATGAAACAGGCGCCGCCTCTGCGGCCCTTCGGTCGCATGTTGCCCGCCGCCGATAGCGACGTGAACGAAATCACGCAGGCTCTTGGCGGCAGGCCGGTTTGGCTCGCCATGCAGATCGCTCTGGGCGAGGCCGGCACGATCCTCGCCGCGCATCGCCAGGCCCTCATGGCGTCTCACCGCTTGCTCCTCATTCTGGATCCCGCCGACATGGACTCGATATCGGACATCGCGAGATCTGCGGACAAAGCAGGTCTGCGCACGATGCTTTGGAGCGATGGGGAATTGCCGAATGACAACACCCAAGTCCTGATTGCCGACACGACGGAAGAGTTGGGACTGTGGTTGCGCATCGCTCCGGTCAGCTTTCTCGGAGGGTCCTTGAATTCGAGCCAGGAAAGCTGTGATCCCTATACCGCCGCAGCCCATGGAACGGCGATCATCTATGGGCCACATACCGGAAGCAACGTCGAGGCTTACACCAGCCTGATGAACGCGGGTGCCGCCCGAATTGTGAACGACGCGGCAACATTGGGGCGCGCGGTCATTCAAATAATGGCCCCCGATCAGGCGGCTCAGATGACAATGGCGGGTTGGGATGTGGTCACCGAAAGCGCGGACAGCCTCGACAGCATCATCAAGCACGTCGAGACACATCTGGATGCGCTTCAGGATGGTCCGGCGGCATGATGCACGCGCCCAGGTTCTGGACTTCACCAAATGGGCGCCGGGACTGGCGCGCGCGGGTGCTTTCGCCGCTGGGGGCAACCTATGCCCATATGACGGCACGCAGATTGCAAAAGGGGCCGCGCAACCGCATGGCCGTCCCCGTAATCTGCGTCGGCAACATCAACGTCGGCGGCACTGGCAAGACACCGACGGTCATCGCCGTCACCGAAAAATTGCGGGATGTCTTCCATGATCCCCATATCGTAAGCCGTGGATATGGCGGCACGATCATCAACCCAACCGAAGTCGATCCAGGTCGCCACACGGCCGCCCAAACCGGTGACGAGCCGTTGCTGCTCAGCGCCTTCGCCCGCACCTGGGTCGCCAAAGATCGGGTCGCAGGCGCGCAAGCCGCCATTGCGGCAGGCGCTACCGCAATTGTGCTGGATGATGGTTTCCAGGATCCAAGCCTGTTCCACGATCTTTCACTGGTGGTTGTTGATGCAGAAACCGGCTTTGGCAACGGATACTGCCTGCCGGCGGGACCTCTGCGTGAACGCGTCGAAAAGGGCCTGCGACGCGCCGACATCCTGCTTTCCATTGGAAGCGACGCAGCACAGACGGCATTTCGAAAAAATGTTTTGCCGTCCGGATTGCGGCATATCAGCGGCGCACTGACCCCCCTCCAGACCGGCATGGACTGGACGGACACGCCCTTTATTGCTTTCGCCGGCATCGCGCGGCCTGAAAAATTCTTTGAAACGCTGCGTGATCTTGGCGCAAACATCCTGCGCAGCGAAGACCTCGCAGATCACCAAAAACTCTCGCCAGCTCTGCTGAGCCGGTTGGAAACCGAAGCCCGCAGCAAAGGCGCGCAATTGGTCACGACCGAGAAGGACGCAGCCCGACTGCCGGCCACTTTCCGGCACAAGGTCATTACCCTGCCAGTCCGACTGGCGTTAAACGATCCCGCCGAACTGACCGAAGCTTTGGCAAGACTTCCCAAACCCTGACCTCTCTTGGCCAAAAATATCCCCGCCGGAGGCACAAATCGCATCTGCCGAAGGCGGATGCAAAACATCGTGTGGCGCGGCAGCGCCCCCTTCAGACTTCGCTTTCGCCCAGTTTCGGCGACGGGCGGTCCAGGCACAATTCTGCATCAGAAAACACGATGGGGGTCCGGATGCCAGGCACACCGCCCAATTCGATCTGCATGCCGCGGGCCTGAACCTGCGGATCGGCCATTACATCTGCCATGTCGTTGATCGGACCGGCTGGCACACCTGCGGCTTCACAGGCCGCAAGCAAATCTGCCCGGCCACGCTGCACTGTCGCTTCCGTCAGCCGACGTGTCATCTCCGCGCGATTGGCGATCCGATCCGAATTGCGCAGGAATTCAGGCGCCAGCGCCATCTCGTCCAGCCCCAATAGATGACAGAGCCGCTGATACTGACTGTCGTTGCCGGTGGCGATAATGATATGACCGTCCGAACAATCGAAAACCTGATAGGGCGTCAGGTTCATATGCGCATTGCCCATCATTCCGGGGGCGACACCACTGGTCAGATAGTTCATCCCCTGGTTTGACGTCATCGCCACAGCGACATCAAGCAAGGCCATGTCGATATGCTGCCCACGTCCGGTTTGCAGCCTCTGATGGACAGCAGCCAGAATTGCCGTCGTGGCATAGACCCCGGTAAAGAGGTCCGTAATCGCGACACCGGATTTTTGCGGCTGCCCGCCTGGTTCACCGGTGATCGACATCAACCCAGACATACCTTGAATGATGAAATCATAACCGGCCCGGCTGGCATATGGGCCTGTTTGCCCAAATCCGGTGATCGAACAGTAAATCAGACGCGGAAAATCATCCTTCAGGCTGTCATAGTCCAACCCGTATTTAGCCAGGCCGCCCACTTTGAAATTCTCGATCAGGATATCTGCAGTGCCGATCAGCGCGCGCAGGTCCGCTTGGCCCTCTTCTGTCTTGAAATCAATCACGACAGAGGATTTTCCACGGTTCGTCGAGTGGAAGTATGCGGCTGACACGTCGTCATCCCGCGTCACAAAAGGCGGGCCCCACTGGCGGGTATCGTCGCCGCGCGGGGCTTCGACCTTGATCACTTCCGCGCCCAGGTCCGCCAATGTCTGGCCTGCCCAGGGGCCCGCCAGAACCCGTGCCAGTTCGACCACGCGCAACCCGGCCAGCGGGCCCTTGGGCGCATCTGGCATCAGCTGGACGCTTCGTCGATCAGGCGCTTCATCTCGTCATAGCTCATGTTGTTGTACATACGGCCATCGATGACAAAGCTCGGCGTGGACTGAATCCCATCCCGCTCCGCGTTTTCCTGATACCACGCCACCAACGTCCGCAGCTTGTCGCCATCTTGCAAACAGGCTTCGATCGCATCGTTGTCAAGACCGGCCAGGCGGCCAATCTTGCGCAGCTCTTCGACGATTGCACCGGGGTCACCGCCACCGGCGCGCGTCCATTCGGACTGGCTGGAATACAGCAGATCGGTGATCCCAAAGAACTTGTCCGGCCCGGCACAGCGCGCAACCGCAGACGCCCAAAGGCCAAAGCGGTCGAAATAAACCTCACGGTAGACAAAGTTGATCTTGCCGGTATCGATATAATCCGCCTTCAGTTGTTTGAACGGACCCGTGTGGAACGTGCCACAATGCGGGCAGGTAAAGCTTGCATATTCAATGACAGTGACCGGTGCATCGGGGTTGCCGATGGCCATATCCACCACGGTCGATGTGTCGATTTCAGCGTCTGCTTCCTGCGCATGGGCGGCGCCCAGCAAATAAGTCGACTGAGCGTTGTTCGTTGAGTTCGAGGCGGTTGACGAATACCAAAAGTATCCGGCCACGCCGATGGCCACTGCCGCTACGGCAAGAATGCGATTCATGTACGTGTTCCTTGTTTTTCTTTTGTCAGAATATGTGCGCCCAACCGTTCGAGGGCCGCGCGCAAACTGTCGTCTTCCACGGGGGCCACCACAGCGGATGCCGCCTGATGCGTCGCTGCGTCCGGTGTCTTTGGCCCGGTCTCCTTGGGCTTGCCTTCGAACGCGATCCGCCCTTCGGCAAATCCGGTTGCGGCTGTTTGCGTGATCCGGATGCGCGCAATGGCATTGTAGCCGTAGACGCCGTTTACCTTGGCGCGCAGTTGCTCTTTTTGCATTTCGAGCATCGGGGCCTGTGCGCCGGTGGTGAGCAGCGTCAGGGTCGCCCCCATGCCGCCCCGGCCATAGCTGACTTCGACGGGCCGCGCGATCGCGGCCACATCCGGTCCGACCACTTCGGCCCAATCCGTCAGCAACCGGCTTTGTGCAAAGCCCCGGCTCTCGCTCGCCTGACGAATCCGCCCGGTCAGCAACGAAGCTGTCCGTTTGAACCCTTTTGTACTGGCGCGGCGCGTGGCCATGACTATGTTCTCCTTCATCTTGCGCCAACCATAGCGGATGCTGTGGCCGGAACCCAGATCAGATGCCCGAAAGGAACATAAATCTTGCGTGACCTCAGCGCCGACCTGTTGGACTGGTATGATGTCCACGCCCGCATCATGCCATGGCGTGTTTCCCCGACCGATAAGGCGTCTGGCAAACGCCCCGACCCCTATGCCATCTGGATGAGTGAGATTATGCTGCAACAGACCACTGTTGCCGCCGTAACGTCCTATTTTCAAAAGTTTATCGCGCGATGGCCAACCGTCAGCGACCTTGCTGCGACGGAAGATGCCGACGTCATGGGGGCTTGGGCGGGACTTGGGTATTACGCCCGCGCGCGCAACTTGCTCAAATGTGCCCGTGCTGTGGTCGCAGATCATGGCGGTGTGTTTCCCCCCGATCACGCGGCCTTGTTGAAACTGCCCGGAATCGGCCCCTACACGGCGGCGGCGATTGCTTCCATCGCCTTTGACCTGCGCCACACGGTCGTGGACGGCAATGTCGAGCGGGTCATGGCCCGCATGCATGACGAACACACCCCCCTGCCGTCGGCCAAACCGATCCTGACCGCCTATGCGGAGGCTCTGACACCGGCAGACCGCCCGGGGGACTATGCGCAGGCGGTCATGGATCTTGGCGCCACGATCTGCACTCCCAAGTCTCCGGCTTGCGGCATCTGCCCATGGCGTGACCCCTGTGTCGCACGCATCGCAGGTACCGCAGCTGAATTACCAAGGAAAACACCGAAAGCGGCAAAACCGGTGCGCCACGGCACAGTCTACATCGCGCGGCGGGCGGACGGGGCGGTGTTGTTGGAAACACGCCCGGAAAAGGGCCTTTTGGGTGGTATGTTGGGCTGGCCCGGATCGGATTGGATCACCGTGTCGGATCAGCGGCCGCAAAATCCGCCAATTGCGGCAGACTGGCAAAAAATTCCGGGCGAAGTGCGCCACACTTTCACCCATTTTCACCTGATGCTTGACGTGATGGTGGCCGATGTCGGCGCAGAGGTGCAGACCGATGTCGGTGCGTTCCTGCCACGCACGGATTTTCGACCCTCCGATCTGCCGACCGTGATGCGCAAAGCTTTTGACCTGACGCAGAGTTAAGCGCTGCGCTGCCGGGTCCCGCTTTGCACACGACCCGTTAACCCCCTATGATTTAACGGTGAAGCCCCAAAGGATCGCGTTGATGACCCTGCCGCCCGAAACCGTCGCAAAATTCCAAAGCGCCCTGCCCTTCTGGATCTCGTTCTTGCTGATCCCGCTGGCGTGGGTCACGGCGATACATGGCGGCTGGACGGTCATACTGCTGCCTCTTGTCACGTGGTACATGTTTTCAATCCTCGATCTGGCGGTTGGCGTGAACACCGACAATGCCGATCTGGAAACAACCGAGGATGACTTGCGCTGGTACCGCGCCCTCACAACCGTTTGGCCGCCGGTGCAATTTGTAACGCTGTTCAGCCTGATCTGGTACGTGGCCCCCGCCACGCATTTGAACACGTTCGAAAAGCTCGCCATTTTCTTTGGCGTCGGTGTTATCAATGGCACCGTGGGGATCAACTACAGTCACGAGTTGATGCACCAGAAGAACAAGGTGGAGCGGTGGCTGGCGGATGCGTTGCTCGCGATGGTGCTCTATTCCCATTTCCGCTCGGAGCACCTGCTGGTGCATCACCGCTATGTCGCAACGCCGCGCGATCCGGTGACGGCGCGCATGGGGGAGAGTTTCTATCGGTTCTATCCCCGCGTGCTCCGACAAAGCCTTGCCTCTGCATGGGCCGCAGAAAAAGCGATGCTGGCGCGCAAAAACCTGCCCGCAACAGATCGCTCGAACCCGTTCTGGAAATATGCGATGCTGCAGTCGGCCTTTTTGCTTTTGGCTTTCGCCTTGGGCGGGTGGGTCGGCGTCGGCCTCTTTGCGATGCAAGCCGGAACCGCGATCTGGCAATTGGAACTGGTCAATTACATTGAACATTACGGTTTGACCCGCAAGCATCTGGGCGGTGGAAAATACGAACACGTCCAGCCGCGCCATTCCTGGAATGCCGCCCAGAGGGCTTCCAACTGGCTTTTGATAAATCTCCAGCGCCATTCCGATCATCACTACAAACCAGATCGCCGCTTTCCAATGTTGCAAAACTATACCGAAGCCGATGCCCCACAGTTGCCTTATGGCTATCCGGTGATGACGATTGCCGCCATGATCCCACGTGTCTGGCGGCGGGTGATGAACCCGAGGGTCAAGCAATGGCGAGATATGTATTATCCTGAAATCACCGATTGGCGGCCTTACAACAAGGCCAGCAATCCCTTGCCCCGCTGATCGTAGACGCAGGCGTTATTGACCTACCTTTGCAAATACTTGATTTTAATATTTAAGTTCTAAGAAAGGCTACTGCGTACCTAAGGCAACACCCAAACGGCGAGCGGCTTGGCCACGCCGCGCACCGCTTGGTCCGGGACCGCCTCAAAGCCTTCATGGCTACCGGCCGCCTGGATTGCGGCATCGCTAGCGATGGCCTGCACATTCAGGGATCGCGTCATCGCCTCCAGCCTGCTGGCGACATTGACGGTGTCGCCCAGAACGGCGAATTCCAGCCGGTTGGCCCCGATATCCCCAAGAACCACCGGACCGAAATGCAAGCCAAAGCGCGCATCGATTTCGGGCAGCCCATCCGCCTTGCGGGCCGCATTCAGCGCAGCCATTCGGTCAGCCATCGCCCGCACGCAGGCCACCGCTCGTGCCGCATCATCCTTCAGCGGCAACGGCGTTCCGAACGTGGCCATCAACCCGTCCCCCAGGTATTTGTCGAGCGTGCCGCCATGGGCAAACACCTCGCTTTCCATCCGCGCGTGAAAGGTACGCAAGGTCTCGATCACCTCCTGCGGCGGGCGGCCATCGGAATAGGCCGTGAACCCGACGATATCGACAAAAAGCACCGCCGCATCATGGCTGCGGATCTGGCCAAGCGGTTCATCCTTTTGTGACAGCTCTTCGACCATGGTCGGAGAAAAATAGCGCGCCAGATTGGTGCGTTCGCGGGACATTTCAGCGCTGTCGAGAACCAAATTCTGATAACGCCTTACCGTGACGGCCAGAATGCCCGCCACAATGATGAACACCATAACTTCCTGAATCCGCAAATCCCAATGGACAAGATTCGGATCCAGTTGCGCGCCCAGATCCATGTTGCCGGGAAAAAGCTCCAGAGCCGCTTCGCTCAGGCCCGGCACCGTCCGGCCGAAAAACCAGATGGAAAGCGTTCCCAAAAGCCACAGACAAAGCGTCCAGTTTCCAATCGCGACAATCGTGCGCCACGAATAGGACAACACGCCGGTTGCCAGAATAATGTAAAAATACTGGAAAACGTCAAACTGATAAATCAGAGCGGTGGGCAGGTCCTCTTTCGACAACGGGTTCGGTACCAGCAAGGCAACCGTCATCAACAGCAGATCCAGAAAGAGCAACAAAAGCTCGACGCGCGATTGGCCGACGCGCCCGACGCGCCTTTGCAAGAGACCAACCAACACCAAAAGCAACAACAAGCCTTGATACCAGATGACCTCCCAGCTTGGATTGAGAAAGACCAGCAAACCCGCCGTAATCAGAAGCGCCGTCGTCCGCGCCTTGACGGCCAGATCCATACCTTCCTGCTTGTTGCGCGCCAGGGCTTCCCGCGCATGGCGGTGCGACGGCACCTCATCTGCGTCGGAGGAACGCCCTGACGTGGACCTGTTTTGTGTGACATCCGTCATTGGCGATCTCCGCGCGGTTTGCAATGAATGTACGCCATCAACGCAAAAAAGCCCCGCCAAAAGAGGCGGGGCATAGGTGTAGTGCCTTGCAGAGTGGCCATGGGTAGGCCGCAGGCACCGGCGGTGTTCGAAAAATGTCAGTCGTGCATTTCTGCCCGGATTTGCTGGCGCAGCACATCGATGGGCACAACTTTGCCCTCGCGCTTGAAGCACCAGTAGGTCCAGCCATTGCAACTTGGCGCCCCTTCCAGATGGGCTCCGACCTGATGGATTGATCCCTTGATATCGTCGCCAATCAGGGTGCCATCCGCACGCACCTTGGCCTTGTGACGCTTGTTCATGGAGTACAGTTCCTCGCCGGGGCGCAGCATACCGCGCTCCACCAGTTGGCCAAAGGGAACGCGGGGTTCAGACCGTTTGGAAGCAGACACGGCGAGCGCCTCTCGGTCGAATTTACGCACAGATGCGATGCGTTTTTCCGCGACAGCGCGATAGGCCGCCTCGCGTTCGATGCCGATGAATTCACGGCCCAGCATCTTGGCCACCGCTCCGGTTGTACCTGTGCCAAAGAACGGATCAAGGATCACGTCACCTGGATTGGTCGACCCGACCAATACGCGATGCAGCAAGCTTTCCGGTTTCTGTGTGGGATGGGCCTTGTCGCCGTTGTCATCTTTCAGGCGTTCATGCCCGGTACACAGCGGCAAGACCCAGTCCGACCGCATTTGGATGCCCTCGTTCAGGGCCTTCAAGGCTTCGTAGTTGAAGGTGTATTTACTGGCCTCGTCCTTACCCGCCCAGATCATGGTTTCATGGGCATTGGTAAAGCGTTTTCCTCGGAAATTGGGCATGGGATTGGACTTGCGCCACACCACATCGTTCAAAATCCAGAAGCCTTCGTTTTGCAGCGAAGCCCCCACTCGGAAAATATTGTGATAACTGCCAATCACCCAGATCGCGCCGTTCGGCTTCAAGAGCCTGCGCGCGGCCTTCAGCCAGGCCGTTGTGAATTCGTCATAGGCGCGAAACGAACTGAACTGGTCCCAATGATCATCAACGGCATCCACACGCGAATTGTCCGGACGATGCAATTCCCCCTTCAACTGTAGGTTATAAGGCGGATCAGCAAAGATCAGATCAACAGTACCAGCGGGCAAACTGTTCATCACATCAATGCAGTCACCCGCAAGAATTTGGTTCAAGGGAAGCGCCTCGGCGCCCTTTACATGTTTCGTCATCTATCTGCCTCTGTCCCCGGTGCTTGTGCACTCGTTGGTTGGGTCCAAGATGAAGCCTACCTGATTCGCGGTCAAATTCTTTTTTGAATCAGCGACTTAAGAAACAGACTTGTCACAACATATTGTGGACGGGCTTGAACGAACGCCTATGGTGTGGTGTCACCCCTAGATTTTGAAGCGCAGCTATGTGGCTTTTCGATCCATATCCCATGTTCGTGTGCCAGCCATAACCGGGATGCTGTTGCGCCAAATCCACCATGATCCGATCACGACATATTTTGGCCACAATTGAAGCCGCTGCAATCGACTGCGACCGCCCATCCCCCTTGACCACAGCCGACGCCGGAAGGGCTATTCCGCGCGGTATCATGTTGCCGTCGATTAACAGATGATCAGGCACAAAACGCAGACCGGCCACCGCCCGCTCCATCGCCAAATGGGACGCACGCAAAATGTTCAGTCGATCGATCTCCGCCACAGAGGCATGGGCGACAGACACATCCGCGCAGTTCAGGATCTTGGACCACAAGGCTTCACGGGCCCGCGCCGTCAGCTTTTTTGAATCGTCCAATCCGACCGGGATACGCGCCACGTCCAACACGACTGCGGCCGCCGTGACCGGACCCGCCAAAGGACCACGACCCACCTCATCTACCCCGGCCACATATCCGCCAATGGCCGCCTCAAGGGAAAAGTCCGGCACGCTGGTTCCTTTCTCTGTTCCAAAAAATCCTCGCCGAAGGCAAAACGCACTTTCCGGCGGAAAGTGCAAACGTCACGTGCTGCCGCATGGCAGCGCAATGAAGCAAGGCGGCGCCGACGCACCGCCCGGCCAGTTCGACACCTGGAGGATCGTCACATCCCCTTCCTATCGACGGGCCAGCGCATACCCTCTCCGACTCAGACACCGGGCGCCGTAACCCATACGCTTGCCCCGATCTGTCCGAAACTTCTGCTCACATTTGCGCGGCAGACTGTCGGCAAAACGATAATTCCTCTCAAGGCAACGTTGCCCAAATACGTGCATGCGCCCCTCCCGGGTCTCGACACTGCGCAAACACTGCTGCGGCAAAAGCTTGCGGTTCACACGCCGCGGCAAGGGCCGCGGCTTCTCACCACGGCGCACCTCTTCGCGAAAACGATCATCTGGACCATAACGGCGATCGATGACCCTCGGTTTGCTCTTCTTGTCGTCCTCGCGCACGTTGTGAATGACGACGCCCAAAACGGCCAAGCCTGCCAGAGCGGCCAAGGCCTTGTTCACGTCGTCTTGCCCAGCGCGGGCCGGGGCCGCACTGAAACCGGCGATGGCAATCGCGCTGGTCACAACGATAGCGATGAAATGGCGGTATGAAAGATATGTCATTTGGATCGTCCTTTGTGGGATCATTCGGAAATCGGACCAAGGCTCTTGGTACTGAAACGAATGTGCCGCTGCGGTCACCAGACAGGCAATAACGACCCCTTGTTATCTGATGACACGACCCCGAGCGCCCGGTTGTTATTGAATATCCGCGCACTTCACTCCACTCTCACGGTCATGAAACACATTGCTCTCTCCTTCGCGCTCACATGCGCTTTGACCAGTGGGGCAGCCGCGCAGTGCTTTGCCGATTACAAGGCCAAGCAAGACAGCCCCCTGCGCCTGCACTACGGTGTGGTGCAACTCTCTGGCCAATGCTCAATGGGTGCAGCAAAAGACGAACTGGCAGGGCGGCTAATGGCAAGCGGCTGGACGCTACTGCAAGTGATGTCGGTTTTTGGCCCCGAAGGGCTCGATCAAAGGAAAGACAGTGCAGGACAATACTACCTCCGCTTCTGAGATGCGGCGCACCGGCGGGCGACTGGTTGTGCTGGGTGTCGCTGGCATTCTGATCCTGTTGCTGGGAGCGGCGCTCCTGCTGTTTCTGACTCTGCCCGATTCCGGCGCTTTTGATGCCCGCGTTGAACGGATGTTCATCGAAAACGCCAACCTCAACAGCCAGGCTGAAATCAAACTGCTCGAGATCCTCGCGCAGTCCGGAAACGCCTTTTCCGACACGCTGGCCAGTTACCGCATGGTGATTTTCGTGCTCTTGGTCTTCGCTACGGCGATGATGAGCGCGGCCTTGGTCTTTCTTTTCCTGATCGTGGGCCTGAACCGGCGTTTTGCACAAATCGAACGTGTCGGTATTCAGGTCAATTCCCTGCTGATCAGCCGCGAGGAAAACACCGTCTATCTCAATTGCCTCGGCTTTAAACTTACCGACGCCGCAATGGAAACGATGTCGGTCCTGGCCGAAGCACGGATGGACGACGATATCCTCTCCGGGTCGGAAATCGAAGGGGTGATCTCTGGCCGAGCGTCCGCCGACTGCGACGAGGCCGCAGGTGCCACGCGGATCAAACGGCTGCGCGACACGCTGGGCAACCAGATCGTCAGCGAGCTGCTGGTCAAGAACATCGCCAGACGTGGCTATATGTTATCCGTTGAAAAAGACGTCATCAAAGTCCTCTGATCCACCTTCATCTTGCCAGATAAACTCCCGCCGGAGGCAAAAACGCACCGGCCGGAGGCGGGTGCAATCATCGCGTGGCGCGTGAGCGCCTCATCACAACGATGCCGACAAGGGCTGGTCATTGAACGGCCCCCAAGGCTAGGATTTCCAAAACCAAAGGAGACGTCACATGCCTGCCCCCCACAATCCGTTCAAGGCTGCGTTGAAAAGCGGCGAAACCGTCATTGGCTGCTGGCTCTCCTTGGGCGATCCACTCGCCACCGAAATCGCTGGAACAGCAGGCTTCGACTGGTTGCTGATCGATGGCGAACACGCGCCCTACGACATTTCGCGCATCCGTATGCAGCTTATGGCGCTTGCAGCCTCAGGCAGTCATGCGGCCGTGCGCGTGCCCATTTCCGAAACCTGGATCCTAAAGCAGGTGCTGGACGCAGGCGCACAGACAGTTCTGGTCCCCATGGTCGAAACCGCGGAACAGGCCCGGCAGCTGGTACATGACGTGCGCTACCCGCCGACAGGTGGACGTGGGGTCGGCTATTCCGGTGCACGCTGCAGCCACTTTGGCGAAATCACCGATTATGGCACCACGGCCGACGATCAGATATGTTTGCTGATACAGGTTGAAAATCGCGCCGGAATCGCGGCACTCGATGACATTCTTGCGGTCGACGGCATCGATGGGGTCTTTATCGGACCTGCGGATCTTTCTGCCGATATGGGCTATATGGGGCAACTCAAACACTCCGAGGTCCAAGCGACCATCAAAGGCGCATTTCAACGGATCGAGGCTGCAGGCAAAGCTCCGGGCGTTTTGTCAACGACGTCAGACATGACGCAGGATATGATCGACGCCGGCGCACGCTTTGTCGCCACTGGCGTTGACCTGCATCTTCTGGCAGGCGCTTTGCGCGCACTGGCCAAGCAGTGGAAAGGCGGGGCGGGTTAAAACCCGCCTTACGGGTTTTTGATCCCAAGGGCGGCTTGCGTATAGCCGCCGGCCGCTCCATCGATGAAATGGACATGGGTGTCGTCCATCATGGACGGTACAATGCAGGTCATCATCGCCTCGTTTTGGCGGTGAAGCCCGTACCGGACGATCCCGTTGCGGCATGCCTCGGCCAAAACCGCTTCCAACGCAGATACGGTCTCCGGATCGCAATCGATCGTCATTTTAAGCCCATCATCAAACTTCCGGAAATCGGCATTGCCCGCAACCATGCGCTGGTAGTGCGCCGGATCAAATCCGCCGATCTTGATCTTGGTCTTGAGCAAGATCCAGGCGATCAGCGTCTCAAACAGGATTTGCCGCCGCCGTTTTTCAAGGCTCATGGACCCGCGGCTGGCATGCGCCTCAAGGGTCGCTCCGGCGGGTGGCCAATCCGTGCCCAGCCCTCCGGGCGGTGCAGGATGCCCGCCCCGCGCCAGCTTACGGGCAATGGTCAAGACATCCTCGGCCACTTTTGCAAAGGCTGCACTGCTTACGCCTTCGGTCGGTTGGATCAGGACAGAAAGGATGGTGCCATTCGTAGATTTCATGTGGCTCCACCGACAGCTCAGGCCAGTCAGGTCGGGCTGCGTACCCGGTTCAGCGGGCGGAACCGTTCCGACACCCGCCTTCATCTGCGCTTCGGCCCAACTCAGTCCGCCACCCGCAAACATTGCGTAATCCACGCCGTCCGACACTTTGTACCGGGCAACGGTCACATCTTTGCCAGCCGCGCGGATATCCGCCATACTGAACATCCCGATACGCAATTCCATGTCGAACGCCTCACGCGCCCAGACCTGAACCGCGGCCAGCGCCGCCGCCGTTTCCTCCGCGAATTTTCCGGGATGCGCAAAGGCAGCACCATCGCCGCCAAAGACGTATGGAAACGCCCGCCCCCCTGCCGCGTTGATCTGGGCGGAGATTACCGCCGCTCCGATCATGTTGACGGTTTTGTACTGGCCCGCAGAAATCGCCTTGGTCGAGCCCACGATGTCGGATGTGCCGACGATCCAGTCCTCTGGCAAAGGCGTATAAAGTGCCGGGTCCGAAAGGGCCGAAAACGCATCAAAGCGCTGCAAGCTGTCATAAAACATGGCGCGACTCCCGAATGCCCAAGCCTAGCACAGGACCCGCGTGGCACAATCACACTTGCGTGCGTTGGGTACGCATGCCACCTCATCAGAAAATATCGGAGCCATTATGAACCCCGGCATCGTCCTGCTCACGCTGAGCTATGTGCTCAGCCAGTTCTTCCGCGCTTTCCTCGCTGTCCTTGTCGTTCCGCTGGAAACAGATCTCGGCCTCGGGCCCGACATCCTGGCGACCGCATCGGGCCTGTGGTTTCTGACATTTGCCGCGATGCAAATCCCGGTGGGCTGGGCGCTGGATACAATCGGACCACGGCGCACGGCGGCCAGCCTGTTCCTGATCGGCGCGGGCGGCGGCTCGGCGTTGTTTGCCGTCGCCACCTCTGCGTTTCACATCAACGCGGCCATGGTGCTGATCGGCATCGGGTGTTCGCCGGTTCTGATGGCTTCATTCTATATATTTGCGCGCGAATACCCGCCCATACAGTTTGCGACCTTGGCCGCTGTGATGATCGGCGTCGGAACTTTGGGCAACGTATCTGCTTCTGTTCCGCTGAATTGGGCGGTTGACCTGATTGGCTGGCGCGCGGCCCTCTGGGTGCTGGCGACCCTCTGTGTCGCCATCGCATCGGGCTTGTTTCTGGCGATCCGCGACCCGGCCAAAATCGAGGGCAACGCGGGCGGATCGGTTTTGGACTTGCTGCGCATGCCTGCCCTGTGGCTGATCATTCCGATCATGTTTGTCAGCTACGCCCCTGCAGCGGCGATACGCGGGCTTTGGATCAGCCCGTTTCTGCGCGATGTCTACGGCCTCGACCAGGCCGAGATTGGTCAGGCCGCGCTTGCCATGAGCTGTGCCATGATCCTCGGGGTCGTGCTGTACGGCCCGCTCGATCGCATTTTCGGCAGTCGGAAATGGGTTGTCTTCGGTGGCAACGTCCTTGCGATGCTGGCCAGTTTTGCGCTGTTTGCGTTTCCGGCCATCAATCTCACGATGGCCATCGCGCTGATATGTGCGCTGGGCCTTTTCGGCGCATCCTTCCCGGTCGTGGTCGCCCATGCGCGCGGCTTTTTCCCGCCTCATCTCACCGGCCGGGGTGTGACGCTGATGAACCTTTTTGGAATCGGCGGCGTTGCGTTGATGCAATTTGCATCGGGCAGATTGCACACCGCCTTTGTCGAAGATGGCACGAGCGCGCCTTATACTGCGATTTTCGGCTTTCTGGCTGTGTCAATTTTGCTGGGGCTCTCTGTCTATGTCTTCAGTCAGGACACGAAGGATTAGCCGCCTCTTTCCCCCGTCGCACATTGGGTATAAAGGCGCACCACCTACCCAAAAAGGAGAAGATGATGGGTTATCGTGTCGTCGTCGCAGGCGCCACCGGCAACGTGGGTCGCGAAATGTTGAACATCCTGGCCGAGCGCCAGTTTCCAGTGGATGAACTGACCGTTCTGGCCAGCCGCCGTTCGCTGGGCACAGAGGTGTCATTTGGCGACAAGACGCTCAAGACGAAGGACCTTGATACGTTCGATTTCACGGGTTGGGATATCGCGCTGTTTGCCGTTGGCTCGGACGCGACCAAGAAATATGCCCCCATCGCCGCCAAATCTGGCTGCGTTGTGATCGATAATTCGTCGCTCTACCGATATGATGCTGACGTCCCGCTGATCGTGCCAGAGGTCAACCCCGACGCGATCGAAGGCTATGCCAAGAAAAACATCATCGCCAACCCCAACTGCTCGACCGCGCAGATGGTCGTGGCGCTCAAGCCTTTGCACGATCGCGCCACCATCAAGCGCGTTGTCGTGTCGACCTACCAGTCGGTGTCGGGTGCGGGCAAGGAAGGCGCAGATGAGTTGTGGGATCAGACGAAATCCATCTACAACCCCACATCCGAAGTACCGCCGAAAAAATTTCAGAAACAGATCGCATTCAACGTGATTCCACAGATCGACGTCTTCATGGAAGACGGCACGACCAAGGAAGAATGGAAGATGATGGTCGAAACGAAAAAGATCATCGACCCGTCGATCAAGGTCACCGCGACCTGCGTGCGGGTGCCGGTATTCGTGGGTCACTCCGAAGCGATCAACGTCGAGTTCGAAGATTTTCTCGATGAGGACGAGGCGCGCGATATCCTGCGCGAAGCCCCCGGCGTGATGGTCATCGATAAGCGTGAAGATGGCGGCTATGTTTCACCGGTTGAATGTGTGGGCGATTACGCGACCTTCGTCAGCCGCATCCGTCAGGACAGCACCATCGACAATGGCCTGAATTTCTGGTGCGTCAGTGACAACCTGCGCAAGGGTGCGGCCCTGAATGCCGTGCAAATCGCAGAGCTTCTGGGCAACCGGATGCTGCAAAAGGGCTGACCCAGCCGAACGGATCAGAATTCAAAGGGGCCGCTTGGCCCCTTTTTTCATGCTCGGCACCTTGCGATCACGAAATCTGCGTCGTGGAAACACATTGGTAATCAATCCCTGTCATACCACTCTGGTCTTAGACCGGGGGGTCGACGGACATCTGCCTTACCAGGCAGAACAGATACCGGCCGGGGGGCCGGACAAGCCGATGAGGTGAGTGGGATGTTACATTGGGCGCGCGCGTTATTGCGTGTGGAAGAAGGTAATGACACGACTGACAACGCCGCAAGGCATGATCGTGTCACACGGCAGGAACTTGCAGCAATCTTTGCTGACGATCTTGCCCGGAAAGTGCTGCATAAGCGCACGAAAACGCTGGGGCCAAAGACCCCGCGATTCATGGCAGGACGCCAGGATCAGCTCTACAGATGAAGGCAGGAACAGGCTATACGCTTGAGAACCGGCCAAATTCGAGAACTTGTCGGTCGTTCATGATCTGTCGTGGCATTGCGCTGAACTGTCTTTGGATCAGTGCTGCAGGCACTTAATGACGTACAGGTCGCATCACAATGCGCAACCTGAACGATAACGAGCAGTACGAGCGGCATGCCGGTCTTTCGGTGTGCCGCTCTATCTTCTTGAAGCGCAACCTGTCCGAACCCGCCTTAGAACCGCTCGGCCCGCAAGACTTCACAATCACTGATCGAGACAATGCCAATGTGCCGATCCACTACGCGAAATGCGGCGTCCAGCAACGTGTCCAACCGCTCCGGGCGAATGACGCAAACCACCTGCACCATGCTGCCTGCGCGACTGACTTGCCCTTCCCTGCTCCACGCTCCCGACCGGCCAGAGCCGCCCAGAACAGGCAACACGGTCCATCCGGTCACGCCCGCTTCGGTCATCACATCCGTCAATCGTTTTTGCATGACCTGTTCGATAATGATGGCCACGCGTTTTGCTTGATGGGTCTGCATCGTTCAGCCTCCGGCCAGCGCGCTGGCAACCGATACGTAAATCGGAATGCCCAACGTCAGATTGAATGGGAAAGTCACCCCCAGCGACAGGGTCAGATAGATCGACGGGTTCGCCTCGGGCAGTGCGACCCGCATTGCTGCGGGCACGGCAATGTAACTGGCCGACGCCGACAGCACCATAAAGAGCGCCACGCCGCCCACACTCAAGCCCAGCAGCATGCCCGTGACCAACCCAAGGCTCGCCCCGACCAAAGGCATCACAACGCCAAAGGCCAAAACGCCAGGTTTCAGCACAGCGGAACCACCGCGCAGTCCGCGCCCCGCAACCAACCCCATATCCAGCAGGAACAGGCACAACACACCCTGAAACGGTGACACGATAAAGGATTCGATCCGCGCCAGACCCTCTGCGCCCGTGATCCAGCCGATAGCAAAGCTGCCCACCAACAGGACAATCGAGCCGTTCAGCATGATCTCTCGCATGAGGTCGGGATCCATGTGCCGGGCATCCGCACCACCCCGAGAAATCAGCCACAAGGCAGACAGGATCGCAGGCGCTTCCATCGCGGCGGCAACGGCGACCATGTACCCTTCGGCAACGATTCCGCCACTTTCCAGAACGGATGTCGCAGCAACGAACGTCACGATGGAGATTGATCCGTAATGCGCCGCGACGGCTGCGGCGTCCAGACGGCTGAGGTTGCTCATCACCTGCAACAGCGCGAATGCGATCAGCGGCAAAACCGCAGACAGGAAAATCCCGGCCAGCAAGGACGACGCCAACTTGGCGTCGATGCCATGATCGGCGACGCTCACCCCGCCTTTGAACCCGATGGCAAACAGCAGGTAAATCGACATCCCCTTGGCCACCGCCTCTGGAATGTTCAGATCAGATCGGGCCAAAGCGGCCGCCACGCCCAGCGCAAAACTCAGGATAATGGGCGACAGCAAGTTTGTCGCTGCCAGGCTCAGGATCTGGTCCATAGGGTTAACCTTTGAAAATTGAACACATGTTCCTGTCAGCAGTGTACCGCGAAAGTAAACCTCAAACCGGTACAAAATCCTGTATTTGGCCCATGTATTGGATCATGTCCCCCTGGCCGATGTCGGTCCACAACCCATGCACGCTGAGCGAGCCATCGTTGACCCTGTCTTCGACAAAGGGAAATGTCATCAGGTTCTCCAGCGATATGACGACGGCCAGTTGCTCCATCCGCCGCACTTGAGCACTCTTGTCCGAGATGTCTGCGACTTCCGCGAATTTCGGACGCAAAATATCCAGCCAACGCCCGACAAAGCTTGTCTTTTCCTCAAGCTCCGGCGCATGGCCGTCGCACATGTCGAGACACCCCTGCACACCACCACAGTCGGAATGGCCCAGCACGACGATATTGGCGACTTTCAACACGGTCACCGCATATTCAACTGCGGCCGACGTCCCGTGATGGTCACCGTCCGGTTCAAAAGGCGGCACCAGATTGGCAATGTTGCGGTGAATAAAGATTTCGCCTTCATCCGCGCCAAAAATCGATGTGACGTGCACGCGACTGTCACAGCACGAAATCACCATCGTGCGCGGCCGTTGTCCTTCGGTCGCCAGTCGCTTGTACCAGGCTTTGTTCTCTGAATACGTTGTCGCTTTCCAACCCTGATAACGATGCAACAAATATGTCGGCAGCGGCTTGATCCTGTGCATGTCCCTTATTCACCCGTCCCATTGGTCTTTCTCAATGGTGATTAGCGGTAATTCTCACAAAATTCGAGAGAAAAGGCTGGTTGCACATAACCATTTGGGAAGGGTGTTCATGGCATCACTCCCGTGCCGTGGGGGCACACCACACTGGATGAGAATGAGGTGAGTAAATTGAATTCCGTAACACAAATCCGGCTCGCCGAACCGGTCAGTGTCGATCACGACCGTCTTGGCGCCTTGTATTCTGAAATGGGCCACGCCGGTGCCGAAGATGTTGTCTGTCGCGCCATGGAAGAACTGGCGCTGCGCATGGCGCATTGCGACCGGCTGATGCGCAGCGCCGAATATGATGAACTGCGCAAATCCGCGCGTTCCCTGATCGCCATCGCCGAACAGATCGGCATGGATTTGTTGGCGAGGGTGGCCCGTGACGTGATGGATTGCATCGATATCGGCGACAGCGTCGCCTTGGCGGCAACACTGGGTCGTCTCATGCGAGCAGGCGAAGGATCGCTGACCGCCATATGGGATTTGCAGGACATCACGATCTAAGCGCTGTCGGCAAAGCTTGCGACCGGGGGGAAACTGGCTAGGGTCTGCAAAAGCAGTTCAAACAAAGGTGCCCCATGCCGCTTTCCTTCGCCGCAGACGCGGACAACGCGATCCCATTGCATGTTCTGGATGAAGGTGCTGTCGACGACTGGATGTCCCGTCAGGATGGCGCCACACAAAACTGGGCCAGCGCAAACGGGTTTTCCGGGGCTCTGGGGCAAACGCTGATTTGCCCCGGGCCGGATGGCATTGCAATGGCCGTCATCGGTTACGGCAATGCCACGTCCCGCGCCCGGGGTCGCTTTCACCTCGCCGCAGGTGCAATCCGCCTGCCCGAAGGCGCCTATGCCCTGCATCACACGCTCGATCCGGAGACGCTTGCAATCGAAGCGCTCGGCTGGCTCCTCGCCATGTATCGCTTTGATCGCTATAAATCGCAGGCTCCGATGCAGGCCCAATTGGTTGCGCCGGACGAGATCGATGCAACGGTGATCGAGGCGATCGCAAACGGCGAAGCCCTCACCCGTACGCTGATCAACACACCCGCGTCAGACATGGGGCCGCCGGATCTGGAACAGGCCGCGCGTGATCTGGCCAGTTCATTCGGTGCAAATGTCACAGTCATCACAGGCGACGCCCTGCTTGAACAAAACTTTCCCATGATCCACACCGTTGGCCGGGCCGCCGATCGCGCACCGCGGCTGATCGACATGAACTGGGGCAGCACGGGCCCAAAGCTCACCCTCGTGGGCAAGGGGGTTTGCTTTGACACAGGCGGACTGAACCTGAAACCGGGCGCTTCCATGGGGCTGATGAAAAAGGACATGGGGGGCGCTGCGGCGGTTCTGGGGCTCGCGCATATGATCATGGCGACAGGCACGCCCCTGCAATTGCGCGTCCTGATTCCCGCCGTCGAAAACAGCGTTTCGGGCAACGCATTCCGCCCTCAGGATATCCTGACGTCGCGCAAGGGTCTGACGGTCGAGATCAACAATACGGACGCCGAAGGACGGCTTGTGTTGGCTGATGCACTTGCCCTCGCGGACGAAGGCGATGCAGATCTCATAATCTCTATGGCAACCCTGACAGGAGCTGCACGCGTCGCCGTCGGGCCTGACATCGCACCCTACTTTACCGACGACGCGGGCCTTAGTTCAATCTTGGATCAAGCCGCACTTGCATGCGCGGACCCCGTCTGGCGGTTACCCTTCCACACCCCCTATGAGGCGATGATCGAACCCGGCATCGCAGACCTCGACAATGCGCCCAAAGGCGGGTTCGCAGGCACGATCACCGCTGCGCTTTTCTTGCGCCGCTTTGTCACGCGAACGCCCCGCTACATGCATTTCGACATTTACGGCTGGCAACCCAGCGATGCACCGGCGCGGTCCAAAGGGGGCGTCGGCCAAGGCACCCGCGCGCTCCTGACGGCGCTGCCAAAAGCTCTCGGAATATGACGGATCGCAGGGTCGATCCGGACCCAACTGTTGCCCGCTCTGAAACGCCGGGCCAGGTCATCGTCGCACATGTGGACTTGTGCGCCAGTCCGAAGGGCGCGCGCGACAGGCAACTCTTGCTCGGCGAAGCCGTCACCGTTCTGGGCAAAAGCCGACAGCACAGCTATGTGCGCGCTGAAAAAGACGGCTATATCGGGTATGTCAGCAGTTCCAGCATCGGCGCACCGGTTGTGCATACTCATCTGGTCACCGCCGCAGCAACCCATGCCTACACCGGGCCTTCGATCAAATCGGCGGACCTCGCAAATCTCAGCTTCGGGGCAAAGATCAGGGCGATCGGTGCCACAAGGGATTTCGTCGAAACCAACCTCGGGCACATCCCCAAACAAGCCCTGACCGAACTGCCCGCCCCACCTTTGAATCCGATCGAAACCGCACGGCTTTTTTTCGGCACCCCCTACCTCTGGGGCGGCAACACGCGGGCAGGGATAGACTGCTCCGGGCTGGTTCAAGCGGCCTTGCTGGCAGCGGGTGTGCCCTGCCCCGGCGACAGCGACCAACAGGAAATGCAATTGGGTCACCCGGTTTCAGACAACAGCTACCGACCCGGCGATGTGATTTTCTGGAAAGGTCATGAGGCGCTGGTGACGTCAGCGACGCATATGATCCACGCCAATGCCTACCACATGTGCGTCGTCGAAGAACCAATTTTGGCGGCCATCAATCGGATATCTGAAACTGGCGGCGGCCCGGTCACGGCGCACAAACGGCTCTGAATGGCCACGCACGATATCGCCCTGGCCCCCATCCACACCCTGATCAAAGACTATATGCTGAGCGCCGGTCGGCTTCGTGGGGATAATCCCATTGTCCCACTGCTTGCGCGCAGAGGCCGCAAAACGGCACAGTTGTGGACCATTTGACGGTGACGCCTGAGGCGCTGCGTGAGGACAAGACGGCGCAAGAGATTGCAGCGCAGCACAAGGTTTAGCTACTACCTCTCAGTGTTTGCATGCAAACACTGAGAGGTGACGACATTGAAACGGCAGGGTATTGCGCAGTAATGCTCCGAGGGGCGAGGAGCCCGAGCGAACGCAAATCGGTGACCCTTCGGGGTTGCACGGATCTGAGCCTGACGAAACAGTGCAAACTGCTGAATTTCGGGCGACACAGTCTTCGACAAAGTCACTACCTCAGCAAGCGGCATAAACCAGCTGGACTACAACTTAACCAAGCCACAAAACTGTCCGACAAAGGAGGACCTATTCAAAGAGGGCGGCGAAAGGACCCAAGATAAGTCGTTTGGAATGTTCATACCGCCCACCAACGGCCGGGGATCGCGGCTTTTATGTGTGTTTCGCAGTTTAGGCGCATGTTCGAGCATGTTTGCACCTCCCGTTTCTGTGTCGACGGGATCAAAATATACGGATTGAAGAGACGCCAACTGAAAGAAAGTGAACGAAGCAAACGTGTATGATGAAACAACGTTGCTCGATCCACCGCGGCAACCTGACCGGCTTTGCCATCACAGCCCTCGTTTTCCTTGCAGCGCCATTGTCATTGCACGCGCAGGACGATCCATAGTCATCTTGGAATGAAGGGGCTGCAAAGCAGGCGATCCTTGATTTTGTCGCGGGAACGACCACCGACGGCGGCCCCAACTTTATCGCTGCGCAAGACCGCATCGCCACCTTCGACCAGGACGGCACGACCTGGATCGAACATCCGCTCTATGGTCAGGGGCTCTTTGCCCTGGTCCAGTTGGCTAAAATGGCGCCACAGCATCCGGAATGGAAGGGCACCAAGCCGTTCAAATCGGTGCTGAGCGGCAATCACCCAGCGATGTCGACGTTCACCCAGAAGGACTGGATGGAGATCATCGCCATACCGCATGACGCAGAGCGCGAATTCGCCTATGGCCCGGCGAACGGGTTGCCAGACACATCCGTCGGCGCGTTCGGTCAGGCATTGATGGATACGGCGAACGCGAGCGGTTGGACAGTGATCAGCATGAAGACTGATTGGAACACCATATTCGCCGTGGATGTGAAGAAGGCAAAGTGAAGGTCATTCGAACTCGGCTTTGTGCGATGCCGTGTTCGGTTCGACGACAGAAATACTACAACACGGCTACGGGGGACTTTTGCCATGGCTGTGTTGCTGCGTGGCTCGCCGGTTGGCGGGCCAAGCACGCTCGATTGCACGGGCGAAGGTCGGAAATCCGATCCACCGCTGCGGGAACGATGCCGATGGCCGCCCTGTCCAGTGCTTTGATATGGGTCGCGCTCCGGCGTCCGCATCATTTTATCGCACCGCGACAGATCCCTTTCAGCCCGGTCCTTGCCCGCGCCGGAAAATTTGCCCATACCGTCCGTCATGGCAAAACAGCTCGATTATCACACGATCCGCGCGATCTTTACCCGCTTCTCTCAGGCGGATCCCGCCCCCAAGGGCGAGTTGGAGCATGTGAACGTTTATACCCTTGTCGTCGCGGTCGCCCTCTCGGCGCAGGCGACCGATGCAGGTGTAAACAAAGCCACACGCAAATTGTTCCAGATTGCCGACACACCGCAAAAGATGCTGGATCTGGGCCTCGAAGGGCTGACGGAACATATCAAAACCATTGGCCTTTTTCGGCAAAAGGCCAAGAATGTGATGAAGTTGAGCCAGATCCTGGTCGATGACTACGGCGGCGTTGTGCCCAACAGCCGTGCCGCGTTGCAGTCGCTTCCCGGTGTGGGTCGCAAGACGGCGAATGTCGTGCTGAACATGTGGTGGAGCTATCCCGCGCAAGCCGTGGACACCCATATCTTTCGCCTCGGCAACCGCACCGGCATTGCGCCGGGCAAGACCGTGGAAGCCGTCGAACGCGCCATCGAAGACAACATTCCCGCTGATTTTCAGCTGCATGCACACCACTGGATGATCTTGCATGGGCGCTATCACTGCAAGGCGCGCAAGCCACAGTGCCCCACCTGCATCATCCGCGATCTTTGCCCCTTTGAGGATAAAACTGAATGACCAAATACAAGCTGTCGGGCATCGGCAATGCCGTTGTCGACGTGATTTCACACGCCGACGATTCCTTTCTTGATTTGATGGGCATCGAAAAGGGCATCATGCAACTGATTGAACAGGATCGCGGCGAGGTGCTTTATGCCGCCATGTCCGACCGGCTACAGACACCGGGCGGCGCCGTTGCAAATACGATTGCCGGCGTTGGCGCGCTTGGGTTGCCAACTGCGTTTATCGGCAGGGTGCATGATGACGCGCTGGGGCGCTTCTATGCGCAATCCATGCAGGACAGCGGCACGGATTTCGTGAACCCCCCGGTGCCGGGCGGTACGTTGCCCACGTCGCGTTCGATGATCTTTGTGTCACCCGACGGCGAGCGGTCGATGAACACCTATCTCGGCATCTCGACCGAACTGGGCCCCGAGGACGTGCCCGAAGCTGTCGCGTCGGCCTCCGAAATGATCTTTCTGGAAGGCTATCTGTTCGACAAGGATCACGGCAAAGAAGCGTTTCGCCAAGCCTCGCGCCTGACCCGTGCCGCAGGCGGCAAGGCCGGCATCGCAATCTCGGATCCATTCTGCGTGGATCGGCACCGCGACGATTTCCTCGACATGATCGGCAACGAGCTTGATTATGTCATTGGCAACGAGCACGAAATCAGATCGCTCTATGAAACCGACGATCTTGAGGCGGCTATGGCCAGAACGGCCGACATGATCGAGCTGATGATCTGCACGCGTTCAGGTGACGGTGTGACCATCATGTCCAAAGGCGAACGTCACGATATCCCGGTGCACAAGGTGACCCCCGTTGACGCGACGGGGGCGGGCGATCAGTTTGCCGCCGGCTTCATCTATGGCCTTGTGACGGGCCGTGACCTGGAGACCTGCGGGCGCATGGGCAACCTGTGCGCCGCCGAGGTGATCAGCCATATCGGCCCCCGTCCGGTCATCGATATGCGCGCGGAATTTGTGAAGGCAGGCCTCGAATAATGCTGGCTGACGGCTATCACGATATCCCGCGGGGAAAAGTTGCTGCCGTCGTCACGCAGTTGGAGATGACGGAGCGGGCCGAAACGCGGCCCGTTGCCGCGCCGCAGGGCTGGACACTGACGCGGATCGCCCAGCCGCATCGGGATTGGTATCGGGCCCTGTTTCGCAAGGTCGGAGAAAACTGGCTTTGGTTCGGGCGCATGGTGATGAGTGACGCCGCGCTTGACGCCATTCTGCAAGACCCCGATGTGCATCTGTACACTTTACGGCGCGGTGATGTGGATGGTGGCCTGCTTGAGTTGGACTTCCGGACGCATGGTGCATGCGAATTGGCCTATTTCGGGCTGACCTCTGACCTGATCGGGTCGGGTGCGGGCCGTTACCTGATGAACGCAGCCATCAACAAAGCATGGGAAGCGGACATCACCCGCTTTCATGTCCATACCTGCACGATGGACAGCCCGCAGGCGATGCCGTTCTATCGCCGGTCCGGTTTTATCCCCGTGTCACAAAAGATCGAAATTGCAGATGATCCGCGCATCACGCAGGGGTATGACCGGGCACTTGGCGCGCATGTGCCGATCTTTGACCTTTAGCGACGTGCCGAAGGGGGGCACGCACGCCCTGTCAGGCAATCCTTAACCGCGTTGACCTGTTCCGGCTTCGGATTGCCAAACAAAAACCCGCCACAAGCACCGATGCTGACACCAAAGCCTGCCTCGCCGGTCTCGCGCAAGAACGCCAGGACCCGGCCGGGCTTGGGGCTGGGGCACCAAGGGCCCGAACATTTGACCTCAAACGTGACGGATGTTTCGAGCGGACGCGTAGTGCCACGCGGCGTCAAAGCATCGCCTTTGAGCACAGCCGGTATCTCGGTGAGTGCAGGGACATCGCCTTGCTTGTCCCAATCCACCTGCGGCACAGCGGATGCATCAAACTCCAGCGTTCCCAGAACTGGGACATATGCATCGGCAGAAGCCTCCGCCTCAAGATAGGCGTCGGTGACGCCGTAGGGCACACAAGACAAAGCCAACGCTGGCATGGGCAAAATCGACAGCAGACCTGCCGCCCAGCGCATCATAAATGTCCTTCAAAGGCCGCCAGTACGCGTTCATAGACGTCCCGTTTGAACGGCACGATCGCATCGGGCAATTCGCTCGGTGTCATCCACTTCCAGGCCGCAAACTCAGGATCTTCGGTCTCAATATTCACATATGTGTCGGGGCCTGCGAACCGCAGCAAAAACCACTTCTGCTCTTGTCCGCGATACTGGCCCTTCCACAACTTCGGGATGAGGTCATGGGGCAGTTCATAGGGCAACCAACCGTCCGTTTCGGCGACGACCTCGACCAGATCAGCCGTGATCCCGGTTTCTTCTTCTAACTCACGCAAGGCCGCCGCCCGTGCGTCTTCGCCTTTGTCCACGCCGCCTTGCGGCATCTGCCAGGCATCCTGATAGCGGTCCTTGCGCTGCCCGACCCAGACATGGCCGTCTGCATTGATCACCATGATCCCGACATTGCGTCGGTAGGGCAGTTTGGCAATTTCTTCGGGTGTCATGTCAGGCTTTTCTCCATTTCGGCGCGGGCGAGGGTCTCGCCCTTCCGGTCTATTGTTTCGTGGCGAATAACACGAAAGCCACGGGCCTCAAAGACGGGTTGCGCCATCAGGCTCGCATGGGTCCAAAGGCGGGTCAGGCCGTCCTCCATAGCCGCAGCTTCAAGCGCATCATACAGGGCCGAAAAAACGCCTTTGCCCTGTGCGGCTGCGGTCACGAAAGCCAGATCGATATACCCCGTTTCGTCGAGGGTCAGAAAACCAAGCGGTTCACCTTGCGCTTCAGCCATCCAAACCTGTTGTGTGCTCAACCGCACCGCCCAATTTCCACCGGCGGGAGGTCGATCAAGCCAGGCGATGCGTTGCGCTTCGGTATAGCGGCTTGGCCCGGATCGGATCGCATCATACATGACCAATCCCAAAGCATCGGCATCTGCCGCCACTGATTTTCGCACAACCAACATGTTTCACCTCCTGACGCCGCGTTGCGCGTGACATCGCGCGTTATATACCTGAAACCAAGAGGATTATTGCCGGGGAGAACACGATGACCGATTATCCACATATGCTTGCGCCGCTTGATCTGGGGTTCACCACCCTCAAGAACCGCGTGCTGATGGGGTCGATGCATACCGGTCTGGAAGAAACCAAGGACTGGAACCGCGTTGCCGAGTTTTACGCCGAGCGTGCGCGCGGTGAGGTCGGCCTGATGGTGACAGGCGGGATTGGCCCGAACCTCGAAGGGTCGGTGCTGCCCGGTGCGGCCATGATGGTGAGCCAGGACGATATCGACAACCATTCCATCGTGACGTCCCGCGTGCACGACGCGGGCGGCAAGATCGCGATGCAGATCCTGCATGCGGGCCGCTATGCCTACGGGCCGAAATGCGTGGCGCCGTCGCCCGTCAAATCCCCGATCTCGCCCTTTCCCCCGGCCGAGTTGGACGAGGACGGCATCGAAAAGCAGATCAGCGATATTGTTGCCACTGCCGTGCGCGCCCGGCAGGCCGGATATGACGGGGTCGAGATCATGGGCTCCGAAGGGTATTTCCTGAACCAGTTCCTCGTCACGCACACGAACAAGCGGACCGACCGCTGGGGTGGGTCCTATGAAAACCGGATGCGCCTGCCGATCGAGGTGGTACGCCGCGCCCGCGAGGCGGTCGGCACCGATTTCATCATCATCTACCGACTGTCGATGATCGATCTGGTGCCCAATGGATCGACCTTTGACGAGGTCGTACAACTGGCCAAGGAGATCGAAAAGGCAGGTGCCACGATCATCAACACCGGCATCGGCTGGCACGAAGCCCGTATTCCGACCATCGCCACATCCGTTCCGCGCGCGGCTTTTGCATGGGTCACGAAAAAACTGATGGGTCAGGTCAGTATTCCGGTCATCACCTCAAACCGCATCAACACGCCGGAAGTCGCCGAAGAGGTGCTGCGTACCGGTTGCGCCGACATGGTGTCGATGGCGCGGCCCATGCTGGCCGACGCACATTTCGTTCGCAAGGCGATGGCGGGCAAAGCGGCGCAGATCGCGCCTTGTATCGCGTGTAACCAGGCCTGCCTCGACCACACTTTTGGTGGCAAGATCAGCTCCTGTCTGGTGAATCCGCGCGCCTGCCATGAAACCGAATTGACGGTCGCGCCAACCAAAACGGTCAAATCCATCGCCGTTGTTGGTGCTGGCCCAGCGGGCCTTTCGGCCGCCATGACAGCGCGCGAACGCGGCCACACCGTGACGTTGTTCGACCGCGCGGACGAGATTGGCGGCCAGCTCAACATGGCCAAGCAAGTGCCCGGCAAAGAGGAATTCCGGGGGCTGGTCGAGTGGTACCGCACCATGGTCACACAGATGCAGATTGAATTGCGCCTGAACACCGAAGTCACCGCCGACATGCTCACGGGCTTCGATGACGTCATCATCGCCACCGGCGTGTTGCCCCGTGACCCGGCCATTCCCGGTCAGGACGCCGCCAACGTGCATTCCTATATCGATGTGCTCAAACGCAAGGTCGCACCGGGCCAACGGGTGGCTGTCGTGGGCGCCGGCGGGATCGGTTTTGACGTGTCCGAGTTCCTCGTGCACGCAGGCGACAGCCCGACGGAGAACCTGCCGGAGTGGTTGGTGGAGTGGGGGGTCGCGGACCCGGCAACGCATCGCGGCGGTCTGGCCCCCGAAGGGCCCAAGCCGGAAGGCCCCGCCCGCGCCGTAACCCTGTTGCAGCGCAAGGCCGAAAAGCACGGCAAACGTCTGGGCAAGACGACAGGGTGGATTCACCGTGCCGCGCTCAAGATGAAGGACGTCGCATTCGTCGGCGGTGTGAACTACGAACGGATCGACGCCGATGGGCTGCACGTGTCTTTTGGCGACGCGCGGGAGAACCCGACGCTGATCGCGGCGGATGACATCATCCTGTGTGCGGGCCAAGTGCCGGACAGAACACTGGCCGATGCGTTGGCCGAAAAGGGGATCGCGCATCATATCATCGGCGGCGCGGACGTCGCAGCGGAACTGGATGCCAAACGCGCCATTGACCAAGGGACCCGGCTGGCCGCGACGCTTTAATCCGATCTTGGCGGTCGCGGGCTGCATTCTCGCGCCAATGACCGCTTTAGCCATTGTGTCGCATTAACGATGCACGCGATTGCTCGGGCCGAGAATGTGTCTGAAATGTGGTAAACATACCCTTTCATTGTTTCCGTTTCCGAGATCGGACCGGAACAGAGCGCGACCTGTGTCGTTGGATTTCACCAAGGGTGATCGAGGCCGGTTGCGCCATTCCGGACCATATGCAGCAGGCGGATATCGGCACCGAACTTCTTTGGACCATATGACCCGAGGCGACGTGCTCACGTCAGAAACGGAGGAAACCCAATCACCGTTTCTTTCGTTTCCATGCCACGAACAATCCCTGCAATGACCCTTATATTATCCCACCCTTGCCCTGATCTCGCCGCGATTGGGGCAGATACCTGCTCCTTGAAACCCAAGATGAAAGGGACGGGCATGGACCGCCTCACGGAAATGGAAGCTTTTGCAACGGTCGTGGATCAGGGAGGGTTTACTGACGCCGCCAGAAAGATGGGGATTTCAAAATCCGCCGTCTCAAAACATGTGTCCTCGCTCGAAGCCCGTCTGGGCGCGCGATTGCTGAACCGGACCACGCGACGCGTTTCTCCAACCGAAATCGGGCTGGCCTATTACGATCGCGCCCGTCGGGTCCTGAATGACGCGGGCGAAGCGGATTCGCTGGTCACATCCATGCAATCGGCCCCCTGCGGATTGTTGCGAATTTCAGTCGCCACCGACTTTGGTGTCAACCACCTGTCGCCGCGCCTGTCCGAGTTCCTCGAAGATTTCCCGGACATTACGGTGAACATGGTTTTGAACAACCGCTACGTCGAACTGATCTCCGAAGGGTTCGATATGGCAATCCGCATCGGTGAATTGGAAGACAGCACGTTGCGGGCGCGCAAGCTGACCGAAACCACCAAACGGATGATCGCGAGTCCTGCCTATTTCGAGAAATACGGGCGGCCACAAAAGATCGACGATCTGAACGCGCACAAGCTGCTGCATTATTCGAACCAGTCGTCAGGAAATGTGTGGAAAGTGACGGCGCCGTCGGGCGAAAAGCGCCAGGTGCGCACCTCCGGGGGGCTGAGCGTGAATGATGGCCAATCGCTTATGAACGCTGCCATCTCGGGTCTGGGCATCGCTTATCTGCCGTCTTACCTCTATGCCGATGCCATGGATAAGGGGCTGGTGCTGGACGCGATTCCGGACCTGCCCAAGGAAACCCAAGGTATCTATGCGGTCTATCCGCCCGGTCGGTTCACGCAGCCAAAAATTCGTGCCTTCATCGATTTCCTGGTGCACGCCTTTGCAGACAAAGGCCCGTCTGACTGGTAAAATCCACAATCGGCGTACCAACCGATGTCAGCCCCGGTGCAAATGCATCGGGGTTGTTCGCCATCCGGTCTATTCGTCTTCTGAGATCAGGATCACTTCGACGCGGCGGTTTGCTTCCCGACCTTCCGCCGTCAGATTGGAGGCAATGGGTGCAAGATAGCCCATGCCTTCCGCTTCGATGCGTTCGGGATCCACGCCATAAGTATCAATCAAACGCGTCCGCACGGATTGCGCGCGCGCCCGCGACACCGCAATGTTGACTTCAAGACCGCCAGCCGTATCCGTATGCCCGACGATGGCGATGCGTAACGTCGGACGGTCGGCAAGCAACGATGCCAACGCTGCGAGCTCAACCGATTGCTGATCATCCAGCGTCGTGCTGCCGACAGTGAAATCGATGTCTCGCAGAACGAAAGATCCCTTTTCCAGCAAGCGCGCGGCCAGCGTTTCGATGGGCAACTCCGGTTGCGCGGGATCAGGTTCGACGGAAGCAACGGGCGATCGGGTTTCGGTCACCTCTTGTGAAACCGCGCCCGTCTGGATGATCTGCAGGTACGCTGCGCCGCCCGAAGAACTGGCCATCAGCGTAATCGCCGCGTCGTTTTCAGTGTTTATCCCGGTCAGAAAGTGAAAGGCGCGAATGTTGACATACATATTCGGCGCCGGCAGCACCTCGGTCGCAAAGCGAAAATCGTAGCCTCCGCAGGTGATCTGGTTGCAATCGAGGACCAGGTCAAATCCGGCGTCTTCGATCTGTTGCCGCAAAGGCGCCAATATCTGCAAAGGTGTCAGCCCCGGCGAATTGAGCCGATAGGCCCGGCGCGTCACCCTCCCCTCAATTTTCAGGGTTTCCAGGGCACCGTCAACAAATGGACCCACCGGGACAAGCACCTGATCCAGCGCACTGTCGCGCGCCGCAGTCTGGCGCGCGGTGCGAGGCAGCTCCAGTTGGAAGGCGTGCACGGGCCATGCCAGCAGGCACAGTGCCACACCCATCCAACGTGACCCGCCATAAGCCATGCTCAGCGCGCCTGACCGTGATATTCTGGATTTGGCTTCATCGCCGTGGCGCTTGCGACCCGGTTCGACATATTGAAAAAGGCCGCCACGTTGATCACATCCCAGATATCGCGGTCGCTTAACCCGTGATCGCGCAGCGCCTGCCGATCCGCCTCTTCGATCGTGGCCGATGCCAGTGTCACCTTTTCCGCAAAGACCAGCATCGCCCGTTGCCGCGCGGTGACGTCCGCAATTCGCCAATTCATGATCAGCTGCTCTCCCAATGCCGGATCGCCCGACAGTTGCCGCACAGCGGCACCATGGGCCGTGAGACAATAAAAACATCGGTTCGTGGCGCTCACGACCACCGCGATCATTTCCCGTTCAAGTTTGGTCAGGCCGCTATCAGCCAGCATCAGATCATTATAGAGGCCGGTGAACGCGTCCAGCTTGGCGATGTCGAACGCGTGGGCCCGCAGAACGTTCGGGACCATGCCAAGCTTGTCCTGGCAGATATCAAAGTACTTTTGGGTCTGGGCGGGCAGCGGATCTGCCATGGGCAGGTCGAGGGCTGTGGGTTGGTCTGTCATGTGTCCTCCGGATGTTGGCGATAATGATAGCCGCAGAGCTTGCGAAAGCCCAACCGCTGATAGAGCAGATTGGCGGCGGTGTTTTGCTGCGTGCACAAGACGGCCAGCGTTTCGGCGCCATTTTCTTGTGCCCAAAAGGCGGCGCGGCGCATGATCCAGCTTGCCACGCCCTGCCTGCGCTGATGCGGGAGCACTTCAACAGCGTGGACCATCGCGATACCGTCATGGATCGCGGCAAAGGCAGTCCCGGCGGGTTTTTCATTCCAGCGCGCCAGAATGCCCGTCTTGACCTTGGCCCGTTCCATGACCTTCAGCCGCTCAGGCCCAACACCGCCCT
The DNA here is from genome assembly GCF_019966495.1 of Tateyamaria pelophila. Taxonomy (GTDB): domain Bacteria; phylum Pseudomonadota; class Alphaproteobacteria; order Rhodobacterales; family Rhodobacteraceae; genus Tateyamaria; species Tateyamaria pelophila. Next base: position 91,681 of record NZ_JAIMIA010000002.1, on the reverse strand, counting down.
TGGCCCAAATCTCGGCCATGATCGCCAACGGCTCCCAGATGGTGAATGCCGTCACGCGCGGGATCGGCACATCCGTCAGATCCTCGACGGGGAGGATATACCCGTTGACCGGATCAACGGTCTGGTAGCCCCGCGCAGCCAGGTCCGCGTCCAACGCGGCATCCTGATCACGGATCAGGAACAAGGGCCGCTGCCCCAGCTGACGCATCGCTTGCTCGGCTGCGGGGATATCCTCTGCGCGCGTTTCGGAAATGGCCGTGGCAGCGCTGACCCGCTTACCGCCCCCCTGCCCATCGCGCAGCAGCCACGGGCCGACGGAACGGACCCCCGCCGCAGGCCATGTGCCATCAATCGCAGCATACAGGGCTGCGGGCGTAATCATGCGGGAAACTGTGCCTCGAGGGCCGCAAAAGCGGTGTCGACCTCTGCGACATCGGTGCCTCGGATCACCACGTTGGCCCCATATCGACCATCTTGCTGAAACGGATAGGACCCAAAGCTCAGATTGGCATACGAAGCCGCCAGAGTGCCCAAGGGTCCGGCGATATCGCCCTCTCCCCGATCAATACGCAAGGTGCGCGACACCAAGGGCGCGCCACCGGTCAGTGTGGGCAGCACCGTGGCGACCATCGCCTTGAAGACCGACGGCACCCCCGCCATCACATGGACATTGCCCAGCGTAAAGCCGGGCGCAATCGAGACCGGGTTTTCAATCAACGTGGCGCCGTCGGGAATGCGCGCCATCCGCAAACGGGCTTCATTCAGCTCGCGCCCGGTATTGGCGTAATGCTCCGCCAGCAAGGCGCGCGCATCGGCGCGCACGTCGATCCGCACCTCGAATGCGGCGGCTATGCAGTCGGCGGTAATGTCGTCATGAGTGGGCCCGATGCCCCCAGAGGTGAACACCGTATCATAGGCGCCCGACAGCGCTTTGACGGCGGCCACGATGGCGTCCGGATCGTCGCTGACCACACGCACTTCGCGCAGGTCGATGCCTTGTTCAGTCAACTGCCCGGCAAGATAGTGCATATTGGCGTCGCGTGTGCGGCCCGACAGGATCTCGTCTCCGATGACCAGCATTGCGGCGGTGGGATTTGGCATTCTCGGACCTCCTTGAGCAGTACCGCCTCTGGGTATAGGCCGGGGTCCATGCGCTTTCAAACCGAACTTGTCCCCGCGACCCTCATCCGACGCTACAAACGTTTTCTGGCCGACTGCCGCCTCGAGGACGGCCGCGAGGTGACCGCCCATTGTGCCAACCCCGGATCGATGATGGGTTTGGCAGAGCCGGGCCTGAGGGTCTGGCTGGAACCCAATGATGACCCCAAAAAGAAGCTGAAATTCGGCTGGCGGTTGATCGAGCACGCGGACGGAAACTTTACCGGGGTCGACACGGGCGTGCCAAACAAGGCACTGCGCGAAGCCTTTGAGGCGCGCCAGATTGCCCCGCTTGCGGCCTACACGGACGTGCGCCCCGAGCAGAAATATGGCGAAAACAGCCGAATCGACTTTTTGCTGCGCGGCGATGGCCTGCCAGATGCCTATATCGAGGTGAAATCCGTGACGCTTTCACGCCGCCCTGGACTGGCCGAATTTCCAGACAGCGTCACAGCACGCGGTGCCAAACATCTCGATGAGCTGGCACGCGTCGCCCAAAGCGGACATCGGGCCATCATGCTTTATATGGTGCAACGCACCGATTGCACCCAATTCACGCTGGCCTCGGATATCGATCCGAAATACGCCGCCGCCTATGCGCAGGCGTTTCGTGCAGGAGTAGAAACGATGTGCTATAATGCGCGTATCACGCCAGACGGGGTTGACTTGAATGCCCCCATGACCATTGCCATATGACACCCTCTGGCCCTTTTCGCCGCAGTGCAGTAAAATGGCGCACAAATTGCCGATGGAGCAGGCTTTGAACCATGAGACCCGCGGCCGTCTGACCAAGGACGGCATACGCCTGTACGAAAACACAGACTTTGCCGGAATGCATGCGGCTGGGCGGCTGGCCGCCGAGATTCTGGATGCGATGGCAGAACAAGTATTTGTCGGCCAGACCACGGGCGAGATTGATCGCATCATTACCAAAATGGTCGATGAAGTCGGCGCCACATCGGCCACGATCGGCTACAAGGGCTATAAACATGCCAGTTGCATCAGCGTGAACCACGTTGTTTGCCATGGGATCCCCGGTGACAAGACGCTCAAGGATGGCGACATCCTGAACATCGACGTCACCGTGATTGTTGATGGATGGTTCGGCGATACCAGCCGGATGTATGTGGCAGGCAAACTGCCCCGCAAGGCAGAACGCCTGATCGAAATTACACATGACGCGTTGATGCTGGGGATTGAGGCCGTGAAGCCGGGCAACACCTTTGGTGATATAGGCCACGCCATTCAGGGTTTTGTCGAGAGCCATCGCATGTCTGTGGTGCGCGATTTTTGCGGGCATGGATTGGGCCGCGTGTTCCATGCACCGCCGAACGTGTTGCACTATGGACGTCCCGGAACGGGTGCAGTACTTCAACCCGGCATGTTTTTTACCATTGAACCGATGGTGAACCTTGGCCGCCCCGAAACAAAAACGCTTGCGGATGACTGGACAGCCGTGACGCGAGACAAGTCCCTGTCGGCACAGTTCGAACATTCGGTCGGCGTCACCGAAACCGGCGTCGAGATATTCACGCTGTCCCCGGCTGGAAAGTTCCACCCCACATACGGCTGATGCAGGCGGGCGACACGCCCGTCTTGTGGGATCGCCAGCGCGCGCATTACACGTTATTTGACATGAGCTTCGAAGCGTTAAGCCGTCATGTCATCCCGTTCCAAAAGCGTCACATGCGCTTCGCCAAAACGCCGCTGGTCAAGAGGCGTAAAACCCGCTGGTGGCAGCATAAAGCTGCTTTCTTCCCAAACAACGATTGCGCCGGGGGCCATCCATGCGCGCACGGCCTCAACCGCTGACTGGCCCATGGATTTGCCATATGGCGGGTCCAGAAACACCAGATCAAAAGGGGCTTGCTCCCACTCCCCCAATCGCGTCGCATCCGCCCGGATCACGCGGGTTTGATCCGCCGCCTTGAGCCTTTGGATATTTTCGGAAATCAGACGCTGCGCCACCCGTCCGTTTTCGACAAAAACCGCTGATGCGGCCCCGCGCGACAGCGCCTCCAGCCCGAGCGCACCGGTGCCTGCAAACAGATCCAGCACCCGCGCACCCTCCAGAACACCCATATGGGTCAGCATTGAAAACAGGCTTTCGCGCACCCTGTCAGGGGTCGGGCGCAGATGCGCGCCCGGATCACCCTTGCCTACCGTGGCCAGCCGGGTGCCACGCCAGCGTCCGGCAATGATCCTCACTTCAGCAACACTTTCAGGTCGGTTTCGGGATCGGCGACACGCTCCGGATCAGCCGTTTTCCCGGCCTCGATCAACCGTTTGCCCACCATATAGGCGCGCGGATCATTGGCTGCATCGACCGCCAGCAGTGCCTCGCCGCGATAGTACCAGAATGATTTGGCGTCACCGCCGTCGCGGGTCACGACGCGGTCATAGCCCGTGTTCAGCCCGGCAATCTGCAATTTTACGTCATATTGGTCAGACCAGAACCACGGCTTGGCCACATAGTGCCTGCCTGCGCCCATGATATTGTCCGCTACGCATTCCGCCTGCTCGATCGCATTGGGCACGCTTTCCAAACGGATGCGACCATCGCGGTAGGGAAAAGAAGCGCAATCCCCCGCGGCCCAGACATGCAGCGCAGAGGTGCGGCCCATCGCATCGGTCTTGATCCCATTTTCGATCTCAATGCCCGCCGCTTCGGCCAAGGCCACGCCAGGCGCAATACCAACGCCGACGATCACGAAATCGACCGCCAGCGTGCTGCCGTCTGACAACTCCGCTGCAGAGACGGTCCCGTCACCGGTGAGGCGCTGAAGCCCGACACCCTCGCGGATATCGACCCCGTGGCTGGCATGCAAAGCCCGGAAAAAGTTGCTCGTTTCGGGGGCCGCGACCCGCTGCAAGATGCGCTCCGCCATTTCGACCAACGTGACGTCGAGGCCCAGTTTGGCCGCAACCGACGCAGCCTCAAGCCCGATATAACCGCCCCCGACGATCAAGAGGCGCGCGCCCGCGTCAAAGCGGGGCGCCATCGCATTCACATCCGCCAGATCGCGCACCACAAAGACGGCGTCCAGATCCCCGCCAATGGCGGCAGGCAAGCGGTGCGGCACCGATCCTGTTGCAAACACAAGCTCATCATAAGCAAGGGTTTCATCGCCAATGGCCACGGTTCGCGCGGCAGTATCGATACCGGTCACCGTTGTGGACAGACGCAGATCAATCGCATTCTCAGCATAAAATGCCTCAGGTCGCAGAAACAATCTCTCCAATGTCATGTCACCCATCAGATAGGCTTTGGACAAAGGGGGGCGCTGATAGGGTGGCACGGGTTCGGAGCCGATCAGGGTTACACGCCCCTCAAACCCGGCATTGCGCAGCTTTGCCACACAAGACGATCCCGCCTGCCCCGCGCCAATAACGACGACATGATCCATGTTTTTGCCCTTTTCTCTCGCCCTATGGCAACGGGCAGCCTATATCGCAGTGATCAACTGACGCAATTGCAAGAAAGGCCCATCTCATGGCGATTACCCAAGGCGATACACTTCCCGACGCAACTCTGGTCGAACTGGGCGCGGAAGGTCCAGCACCCGTGCAACTGTCGGACAAAACCAAAGGGCGCAAAGTCGTGATTTTTGCCGTGCCGGGGGCGTTTACGCCCACATGCCATTCCGCCCATGTGCCCAGCTTTGTCCGCACCAAGGATCAGTTTGATGCCAAGGGCGTGGACGAGATTATCTGCGTCTCGGTCAATGACCCCTTCGTGATGAAGGCATGGGGCGAAGCCACCGGTGCCGCAGATGCGGGCATCACCATGCTGGGCGACGCGGAAAGCGCGTTCACTACTGCCATCGGTATGGACTTCTCGGCCCCGCCTGCCGGGCTGTTGGCACGCTCGAAACGCTACGCAATGCTGGTCGACGACGGTGTCGTGACATTGCTGCAAGAAGAAGAGAGCCCCGGTGTGTGCGAAGTCTCTGGCGGCGAAGCTTTGCTGGCGTCGATGTAGGCACCAAATCAGAATGACGCAAAAGGCCCCCGAAACTCGGGGGCCTTTTTCATTTGGATCCGTCAAACGGATCCGAAATGATTAGACCGCAGGTCAAGCAAGACCGGCGCATCAGGTCAGCTGTCCGCCAGCCCATCCATCTTTCGCGCGAGCTTTACGTCCAGCGGGCTCAATCCGCCGACATCGTGGGTCGTCAACGTGACCTCGACGGTTTTGTAAACGTTGGACCATTCCGGGTGGTGACCCCATTTCTCGGCCCAGATCGCGGCTTGGGTCATCCAGCCAAACGCATGCACAAAATCATCAAACACGAACGTCTTGTGAATCGCATCACGGTCTTCGACGATAGCCCACCCACTGTTCAGCAATGGCGCGAGCAATGTGTCGCGTGTCTCTTCGCTCAAAACTTCTGTCATTCCTGCTCCTCGATCCGGACCCGCTTGAACGGTCCATACTCTGTTAGAATTTCTATTTCCTCTTCGATCGCTTCACGTTCGGCCTCCAGATAACGGGCGATTGCATCCGCGAAACCAGGATCGCCGACCCAATGCAGGCTGTGCGTTTGGGTCGGCAAATAGCCCCGTGCCAGCTTGTGCTCGCCTTGCGCCCCCGCCTCGACCCGGGCCAGACCCCGCGCAATCGCAATGTCGATCGCCTGATAATAACACAATTCAAAGTGCAGACAGGGATGATGTTCACTGCACCCCCAATATCGCCCATAAAGTGCATCTGCGCCGAGAAAGTTCAACGCACCTGCCACATACCGCCCATCGCGTTCGGCCAGAACCAGCGCCATATCATCGCGCAACGTCTCCTGTGCGATCCGGAAAAAGCGGCGCGTCAGGTAAGGTGTGCCCCATTTGCGGGCCCCGGTATCCTGATAAAACTCCCAAAACGCATCCCAATGTTCAGGGCGCAGATCATCCCCGGTCAAGGTCTGGATCGTTCCGCCAAAGTCCTGCGCCTGCCGCCGTTCCTTGCGGATATTCTTGCGTTTGCGGCTGCTCAGCGTCGCCAGAAAATCATCGAATGTGTCATAGCCTTCGTTCAGCCAGTGAAACTGCTGTGTGGTGCGGGGCATCAAACCCAGCGTTGCACCTATCTCCCGCTCGTCTTGAGTGCAAAACGTCACATGCAGCGAGCTGAGATTGTTGTTTTTCCCCAACTGAACCGCACCCTGCACCAGGGCGGACAGCCCGGTCTCGGAAAAGTCGGGATGGGTCAGGAACCGACGGCCCGTGGCAGGCGTGTGCGGCACCGCGATCTGCAGTTTCGGATAGTACCGCCCCCCGGCCCGTTCCAAGGCATGCGCCCAGTTGTGATCAAAGATATATTCGCCCTGGCTGTGCCCTTTGGCGTACATCGGGGCGACCCCGATCGTTTGCCCGGCCAGGGTGGCTTGCAAATATTGGGGCTGCCATCCCGTTCCGGCGCCGACCGAGTTGCTGTCCTCAAGCGCCTTGAGGAACCTGTGCGTCGTAAAAGGATCCTTGGGCCGCGCGCCGTCCACCGCCTCGGGACAAGCGCAGGCATCCCATGTGGCCGCGTCAATCTCGCTCAGACTGGGCAGGACACGGATTTCGATTTCTTGTTCGGACACGCGGCCTTCCCTCATGGTGGAACGCTTAATGTGTGGCGCCCCGGCGCTGGTTCAACCAAGGATCTTGGCGGGGTAGCCTTCAAATGTCACATTATCTGCAACTTTGCGCGCCTCTGCCTCAACTTCAGGCGACCGGACTGTCCAGCAAAAAATACTTGCACCGGCACTTTTCAACGCGGCAACACGCGGGCACGCCAGATCAGCCACCTCGTGACTGATGAACGTGGCCCCCACGCGGTCATAGTCCGGGATGTCGCGCAGGCGGTCACACGTCGCCTTCGGCAAGGGCCAGTTCGCATCGTAGCGATATGAACCGGTCACCAGACCGCGCGGGATATCCGGACACAGCTCGGCCATCTGAGCCACTGAATGCGGGTTGAAGGACATCAACCCAACAAGACCGGAGTACCCTTCAAGGGCGGCGGCGGTCGCGGCTTCAAGCTGGCCGATGTTTGGCCCCATGGCCCCGTCCTGATCCTTGATCTCGATCAGCAAAGCCACCCTGCCTGCCACAAGTTTCAGGACTTCAGACAAAGTCGGAATACCTTCGTCGCCCCCCTTCAACCGAGTTTGCGACAGTGCACGCGCCGACATCGCGCGCACAGGGCCTTTGGCCATGGCGAGCCGGTCCAGCGTATCATCATGAAACACCATCGCCTGGTTGTCTGCACTGAGCTGCAGGTCCAACTCAATGCCATAACCGCTTTCAATCGCAGCTGTAAACGCCGCACGGCTGTTTTCCGGGCGGCCATCCTTCAGATCATGCAAGCCACGATGGGCAAACGGCGCGCGCAGAAACCCGTCATTCAACCGAGGACTCATTTGATCTGAAAAATGCCTTCGATCTCAACTGCAACGCCCAATGGCAAAGATGCTGCAGAGACGGCGGACCGGCTGTGTCTGCCAGCGTCTCCAAGCGCTTCGACCAAGAAGTCGGACGCGCCATTGATCACCTTGGGCTGATCCGTGAAATCGGCAGTGGAGTTTACGAAACCAGTCAGCTTTATCACGCGAACCAACCTCTCGATGTCCCCGCCACAAGCTGCTTTGACTTGTGCCAGCAAACTGATCGCGCAGGTCTTGGCAGCCGCGGCACCCGCAGCAGCATCCATTTTGTCCCCCAATTTCCCCGTGATGAAACCATCAGGCCCGCTGGATATCTGGCCAGAGACATAGACAATGTCACCGACCTGAACAAAAGGCACGTAATTGGCCGCAGGAGCCGGGGCGTCCGGCAATGTGACGCCAAGGTCGGCGAGGCGGGATTCGATACTCATGGCAGCATCCTTTTGGCTGTTCTTTCGCGGACGCTAGCCTGCACTCGCATGCGTGAAAAGACCCTAGATCAGGATTCGCGGAAAGCCCGGTTGAAATAGTCGGCCATCGGCTTGATCAGATAGGCCAGCGGCGAGCGATCTGTCGTTCTGATATACGCCTCCACCGGCATGCCGGGGATCAGAATTTGACCTTCTGCAAGCTTTTCCAGCTCCCCCGGGTTCAAAACAATCTCGGCCCGATAATAGCTGGTGCCCAAGGTTTCATCCTCAAACGCATCTGCAGAGACCAAAACCACTTCACCGACCAGTTCCGGTGTCGTACGTTGATCCAAAGCAGAGAAGCGCAGGTTCACAGCTTGCCCGACAACGATCTCGTCGATGTGGATCGGAGAAACCTGCGCGGCAATAATCAAAGGCCGATCTTGCGGGATTACATACAGAATTGGTTCGGCGTTACGTATCACGGATCGAATTGTCTGGACGCGCATGCCATACACAATGCCGGAGACCGGGGAACGGATTTCCATCTGGTCGATCTCGGAAATCAGGGCAAGCCGCTGCTCTGTCAACTCTGTCTCGCGCGAGCGAATATCGCGCAGATCCGTAATGGCGTCTTCTCGTCTCTGAGTACTCAGGCGCAGAACCTCAAGTTCGACCTCGGTAATGCGCTGTTCGGCCTGGGCTTTGGAGGCCGCCAGTTCGCCAAGGCGGCCATCCAGGGACGCACTTTCGCGCTGCAGCGCCAGAACACGCGCCGCAGGTGACAGCCCACGGTCGAACAAGCTCTGTTGTGCTGACAGTTCTTCCTCAATCAGTTTCAATTGCCGCCCAAGGGACCGTTCCTGTGCTTCGATGCCGACGATCTGATTTCGGGTCTGGTCGGCACGCTTGCCCAACTGTTCTGTCTGGCGCGCGACCGTCTCGAGCCGTGCACGGAAGATATTTGTCTGGCCGTTGACCAATTCGCGCACTTCAGGCCGTTCTTCCATGAATGCCAGCAGTTGAGGATCATAGGTGATCTCATCGCTTTCATCCCGCTCGGCAGACAGACGCCCGCGCCGCGCCATCAATTCGAACAATTGCGCTTCGATGATGGCAAGGGTCGACTTCATCTGATTGGCGTCCAGCAACACAAGCAATTCGCCAGCCTCTACGGTGTCGCCCTCTTCCACTTCGATCGCAGCGACAACGCCGCCGGTGGGATGTTGAACGATCTGCCGGTTCTGCTCCACTTCGATCCGCCCGGAGGCGACAATAGCGCCAGCAATCTGGGTCTGGGTGGCCCAGACGACAAATCCGCCCAAAAGACCGAGCAAACCAAAGAAGCCAAAGAGCACGGCGTTGCGCGCAGACCATTTCTTGTCACTCATGTCACGCCTCCCGCATTCGCTGGCGCGCGTTTGATTTGCTCATGGTTTTTGACCGTCGACTTCAAGACTTCGTCCTTGGGTCCAAAGGCCGTGCGTATGCCATTGTCAATCGCCAGCAGCAGATCACACTCCTGAATGGCGGCAGGACGATGAGCCATGATGATCACGGCGTGCCCGTCCGCTTTCAAGGATCGGATCGCGGCGTTCAACGCAGCCGTGCCTTCGTTGTCGAGGTTCGAGTTCGGCTCGTCCAAGACCAGCAGAACCGGTTTGTCGTAAAGTGCGCGTGCCAGCCCAATACGCTGAATCTGTCCGCCAGACAGGCGCTGCTGCGTCGCATTGATCCGGGTGTCATAACCATCCGGCAACTCAAGGATCATCTTGTGCGCGTCGGCTTTTTGAGCGGCTGCAACCACTTTCGCCGCATCAGGTTCTGATGACAAACGCGCGATGTTTTCTGCAATCGTGCCGTCAAACAGCTGCACTCGCTGCGGCAAATAGCCGATGTGGCGCCCCAGCGCGCTCGGCTCGTACTGGTCGAGCGCGGCGGAATCCAGTCGAATGGATCCACCGGCAGGTGCCCAAACACCCGTCACACAGCGCGCCAGCGTCGATTTTCCCGCACCCGATGGGCCAATCACACCCATGGCGGACCCAAGGCGGCAATTCAAAATTCAAACCACGCAGCGCCGCCGTCTTCTCCCCCGGGGCAATAACTGTCAGCGATTTGGCAACCAACCGCGCCTTGGGTGTTGGCAAAGCAGTGCGTTCTTTTTCCGGCCGAACGGCACCCAACAATTCGGACAGCGACCCCCATCCCCTGCTCGCACTTTGGGCCACAGGCCATTGGGTCAGCATCGTCTCGATCGGAGCAAGTGCACGGCCCAACAGGATCGACCCCGCAATCATCGCCCCCGGCGTCATTTGGTTCTGCAGTACCAGATAAGCCCCCAAGCCCAGCATGGCGCTCTGCAAGAACAGGCGCAACGTCTTGGTCAGTGAGGTAAACCCACCGCCGATATCGGTCGCCTTGATCTGCGATTCCAGCGCTTTACCGCGCGCTGTTTGCCACCTGTCGAAAGCGGCCTCGCGCATCCCCATCGACTGCACCATCTCCGTTTCGATCCGCAGCTGGTCCGACATCGCATTCGCTTTTTGCCCGGCCTGCCCAGATTCAATTTGCGGCCGTTTCGACAAGAACTGGTTCGCCAAAGCGATGAGAATCAACAAAAGCCCACCGCCCAGGGCCAGCGCCCCAAGAAGAGGATGGAAGAGGAAAATCCCGGTGATGAAAATTGGCGTCCAAGGCAAAATCGAAGAAGGCAAGCAAGAGCGGAGAAGTCATGAACCGCTGAATGCTTTCCAGATCGGCAAGTCCCGATTGCGTGCGCAGATCCGGAGCAACCGCGGATTTGCGCACGACCGCGTCAAAGACCCTGCGATCCAGCCGGGCTTGAAACCGTGCGCCAACGCGGGCCATGATTCGGCCGCGGGTGTAATCGAGAATGCCCATGACACCGTATAAAAACAGCACGAGTATGGACAAGGCGATCAGTGTCTCTTCGCTCCGGCTGCCCAAAACGCGGTCGTAGACCTGCAACATGTACATGGGCCCGGTCAGCATCAGCAAATTGGCGAACAAGCTGAACAGACCAACAGCCCAGTACAGACTGCGGCTTTCAGCCCGAGCCGCGCGCAATTCCGCCAGCCCCAGTTGTGTCGATCTATCTTGCATAAGCACCTTTTCGCTCGCTGGCCGTATCGGTATGAGCCGACGCACTTTCGGCCTGAGTTTCCTGTCGCGCAAGTGCCACAAATCTGTCAAATGCTCACTACTTGTGTAACAGCTTTTATTGTGGACGTAATAGTTACTCCATACGAATATTAACCGGAGATTTCCATTGGCTCGTTTTTTTGCCGCAAGCCGCCGCATTTCGGCATTATTGCTGATATTCGCGGTTGCGGCCTGCAGTACCGTCGACGGTGATGGTATGACGGCAGACGGAATCTACGATCCATTCGAAACACAGAATCGCAGGGTGCATGAATTCAATCGCAACGTTGATCAAGCTCTTTTGCGGCCCACCGCCGTTGGCTATTCAAGCGTTATTCCGGACGACATTGAAGATCGCATCGTCAATTTTTCGCGCAATCTGCAATCACCTTCGATCGTCGTGAACAGCCTGTTGCAAGGTGATGTGCCCGGTGCCGGCCTCGGCGTCGTTCGGTTCGCGGTCAACTCGGTTCTCGGCCTCGCGGGTCTGTTTGATGCCGCCACGGATTTCGGTATCCCGCAACATGAAACCGACTTTGGCGAAACGCTTCATGTCTGGGGCGTCGGCGAAGGGGCCTATATCGAACTGCCACTGCTCGGGCCATCGAATCAACGGGACACAACTGGTTTGCTGGTCGATTTCTTTACCAATCCGCTGAGTTATGTTGGGCTGGACGGCCCGGCCAGTTACGTCAGTCTCGGGGCTGGCGTCGCCCGTGGCATGAGTTCGCGCGGTCGTTACGTGGATTCTGTGGATGGCGTCCTATATGGAAGTGCAGACAGTTATAGCCAGGCGCGCCTCATCGCGACGCAAAATCGCCGGTTCGAACTGGGTCAAGAGGATGCAAGCGCAGAGATTGATCCCTTTGCGTTGGATACGGAGGGTTTTTAACGATGAACCGACGGTTTTTTATTTCCGGGCTGAGCGCCGCGCTGGTTTTGCCAGCCTTGCCCGCCTTCGCCATTACGGAAGCGGGCGCCAAAAAGCTCGTGGATTCGCTGGTCAACGACATCAACAAGGTGATCGCCGCCGGTAAGAGTGAAAGCGCGATGTTCCGCGATTTCGAGCGCATTTTCAAACGCTACAGCGACACGTCGTATATCGCTGCCTATGCGATGGGCGTCGATGGCCGTCGCGCGACCGCGTCGCAAAAGCGCGCCTTCTCCAGTGCATTTCAGAGCTATATCGGCCGCAAATACGGCAGCCGGTTCCGCGAGTTCATCGGCGGTCGGCTTGAGGTTCGCAGCGTCAAGAAAGTCAAGAACTGGTACGAGGTTTCAACAACAGCCTACCTGCGCAACGAGGCGCCGTTTGACGTGACGTTTCAGGTCTCTGACCGGGCGGGTAAGGACCTGTTTTTCAACATGTACATCGAAGGCGTCAATCTGTTGCTGACCGAACGTTCCGAAATCGGCGCGCTCATAGATCGCAATGGCGGCAGCATCGATGGCATGATCGCGGACCTGAAAAAAGCAGGCTGACAAAGGTCAGCGACCGTGGCCGGACTGGCGGTTCAGTTTCTTGCCGACCCGCCGCCCAGAATGTCGCGCAGCAGCTTTTCGATCAATCCTTCCGTCGTGCGGGGCATTTCACCCGGCGCAGGACCTGTTTGCTGCGGTACCGGTGCGCTTTTGGGCGCCAACATCGGCAGCGGTTTGATCGGAACACCTTCGTGGACACGCACCATCGTTTCGCGGAATATTTCAGCAGGCAGGCCGCCGCCGGTCACGCCGGACAGCGGCGTGTTGTCGTCATAGCCCATCCAGACACCGGCAACGTAATCCGCCGTAAAGCCGACAAACCATGCATCCCGCGCGGCTTGGGTCGTTCCGGTCTTGCCGGCAATTTGGCGGCCTTCAAACTGGGCACGCTGACCTGTGCCTTCGGAGACGACCTTTTCCATCATCCAGATCAACTGGGCCGCGGCGTCATCCTGAATGACACGCTCTCCGATTCCGCCCGCGGTGCCCATCAAGGCTTCGCTGTCTCCCTGCAACCGCAGATCAACCAGTCCATATGGCGTCACTGACGAGCCGCCATTCAAGATACCGGCATATGCCCCCGTCATATCAAGCAAAGTGCTTTCGGAAGCCCCAAGCGCCAGGGCCGGACCGTCGGCCAGATCGTCTCGGATGCCAAACTGGGCCGCCACTTCCCTGACCAGATCACGCCCGACGGCCTCCGACACCTTGACGGCCGGGATATTCAACGACTGTTTCAAGGCCTCGGTCAACGTGACCTGTCCGGAATAGGTGTTTGTATAGTTGCGAGGACACCATTCACCGGATCCGGGAATAGTCAGACAATAGGGTTCATCCACGACCATATCGAGCGGCGAATAGCCGAGATCAAGCGCCGCGGCATAAACGAACGGCTTGAAAGCAGACCCTGTCTGCCGCTTGGCTTGAATGGCCCGGTTGAAAACACCTGCAACGCGGTTCTCGCGGCCACCGACCATCGCACGCACAGCGCCATCTGCGCTCATGACCACGATCGCCGCTTGCGCCTTGGATCCTTCGCGCACCTTGTTTTCAAAGATATAGGTCAGCGCATCTTCGGCAGCGCGCTGAATGCGCTGATCCAGCGTGGTGTTGATGATGACGTCTTCGGTGGTGTTGCGGGTAAAGAATTCGGGGCCCGACACCATCACCCAATCCGCAAAATATCCACCTGCCTTGCGGCGCGCAGCGGGTGACAGATCCGCAGGCTCATTCTGCCAACGGGCCACTTCCGTCTCGGACAGATATCCTTGTTCGCCCATCAGGCGCAGGACAGTTGCCGCGCGATTTTGCGAGCGTTCCAGATCGGCGGTTGGCGACAACGTTGACGGCGCCGTCAACAGGCCTGCCAGCATCGCCGCCTCTGCTGGTGTGGTCAGGGCGGCAGGCTTGCCGAAGAAACGCTGTGCAGCGGCTTCAGCTCCGTAGGCACCGCCCCCCATGTAGGCCCGGTTGAGGTAGATCGACAGAATTTCGTTCTTGGAATATTTCACCTCCATCGCAAGGGCATAAATCGCCTCTTTGGCCTTGCGTTGGAGCGATCCACGACGGCAATCTGCCACATAATCCGCTTCGGTCTTCCATTGCGTCGGATCAAACTCGACCCCCAGACACAAGAGTTTCGCCGTTTGTTGCGTGATCGTCGAACCGCCGTGGCCGTCCAGTGGCCCGCGCCCTTCGCTCAGGTTGATACGAACCGCCGATGCGATGCCGCGGGGGCTCAGGCCAAAATGCCGGAAAAAACGGCGGTCCTCCGTCGCGACAACCGCGTCCCGCAACGCGGGGGATACGGTTTCGGCGGTCACAACACCGCCAAATTGATCCCCGCGCCAGGCAAAGGTGGCGCCATCACGATCTTTCAGGGTGACAGAGCCGCGCGCGCGCCCATCCAACAGTGCGTTCACGTCCGGCAAAGTGGTCCAATAGTACCCAACCGCCAACCCGAGCAAGAGCACCGCAACCAAACCGGCACGCCAGAAAATAGCCCAGATGCCGCGCATGAGCCATTTCATCAGACGGACAAGTATATTGTCCTTCTTTCTTGGCCTACGAACCGTTTTGCGCCGCTTGGGCGCGGGCTTTTTCACCGGTTTTTTCGCCGTCGCCGTAGTTTTACGCTTTGGGTAGCGGCGATCAGCCACGAGAGGCCGTTTGCCTCTTTTTGAATCACTCATGAACGACCCCTGCCCGGCCTTTTGTTTTAGGTATCATATCGCCTTTGAGCGGGTTTGCGACACCCCCTAATGGTCAAGATCATGATTCTGGAATGACTACTTTTTAAGCGTTTGGCTGAAAATGCGCATTTTTTATGCACGCGCCTACAGCCAGACCGTGCATTTACCCGGCGCAACCTTTGCGTTGCTGCCGCGATGCATTCTTTTCCATGCACATCGCAGAAGCAACTGCCAATCGAAGGGGACACGAGTTGAAACTCATTATCGCAACGATCAAACCGTTCAAGCTGGAGGAAGTGCGTGAAGCGCTGACCGAAGCTGGCGTGCGCGGCATGATGGTCACAGAAATCAAAGGCTTCGGGTCTCAATCGGGGCACACTGAGATTTACCGCGGCGCAGAATACGCCGTGAACTTCGTGCCCAAGGTCAAGATCGAGATCGTCGTGGCCGCGACCATGGTGGATCAGATCGTCGAAACCATCACCAAGACAGCGCAAACAGGCAAAATCGGAGACGGCAAGATCTTTGTCCTCGACGTCGAGCAAGCCGTGCGCGTGCGCACGGGCGAAACCAACGAAGACGCCCTTTGAGCAACCCAACATGGGAAAATACGGACAATGAAACTTACCAAATCTCTCCTCGTTGGCACGGCTCTGACCGCTTTGCCGACGCTGGCGCTGGCACAGGATGCTGCCGCGCCGGGCTTTGACGAAATCGGGCCTTACATCATGACGACCCTGCTGTTCTGCATGGCCGGTTTCCTGGTGTTCTTCATGGCCGCAGGCTTTGCGATGCTCGAAGGCGGACTTGTCCGCTCCAAGAACGTCACGATGCAGATGACCAAGAACATCGCGCTCTTCTCGATCGCTGCCATCATGTACTGGCTGGTGGGCTTCAACACGATGTACCCCGGCGATTTCAACGGTTATTTCGCGCTCGGCGGACAAACGGTGCTGGATGCCGTTGGCATATCGGCTGCGGATGCAGCTCTGGACTATGCCTCCATCGGCTCGGATTTCTTCTTCCAGCTGGTCTTTGTCGCTGCAACCGCGTCCATCGTTTCGGGAGCCGTCGCTGAGCGTATCAAGCTGTGGCCTTTCTTGATCTTTGTCGTTGTCCTGACAGGCTTCATGTACCCCATCTCCGGGTCCTGGAAGTGGGGCGGCGGATGGCTTGATGCTGCCGGTTTCCAAGATTTTGCCGGCTCGACGGTCGTGCACTCTGTGGGTGGCTGGGCCGCCCTGGCTGGTGTGATCGTGCTGGGTCCACGTCTGGGCAAGTTCAAGGACGGTCGTGTCAATCCAATGCCGGGCTCGAACCTTGCCCTTGCCACATTGGGGACATTCATCCTTTGGCTGGGTTGGTTCGGCTTTAACGGCGGTTCGCAGCTTGCCATGGGCACTGTGGGCGACGTGTCGGACGTAAGCCGTATCTTTGCCAACACCAACATGGCCGCCGCAGCCGGTGCTTTGACAGCGCTGATCATGACGCAGGTCCTCTACAAAAAGCCTGATCTGACCATGGTGCTGAACGGCGCGCTGGCAGGCCTCGTGTCGATCACAGCCGAGCCTCTGGCACCGACACTCTTTGGCGCGCTCTGGATTGGTGCCGTGGGTGGGATCATCGTTGTTCTGGCCATTCCGATGCTCGACAAATTCAAGATCGACGACGTTGTCGGCGCCATCCCAGTCCACCTCTTTGCGGGTATCTGGGGCACCATCGCAGTTGTGTTCTACAACAGCGACGCAGCTCTGATGACACAGCTGACTGGTATCGCTGCCTACGGTGTCTTCACTTTTGTTGTGAGCCTCGTGCTGTGGTTCATCCTGAAGGTGACCATGGGCATTCGGGTCTCGGAAGAAGACGAGATCACAGGCCTCGACGTGTCGGAACTGGGGATGGAAGCATACCCCGAATTTGCAAAAGGCTGATCCTCCTTCCGATCAGACTTTTGAAAGACCTGACCGGGCGTTTGCGCCCGGTCTTTTTTTATGGTCCTTGCGCGCTGCGGATCAACCGACGGATGGCCCCTGCCGTGCGTGCCCTCACCGGGAAAAAATGCGTTGCTTGCCCCTGAAAATGTACGTTTTGAGAAAGCGCCTTTGGCACATTGTCACCCCGAACAACAGCGCCTGAAATTTGGGCGCGGCTCAGGAAGAGCTAAGGGACATGCCGGGATCATCGGATGAATTGGGGATCTGAAGCACACAACGTAAGGTTAGCCATCAGGGCGATTTCAAACGCATCCCAAGACCCATCTGGCACCGCCGGACTGCTCCCGACCCTCCCACACGGGAAGGGGCTTTGCCCCAGCGAGGGCCGGGAACTGTCCTGTATTTTTATCTGGTACTAATCCGATCTCGCATCAGACGCCCGCTTTGATGATGGCCTCTGCCAGAATCGGCACGGTTTTCGCGTTCAGGCCCGCGATGTTCATACGGCTGTCACCGACCATGTAGATCCCATGATCGTCCCGCAGCTTTTGCACCAGTTCCGGTGTCGTCCCCAGACGCGAGAACATGCCCCGGTGCTGCGCCAGAAAGCCAAAGCGGTCAGAGCCCGCGCGCTGTTGCAGCTCCTGCGCAAGCTGTTCGCGCAGACCCAGCATCGAGAGGCGGACGGCTTCAAGCTCGGCCATCCAATCGGCACGCAGCGCGTCGTCGTTCAGGATCATTGTCACCAGACGCGCGCCATGATCCGGCGGGAAGGAAAAGTTCTGACGATTGAGGAAGGCCAGTGCACCTTGCGCCACCTTACCGTCGGTGTCCCCGGCAATCATCATCAGGATGCCGGTGCGTTCGCGGTAGATGCCGAAATTCTTGGAACAGCTTGCCGCGATCAGGCATTCGGGCACGGCGGCGGCCACGGCACGGGTCGCGGCGGCATCCGCCTCCAACCCGTCGCCAAACCCCTGATAGGCGATGTCGATCATGGGCACTGCGCCAGTCTCCTGCAGCACCGCGATCACCTCCTGCCATTGCGGCAGGGTCATGTTGGCGCCCGTCGGGTTATGGCAGCAGCCATGCAGCAGTACCACGTCGCCCTTGCGCGCTGTTTTGAGATCGGCGATCAGGCCGTCGAAATCCACGCCCCGCGTTTCATCATCGAAATAGCGGTAAAGTACCTTTTCCATCCCAAGATAATCGAGAATGCTCAGGTGGTTGGGCCATGTCGGGTTCGACACAAAGACCCGCGCATCGGGGCGTGCCATTTTGATCAGCTCGAACGCCTGGCGCACGGCGCCTGTGCCGCCGGGGGTCGCCGCCGCGGAAACGGAGGCCCGTGGCACGGCGTCGCCCAGAACCAGAGCGATCATCGCATCCGAAAAGCCCGGATCACCGGCCAGAGCCACATAGCTTTTGGTGGTCTCGGCCTCCCACAGTTTTTGTTCGGCCGCCTTGATCGCCCGCATCACCGGGGTATTGCCCGTCGCGTCCTTGTAAACGCCAACGCCCAGATCGATCTTGTCGGTGCGCGGATCATCCTTGAACATCTGGACAAGTGTCAGAATGGCATCCGGCTTTTGCGGTTTGAGGGTCTCGAACATCAGGCGTCTCCTGTGGCGACGGGCACGGTGGGGAACATTCCCCATTCCGTCCAGCTTCCGTCATAAAGTGACCAATTGTCGTGGCCCGCGCGCGTCAGCGCCAAACCAAGAATGGCGGCGGTGATCCCCGAGCCGCAAGTCGTGATGATCGGCTTCGACACATCCACCCCGGCCGCTTCGAAAATACTGCGGACCTCATCGGAAGGTTTCATGGTCCTGTCGGAATTCAGCAGCGTATCGAACGGCACGTTTCGGGAGCCGGGGATATGACCGGCCCGCAATCCTTCGCGCGGCTCGGGCGCATCGCCCCGGAATCGCGGCGCGGATCGGGCATCCACGATCTGTGTCGAGCTCAGTTTTGACGCCTGGCTGACCTGCGTCACGTCCCGTACCAGCTGATTCTGAAAGCGGACCGTCATGTGCCGGTCCTTGACCATGGGCGGCATATCTTCGGTCGGACGGCCCTCGGCCTGCCATTTTGGAAACCCCCCGTCGAGCACGGCCACGTCGCGGTGACCCATCAGCCGAAAAAGCCACCAGACGCGCGGCGCGGACAGCAATCCTGCGCCGTCATAGATCACGACCTGATGACCGTCACCGACGCCCATGGCGCGCATCCGGCTCATGAATTTCTCGACCGGGGGCGCCATGTGCGGCAGGTCCGAGCGGGCGTCGCTGATGTCGTCGATGTCGAAGAACCGCGCGCCGGGAATGTGGGCCGCCTGGTATTCCGCTTTCGGATCGCGCTGCGCATCGGGCAGATACCAAGAGGCGTCGAGCACACGCAGATCCGGGTCCTTCAGGTGGGCGGCCAACCAATCGGTCGACACCAGCGTGTTGGAATCATCTGGCATGGGGCTCATCCTTTTTCGTGAAGGTGCAAGACCGCCTTTGAGTAGCGTCGTGGCGCAGATGTGGCAAGAGCAGGCGGGCGCATCGGGCGGGTATTACCCGGCTTGAGAGGCTGTTTGCGCGCACTGGCGCGGGATCAGCCGCCCTGCTTGAGGAGGCGCTGCTTCTGGCGGCCCCAATCGCGTTTGGCCGATGTGTCGCGCTTGTCGTGCAGTTTCTTGCCCTTGGCGATGCCGATTTTTATCTTCGCCATGCCCTTGTGGTTGAAATAGAGCACCAACGGGACGAGCGTCATACCCTTGCGCTGGGTCGCATTCCAAAGGTTGCCCAACTGTTTGCGGGTGACCAGCAATTTACGACGGCGGCGTTCGTCATGCTTGAACGATTTGGCCTGTGTGTAGGGGGCGATATAGGAGTTCACCAACCACAGCTCACCGTTTTCAACAGCCGCATAGCTTTCGGCGATGTTGGCTCCGCCTGCGCGCAGGGCTTTGACTTCCGACCCTTCCAGAACGACGCCGCATTCGATGTCATCCTCGATCGCATAGTCAAAACGCGCGCGCCGGTTCTCGGCGGCGATCTTGTAGTTGGGGTCTGATTTACCTTGGGCCATGGGACACGGATGTAGGCGCATGCCACCTGTCGTGCAAGAGGGTGCGCGTGGCACGCCGACTACAAACCGAGATGGCGGACCAAACTCCGCCTTACGGGTTCCGCGGTCAATCAGATGCACTTAAGTCCTCGCCATGATCGGCAAGGGCGCAATCTCTGCCAGTAAGGCGGAGTTTAGTCCGCCTCTGTACTCAGGGTAGTGTAGACGTCCTGTACAGTCTGACCCGCAATCCCCCATGCGCAATGGAAGGACCATCCGGCAAGAACGGCAGACCCATTGTTTTGGCCAGCGCGCCTTCGCTGGTGATGACCCCGACCTGCCATCCCGAAAACCGGTCTTTCAGCACTTTTCCCAACTGACCGTAGACCGGGTAAAGTGCCTTTTTGTCGCCAATCCGGGCACCATAGGGCGGATTTACAATCACCAATCCCGGTGGCCCGTCGGGCGGGAGGATCGCATGCGCCTGAGCGACTTGAAAATCCGTCAGATCCGCAATGCCTGCGCGCGCGGCATTGGCCTGTGCCATGCGGATCGCGCCCGCGTCACGGTCCGAGCCATGAAACCGAACCGACGTCACGCCGGACCGGTCCATCCGGCGCAAGCCTGCCACGGCTGCGGCATCATGGGACACCATCTGCTCAAAAGCGAAGGGCCGGGCGCGTCCCGCCTGCAAGCCCACCGCGATCTCGGCGGCTTCGATCACGAATGTGCCGGAGCCGCACATGGGATCATAGACGGTCTGGCTGCCGTCAAAACCGCATTGGCGCATGAACAGGGCCGCCAGCGTTTCACGCATCGGCGCCTTGCCAACCGCTTCCTTGTGACCGCGTTTGTGCAAAGGTTCGCCGGAGGTGTCGACGCTGATCGTCACCCGGTTGTCGTCGATACGGATCTTGAGTGTGACGGGCGCATCCGCGGCCACGGTCATGCCGGCACTTTCGGTCAGCGCCTTGGCAATCCGCTCGGTGGCGGCCCCGGCATGATAAATCTTGGATTTGCGCGACGTCGCGACCTCAACCCGGACTGGCACGTCCGGGAGCAACGTATCGGCCCATGGAAATTTTCGGGCGCGTTTGTCGAGCTGTGCCAGGTGAAAGGCCATGAATGAACCCAGACGCACCAGAACCCGCGTGGCGCCCCGCAGTTCCAGATTGGCCCGCCAGACCTCGGGCCAACCGCCGCGCAATGTGACCCCTCCGGGCTCGGTGCTGGCCACGTCAAAGCCCATCTCGCGGGCCTCGGCGGCCAGCGTGTTTTCCATGCCCGGGAGGGTAATGGCGAAAATGTCATTTTGGGGGCTGTTGTCCATCCTGTGTGCTTACCTGCCCACAGTCGCAAGGATCAATCGGCAAATAGGTAATCCGCCTCGGCAATCTGCCGAGCCTTGTCCTCTGGAATGCTTAGAAAACGGGCCAGGGCCTTTACATTTTCCTCCAGCTCCGCCTTCTCCAGCATGCAATCGAGATGTTCAAACTCTGCATCCTGAATGCGGTCGGATTCGAAGGTTATGTCATTGCGGATGGTCGGCAACAAGCGTTCAAGCGTTTCGGCAGATGTGTGTTCACCCGCAAGGCCCACCCGCATGGCATGACCGATCAGATACGCGTCGGAGAATTCGCACTGAACTTCCAGCATGCGGGTGATGGATCGGTCCCCTTCAAAATCCTGCAACAGATCGATCGCGCCCGGATCCATGCACACGATCAACTGGTCCGTTTCGTAATAGTCGAACAACATACGCGTCAAAGAGCGCCGGTGGCGTGTCCGTTTTTCAAGCGTCGACTGGATGCCGCCCAAATTCGGCAGAGCCGTGTGTTCTTCATTGAAGAGGTATTCCATCGCCGGAACATTGGTCACCTGCCTGATCCGCTCCAGCAACCGCTTGGCCACATGCCATTTCTTGCAAATGATGATCATCAGTGCACGGTTCCGGCCCAAGGTGCTCTCGGTTTCCCAAAACCGCGTTGCAAAGCGGCGCCCGATCCGGCCACGCCCGGTCAGGAACTGGAACAGTTTGCGGCCCTCATTCGAGATCTGGAAGTCCATTTGCTCTGCCGCATAAAGCTGCCCGAGGCGGCGTTTGAGGTCATTGGCCTCGGGGCTGATCTTGCGGGCGAACAGATAATCCTGACTGAGCAGCAGGTCGTAGTGATCATCGTAGAAATTCACGGGCATGCCGTAATCTGTGAACATCAAAAAGGTCAGCGTTCTGTTCCGTATCTCGGCTTCGGGCACGAGATGACGCACAATCGTTTGAAAAAAAGTCTCATCCGGGATCCATGTGGTTCGGAAAAACCGCATCACGTCGCGCCGCTGCTGTGTGAAATCAAGCACCGCCTCGATGGTTTCGCGGCGCAGACACCACCACTGGCTACCGATCTGCACCTGTATGTCCGCCGGGATATCGCGCGTCAGACCAAAGCGTCGCTGCAGGTTGAAACTGGCGTAGAAACGGCGTTTCTGGGTGCGTTCGTTGAAATAGTGGCGGTAGATCAACCGCTCTTCCTTCATGCCGGTCTTGATCCAGTCGTTTTCAAAATAATCGACGCTTTCAATGAAGTCCGCGTCGTTATCGTCCAGAAAACGGTGGACGTATTGAGCCGACTTGATCGCCATGCAGTCGCCCGAAAGCATGTAGAAATGTGTCGCGCGTGGGAAAGCCGCCACAGCGGATTCGACGGCATATAGAGTGGCGCGCACCAGACTCCACTCGCCCCATCCACAGCGGATGCGACGGCGTGCGAATGTGACATTCGGGTTGTCCTTGAGGGCGTCATGGATCTGGTGAAAATGCACCGGGTTGGCGCGTGCGTCGAAATGGATCGACATGTAATCGCCCACAGCCGTCAACCGCTCCGCCTGCCTGATGATCGCAACGGGGTCCTTGTGGCACAACAGAATGTAGGCGATTCTTGCCATTTCAGAAACCAGACTGCCCCAATACGCGGAATTCTTTAATCAGATAAAGCTAAGGAGAGATTGAATAAACAGGATTTCTTTGCTTTTTTGTCGTTCAATCAAAACGGCGCGACATTGCGGCGACACATCAGGGGCAGAAAATATGGGCTTTCCGGGAACATGGATGACTGAGAGCCAGAGCATGGTGTACCGGGTGGTGCCCAAATGCGCCTGTTCGACGATCGGTCAGATCATGTATTACTCCGACCATGGGACCTTTTTCGACGGGGATATCCATGATGCCCAGGGCGGCTTGCACAAGTGGGCGCTGGAGGACAGCCAACACCTGATCACGGCAAATGTGCGCTCCCATGACAGCTATGCCTTCACATGCGTGCGCAACCCCTACACCCGCGTGCTCAGCTCATTTTTCGACAAGATCTGCGGCATTCAGCGCAACGGAAAACGGTATCGCGGTAACCTCGTGCCCTTGTTGATCCAGAAATACGGGATCGAAGTGGGTGGGGATGACGGCAAGCAGGACTTTGACCAGGTCAAGTCCTTCCGCCGGTTTCTGCTCTTTGTCCGTGACACAATCCGGTGGCGCCGCCCGATGGACCCCGACATTCATTGGTCCGCCATGTCCGGTCACGTCTCGACCTTCATTGTGAACGGCGGGCGCTACGACAAGATCATATGGACCGAAAGCTTCAACGCAGGCATGGCCGACGTGATGCAGGCCATAGAGGCCCCATACCCGGTCGATCTTGCGCAAATACCGCGCTTCAACGAAAGTGAAGGGCATGGTCCCAAACGCGCGCATCCGGTGGAGGACTATTTCGACGACCTGTCGATGCACCTGATGTATGAAATCTACAAACGGGACTTCAACCTGTTCAAATACGATTTCGAAAATCCGGGCAACAAGATGCCCATCGGCGAGATTGATCTGGACGAAGTGCACAAAAAGCTCGGGGATTAAGACACTTCGTGTCTGCACCGGCGCGCCCCTTTGCCATCGATCATGACGCGCAGGGAGATCCCCGTAAGGCGGAATCGTCTTCCGCCTTAGCTACGCCACGTGGCAAGCCACCGCCGAAACCGGCCGCGGCGCTCCTGCACGGCGTCTCCGGCTGATTCCCAATTGTCCTGAATTTCCTCAAGCGCCGGGTCGATCCGCGCCTGGCGAAAGCGTCGCCAGCGGACCCAGATCGTATAAAAGAACGCGGCAATCAGGGTCAGGATGATAATGTTCAGCCAAGGCAGCCCCATAGGCGTATCGGGGCCCGCGATGGGCTTGATCGAAATGGCGTTGGGAAAGGACGACAGCAATTCGCTGCGCCAGCCATAGTGCCGGATCACGAACCATTCGGGTGCGGCCCGGTCCGACACGGCGTCATTGGCCTCGGTATAGAGGTTGGCGGTGTCGAACTTGAAGTAGGGCGGCCAGCTCCAGCCGGTGTCCTCGTTGCGGTAGACCATCAGATCGCCATCGGAACGGACGGTCTGGATGAACTGCACATCGCGGGCGGCGAGCTGATCGGACTGACCATCCGGACGAGACCAGAAAATCCGGGTCCAGTCGTTCAGATCCTGCCGTTCCTCGTATGTGTTGACGACCCGCACAATGTCCCTGTCCGGCAGAGTGTAGTGCAGAAAGCCACCCACACTGACCCAGAAGACAATCATCAAAGTCCAACCGATGTAACGCATAAGGAACCCTTTCAGGCGAAATTAACGAGGTAGATGGTCAGCGCCACAAGGCACACCGGAATGATATAGACACCCAGGATCAGTTTGCGACGCAATGACCCATCATATGCCTTCAGCCCGTCCTTCACAAACTGCTCACGCGGCGTCGAAATGCCGCCCGCATCCCATTCCGCCTCGAGCTTGTCGCGGCGTATGGCACGCGAATAGAACGACAGGCTGACATAAACCACGGTCAGCACCACAAAAAGTATCAAAAGCATATGCATCGCAGGTTTCCTATCTTCTCTCAGCGCCCCAGGGTCCCACGCGGGCGATCAGATCGCGTTGGCGGGGGGGCTCGGGCGGCTCCATTGGGGCGTCGTGGCCGAACAGGGCTGTCCGCGCGCCCACCTTGTCGGCTTGATACTCTGCTTCGAGATAGCGCGCGACATATTCCTGTTTTGCCTCCGGCCAGCCCGCATAGGCCGCATAAAACGCCTGCTTGTGGCAGATGAAAAGCTGGCGCACATCCAGCGGGCCAAGCTCGGCCAGCAACATGTTGACCAACTCCGCATCGGGCGTGTCCGCCGCCCGCAAAGTATAGAAATAGGCCGGATGATCCGAGGCAATGCGCGGCCACGTGCCCCCGTGTTCGACCCAGGCCAGCAATTTGCCCAGCGCATGGAAGGTCTCGGGCAAAAGCTTCGAATGATTGCGCGCCAGCAAACGCATATCGCGCCGCGTGCTGCCTGCCAGATCAATGCCCGCCTCTGTCGCGACCGAGACCAGCACAAAATCCATCTTTTGCCGCAGGATCGCCGCCACATCGATGCCCCGCGCCTTGACGATGGGTTCAACCAGCGCGTTGTCGTTCAGAAACTTCGCAATCCGGTTCCGGTGGCTCAGATCAAGGCTTTGCGGCATCGGCACGTCCTGCGGGGCGGCTGTGCTGCCGATCACCGCCGGATGGTCAAGCGTCTGAAAGATATAAAGCCCGCCAAAATGCGCCGTCCAGAAATTGCCGTTGGTGACCGTGAGCGGTTTGAGCGTGACCGGATTGCGCGTCACGTCGCCTGTTTGCCCTGCCAGTTCGATCATCTCGGCGATGAGCACATCGTCAAACCACGCGTCCTCTGCCCCCAGAAAGGTGTCGACCTTGTCGGCCAGCGCCTGCGCATTGCGCACGGTGCCTTGCGTGGTGTCCGCCTCGACCGTGATGGCGCGCAGATCGAACAGGCGCGCGGGGCTTGAGACGTCATAGACCGAGTTCACCAACTCCCCCGCCACCGCGTCGCGGGCCGTGAGCGCAAAAAGGGCCGCCTCATTCTCTGCGATGAACCGTTGCAGGATGGGCCGCGAGGTGGAGAATTTGGCATCGAGCAGCGGGCATTTGCGCTGTTCGGTGGAGAGCAGGATGAACTGCCGGTTCACCCCGTTGTGGTTGAGGTAGAGCGGATCGTTCAGGTCGTCCCCCACCTCGGGCGAGAAGCCGGAGATGTCGATATAGAAATCGGTGAGGCGGGTCCGCTTGGCGGTGAGGTGTTCGAGCGCCCGGTTGTAACGCTCGACTAGCGCGGGGGAGGCGACGTGGAAGAGGTTGCCATACATGAGGCCGGATTGGATGAGGCGGATCATTTGCTTTGCCGCCCTAGCTTGGGACGAAGAAAACTTTCAACTTCCGCCAGATAAGCCGAATACTCTCGCCTAAAATCATCGCTCTCGTTCATTGAATCATACAAGATGTCCCGGTAAGTGCGCAGTATCTTTCGATATTCAGTTGCGAGTTCAGTATTGCCCCGCAAATTAGCATCAATGTGTAATCGAATGTAGGTGCGCAATTCTCTCTGAAGATCAAAAAGCGGTTTGCACAGCACTCTCAGCTCGAGGCCCCAAACGGCATCCGCTTCCAACAGAACCGCTTCCAGTTCACGCTCAGAACTGGAGTGCTTTTCCCATCGGCGGGCGTAGGCTTTGATTACTCCCGCGCTTTGTTCACTATTCGCTCTAACCCCAGATCGTTCTTCTTCGTTTAGTCTCATCTCTGAATTCAGCATCGCCGGATGCCTTACTGCAAAAAGTGTGTCTCTGTACCGATACAATGTCAGAAGTGCTCGCCTAGCAAACTCATGATCCAAGTCCCAAAGAGATTGCTTTTTCCATGTGTTTAGGCCAGCGAACGCAGCAACAGTTGCACCAACTGCTGCGCCTGCTAGCAGCAATGTGGCTAACGCAGTTATTGCAGCCGATATTGTGCCCGTCTCCATCAGCCCTTCCCTTCCAACCACCGTTTCTTCGCCTCTTCCTGCCGCCCAAAGTCGCGCACCAGCGCCTCGATCGCAACCTCATCCGACTTGTCCGCGTAGCGGAATTCGCTGTCCGCATAGCGGTTGATTTCCTGCACCACCATATCCGTCGTGATCGGCACGCGCAGGTCCGCGATCATCGCGGTCTTGGTCTCGTAGTCCTTGAAGAGGAAAAGATCGGGGCTCTCCATCCATGCGTCGGGCAGCTCAAAGTCCATGGCCCGCACCTTGACCGCGTCGGTGATGTTCTTGATCGCGCGGCCGGTAAAGCGCGGGTCGGCCTCCTGTATCGCTTTCAGGTACGTCCCCAGTTTCGCGATGGTGTCGAGGTCGCCGATCTGTCCCTGCACGCGATCAAAGACCTCCATCAGCCCCGGCTCATGCGGGCGGGCGTGGCCCTCAAAGCTGGCGGCGACGGCCTTCTTGATCTCTTGCGCGGAAAACACCTCATGCGCGCCCAGCGGGATGTCGTGGTTCTTGCCCATGAGCAGGTAGAGGATGTCGATATAGTCGTCGCGCGTTTGCGGTCCGTCCACGAGGAACCGCGCGCCTGCCCGTTGGCGCAGCGCGTCGTCCACATTCTCGGGGTAGTTGGAGAACATGCCAAACGTGCAATTGCCGCGCACGACCGTATTGGCACCCGCAAAGCTCTCCATCAGCACGGCAGTGATTTCAAGCTGCCCGGCCGAGGATTGCCGGTCGCCGCGCTTGCCCGCAAGCTGGTCGATGTCGTCGATGGTGCCAAAGCCGATGACCGACGGGTCGAGCACAGTGTTGATGAACGCCTTGGCGTTTTGCCCCGATTTGCCCTGATAGCTGTCGATATTGTCGGTCGAGAGGTTCTGGTAGCGGAACGGGTAGCCCGCCGCCTGACAGTAATCGTTGAGCAGCCCGGCCATCATCTGGATCAGCGTGGTTTTCCCGGTGCCCGGCTTGCCGTCGCCCATGAAGGTAAAGATGAACCCGCCCAGTTCGGCAAAGGGGTTGAGGCGGCGGTCAAAGTCATAGGCCACGAGCATCTTGGCCAGCTTCATGGCCTGGTACTTGGCAATATGGTTGCCCACGACCTCATGCGGTTTCTTGAAGGTCATGGTGAGGGTGGTGGATTTGGCCTTGGTGGCGGGGGTGAAGCCCTGCACGGTGAAGTCATCGGCCTCGACGTGCCAGGAGGCCCCAGTAAATGCGGCCAGACGCGGCGCGTTTTGCGCCCGCAGCGCCACTGTCTCCATCAACGCCTCGGCATAGGAGGTTATAGCCGCCACGAGATGGACGTCATCTGGTGCAAGTGCCGCGATGTTCTGATCCAATTCCCACAGCGCACCATGCAAGGCAGTTTGACCATTGTCGATCAGGACCTCTTTGACCTCACCCACCTCGGCGGTCACCTCTGTCTGGTGAGACGACAACAGATAGGCAGTTGCGTTGGCAAAGACATAGAGGGTGATCAACGCCTCTGCCGCCAGCAACTCTGCAAATTCGACCTTGCGCGCCGTGGGCAAAGCCCCTTCCAGATTGGCGCGCTTCATATCTCCCAGACCCGAGTTCGATGCGTAATTCCCGGCCACCGCCAAAGCAATGGACACAGCCCGGCGCAGCGCATTGAGCACAGTGGCCTGCACCACAGAGATCAGCGCATCCCCCTCGTCCGCACCTTTTATGGTCGCCATCAACTGGACAGCCCCGGTTGGCACAGAACGACGGGTCGCCAGCCCCGGCGTCGTACTGCGAAATCGGCGTCGGGTCCCAATACCGGAAGACCGCTCGACCGCAGGAGCGGCGCGCGCAGCCCCAATGCGAGGCGCATGATCAAAGCCCTGCAACATCGCCAGCGCCATCGGATAATGGGCAACAATCTCCGTTTCGCGCAGTTCCATTTGATCGGACGTCTGGCTCATTTCAAATCCCCTGCTTCATCTTGCCAAGTAAACTCCCACCGGAGGTGAGATTTTTCGTACGAAAAATCTTGGCCGTCGCAGTCAATATCTCAGCACCCGGCCTGCCGGGCTCACCACGTACTTGCGCACAGAGCCAAAGCCCGGTGGATTCATCTCTTGCAGCGCCTGATAGGGGCGTTGCGGCAGCACGATGCTGCGCTCCATACGGGTCGTACCCGTTTCCGCTCCGCGCCCGGCAAAGGGATCCAGCGCAAAAATCTCGCGCTCAACCGAGGAAAACCAGCCCGTCCGTTCCTCGACCACCCGTTCGGATTGCAAGTCCTCGTCCGTCCAGACCAAGGCCCAGTCCTGCCCCTCAGGCGCGCGGGCCGCTTCCAATACGGTCGTGATCGGCCCCGATTGCCGGGTGAAGGCAGAAGAATACATCGGACCCACGTGAAACCTGCGCAGACGCTTGGGATGCAGATCGTCGAAATCCTCGTCAAAGCCCGATGCGATCGTGACCAGTTTCAGACCGCCCAGCGCTTGCGCCATCAGATGGGCTTGTGCTTCGGGCCAGCGGCGCTGGTCTTTCGGCAACGCCGTCCGGCCCGAGTCCTCGACCTCCATCATGTATATGATCGGCAAATTGACCTGGCTGTCATAGACGGCCCAGTGAATGCGGAACATCCGACGGGTGTCATCAATGTTGCCGGTCCACACGATCTGAGGATCATTGCGCGGCCAAAACAGGGTCCCGCGTTGCAGGTCTTCGTAATAAAGCCGCTGCGACAAGGCGAATTGCAGCTTGGTTGGCACCGCGCGGTCACCGATGATCATTTCGACCATCTGCTTTTTGAGCTCATCCGCCGATTGCGTGCCCTCCAGATGGCGGGCGGCTTGCTGCGCGTCGCTCGCCATGGTGATGATCTCTTCGGCGGCGGGAAACCCGCTTTCGCGGGCATCGATCGCGAGCGACCCAAAAAAACGTCCGGTATCGCGTCCGACCAAGAGGTATTTTTGACCAAGGGCGCGAAAGGTAAAGGCAAGCTGGGTCAGATAGCGTGTGAGGATCTTGACCTCATCCCGGCTCAGATCGCCTTCGGCCTCCATCACGCCCGCGACGCGCCCAAGGTTGGACGTGATCGTCTCGAACTTCTGGAAATACCGGCGCGAGGCGAAGAGGTCAGTGAGGCCGATTGTTTCGGTCCTGGTGGTCACTCACCCGCCCTTGCGCGCCTTGGTCAGCAAGTAGAGCCCTGCGATCCCGCAGAAAAATCCGACACCGTTGACCCAAGCGGGCGCGCCAAATGCCATTGAGGCGATGAGGCTGAGGATAGAGACCGCGATGGCGGCAAGTCCGAGTTTCATTCTGTCGTTCCTGTCTTTGATTGTCTGTGTTGTCAGTTGGTTCTTATATTTCGGTGCGGGTATTTCCCTGCCGACAGCGGCATAGACATATGTCTCATCAAGTGTCGCCTGAGCGAGCCGGTCCTTGTCGTGGTACACCCTGACCGTCAGGCTCACATTGCAATCTCGGGCGCAGCATGTGTTGCTTACCCGCCATAGGCATTGCTGTCATGTTTCTCCACGATCTTCGCGAAACGGCGGGCAAATCGCTCATCCGCCTTGGCCTTCTGCTCCAGTACCTCGCGGGCAAAGACCATGTGGTCTTCGTGCTGTTCCAGCATATCGGCCATCCGTTTGTTCGTCGCCGCCCCGATCCCGGCCATGGCAGTCTGCGCCTCCTGGTCGGTTTTGACGCCGATCTCGTTGATCCGGTGCGCCACATCCTGTTGTTGCGCCGTCTTGAGCGATTTCGTCAGCGCGTCATAGAGTACGACCCGCTGTTTGGTATCCGTCTGTAGCTTGTTGATCAGCACCATCTGGGTGGCCGCCTGGTTTTGCAGGCTGTCGATCCAGGTCTTGCCTTTTTCGATATAGCGTTCCAGCGTTTGTGACTTGGCGAGTTTCACCTGCTCGTCCTGCACCATCTGATTGTACTGGCTGTTCAGCCCGGCCAGTTCCGTTTCCAGTGCCGTGCGTTTCGCTGCATCGGTTTCGGAGGCGATCCGGTTTTCAAGCGTGATGATTTTCGGATCCATGCCTTGGATGTCAACCTTCAACGCCGCCAGATCCTGTACGGTAAACTCGCGTTCATCCAGCGTCTCGGTCAGGTTGGTTTCGACCTTGGTCTTCTGGTCTTCCAACATCGTCAATTGACCCTGCAACAACTGCACAATCACGTCGGACTTGGAAATAAGATCCTGCAACTTGTCATCGATCGAGGCAGACCGTACCCGTTCCTGACGCATGGACTCCGCTTTGGCCCTCGCAAAAACCCCGACAAAGCTTTCCCAGCCGGTCTTGTTGCGCATCTCGTCAAAGTCCTTGGAAAATGCGGCCGTCACATCGTCAAGCCCCATGATCAACTCGGCGATGTTGGCATTCATGACATCAGTATGGGCGTGCACGTCCTCAAGGGAGGCGTTCTCGATGTCCATCGAAATGTCGTCACCCGACTTCATCTTGGCTCCCGCCGCTTCGATCCGGCTGGTCAACTCGGCGATCCGGGATTGCGCCTCGGCCACCTGTGTCTGAGATTCTTCCACCTGACTTGCGAAATCGGCCATTAAATTCTCCCTCGGAACAATGCGTTGAGAAGCAGATAGGGAATGTTACGCACATTTACATCCCGCGCCGCAGTAATTTTGACGAAGTGTTGCAAATCCTCGCCCCATAAGGAAGCCGTCCAGAAATATGGCGCGGAAATATGGTGGGGATTTTCCTAAAAACGCGCGCAAATCGCACGACGGGATTCAATCCA
The DNA here is from genome assembly GCF_019966495.1 of Tateyamaria pelophila. Lineage (GTDB taxonomy): Bacteria > Pseudomonadota > Alphaproteobacteria > Rhodobacterales > Rhodobacteraceae > Tateyamaria > Tateyamaria pelophila. The sequence continues at coordinate 60,240 of NZ_JAIMIA010000002.1, read as the reverse complement.
TCTTTATCCATCCAGACGAGGGTTGGCCAAAACAGTCATCATCGAAGCGAGCGCAATGGCCACAACTTTCAAAGTAATCTCGCTTGGCCGACAAGCGAAAATGGACACCACCGAGGGCAACTACATAGCCGAAAACGCGTCGGACCTGGTGGGCGAAAGCTTTGGGGACGCGGGCACCCCGTTGCACCAGAACGTCCAGACCCTGTCCGAGGTCAGCGCCGGGCGCGGTACGTCAACGGCTTATGACATGAACAACCATCTCAGCAACGACAAATTCAGCATCAACGGCGCACCTGCGCAAACGTTTGACGCCACCGCAGTCTTCAATGCGACACTGACCTATACCGATGGAACCACGGCCAGCTTTACCGCCGTCGTTTTTCAGGACACCGATGGCAACACGTACCTTGCGCCGGAGTTTTCGCAAAACGCGGATCAGGATGCGCTCGGGGCGAAACCGATCCAGTCCTTGTCGCTCGATAGTGTTGCGGGCAATTATTATTCAGGCATGACGACCAGCCGGGAAGATACCGAGTTCATGACGTGCTATGCGTCGGGCACTTTGATCGCGACACCGCAAGGGGAGCGGCCAATCAATCACTTGCAGGTCGGAGATCAGGTCCTGACCAAAGATCACGGCCCCCAAACGATCCGCTGGATCGGCGGCCGCACGGTCCGGTGCCGCGGGCCGCTGCAGCCCATCCGCATTCAGGCACATGCCCTGGGTCGGGGCCTGCCGCACCACACGCTGGTCTTGTCGCGCCAGCATCGCATGCTGGTCACGTCCCGGATTGCACTGCGCATGTTCGGCGCAGCGGAAGTGTTCGTGAGTGCGCACAAACTGTCGGACCTGCCCGGTGTAACCTTGGAAGAAGAGGCCGCTTTCGTCACCTATTGGCATATCCTGTGCGACCGGCACGAGGTCATTTTTGCCAACGGAGCTCCGTCCGAGACGTTATATATGGGGGCGATGACGCGCCTTGGCCTACCGGACGAAGCGATGGACGAAATCCGGACCCTGTTTCCGGATGTGCTCAGCAGACCTCAAACACTTGCGCGCCTGACCCCAAAGGGACACGCTCAAAAACAACTGGTTTATCGTATGATCAAGAACAAGCGCGCAGCGCTGGAACCGGCACCGCTGGCCCGCGCATCCTGAGCCTATGCAATCACATCGTGATCCGGGCCTTAGGGCAATACGGTGACATGTCGGCACAATCTTCGGTGATAATCAGGGCGTCATGCTCGCGGTCTCTGCCAGCACCCGGCTGGCCATCCGGGATGGTCAACAGCGGCAATAATGTAGCAGGTCCCGGTCTTGAAAACTACGTTCGCCGCGTGGGTCACGTGGGGCAGCTTGCCCCCGGTTTCAGCAAGGACATACCTAGTTCATGGGCGCCCACATTTGCGTCCCACAGCCTGAGACAGGTCGCATCGACCGTTTTTGACAAACGAGGTCCGCTCCAGCGCCGCGCAATAGACCGAAATCATCGGTCAGTGACAGGATATCACCACGCGACGCGACAAGGGCCATCACCGGATTCTGCACAAAGTCCGTGTTGTTTCCAGACCGGAACCTGACCCATGGTTCACGGTATTCGGCACTCGGAGAACGCCTGGCGATCTCATTCTCCACCGCGTCGCGCCCTGCCATGGCCCGTCAAACTCGTGCACACCTGCGCGGAACGCATCGCGGATGGTAAAGTCGACCACCTCGGCGACCTGCCCGCCGTGGCCGATCAGGGCAATCTTGATCTTGGATTTCCCATTCCGTTGGCGCATCGTCGTCTCATAGAAATCCACCGTAAAAAAGGGTTGGAGGACAACTTGAACCTTGAATTGTTGCGGTAGGGTCAAATGATCACGTTCCACCCCAACCACAACCCACTCGCCCGTCCCCCCGCACGGCGCGCCGGAAGGTGTCGCGCTGCCAGTCGGTACAGGTGATTGTGTCGCCGTAATGCCGCGCGGCAGCGTGGGCACGCATAAACCGTGACGCAAGCAGGCTCGGTCAACACAAGGCGATAAATTCGGCCAATGGGGCGGTAGAGAAACCCGGAATGCGAGGCGATGTTATACATCGACGTGAACATGGCCGCAGCGATACCTCTCGCATCCATCCGTTCACGCAACTGCTCAAGGCGCGCGGCATACTCGGCATCTACAAAGGGCAGCACGGCTTGTTAGCCATTGTGAAACCGATAGAAGTCGGGGCGGACGGGCATCGTTGACCCTCCTTTTCAGAAAGGCCCCGGCGTTCAGGACAACGGTGCCGCGCCACGCAGACGACGTCATCGCCCGCAGCCTATATTCCCCGTTGCCGACCTAGGGGGCCATCGTCAAGCGACGGATCATGTCAGAGGTCGGGTCAGCCAATGCGTCAATCACGTTGAAATGATGTTCGCCTTGGGTGATCACATGATCGCAGCCCCAAGCCTCGGCCAGCCAGCGTGCTTGATCGAGGAAAACCGGACGTTCGTCGGCCCCAACCCAGACTGTTACCGGTACAGTCGGTGCAGGTTGATGCACCGGGCTTTCGGCGCGTGCCATGGCTGTATCCATCCTGAAATCAGCGTTCATCACGGTGCTCAAAAGCGGCTCGAGATCTACCACGGGCGAGATTGGCATCACATGGCACAGCCGCACCCGCACCGCCTCAGGCAACATGCCCGGCGCGAGCATCCGCGCCACCAGATGCCCACCCGCCGAATGCCCGGCCAGACTGATCGGACCGGTGGTCATGTCCGCCACCGTCATAACGGCCTGTGCGATCTGCTGGGTAATCCCGGCAATCCGCAGATCGGGACACAGATCATAGGACGGCATTGCAACGGTCCAGCCCCGTGCCAGCGCCCCCGCAGCAAAATGCGACCAATACGTACGATCAAACTTGAGCCAATAGCCGCCATGCACGAAGATCACCGTGCCTTTGGACACGCCTTCGGACTGCATAAGGTCAAACGCCATACGCGGCGAGGGGCCATAGGAAACACCGTTTTGTATACGGTCGCCAAGGCTGTTGCGAAAGGCCGCCGCCTGGGCTGCCCAGCGTGGTGGATACGCCGCAGCATCCGCGATATAGGCCCCATTGGCATAGGCATCATCCATGTCTGGCATCGCAGCATTCTCCGGTTTGGAACTGGACAATCCTAGCCGGGCTTGATTGAGATATGCCAGCCCCGAAAGGAAATCCGATGCTTGATCAGACCACAGACCTCAAATCCCTGTTGAAGGACCCCAGCCTGCTGGAAACCCGCGCCTATGTGAATGGCGCGTGGATCGACGGCGACCACGGCACCTTTGATGTCATAAACCCGGCGCGCGGGGACGTTATCGCCGAAGTTGCCGATCTGAGCCGCGCTCAGGTCGCCGAAGCCATCGCCGCCGCGGAAACCGCGCAAAAGGACTGGGCCAAATGGACCGGCAAGGAACGCGCAGGCGTGATGCGCAAATGGTATGAACTGATGATGGCCAATCAGGATGATCTGGGAATCATCCTGACCGCCGAACAGGGCAAACCGCTGGCCGAGGCCAAGGGCGAAGTTGCTTATGGCGCGTCCTTCGTCGAATTCTTTGGCGAAGAGGCCAAGCGCATTTACGGTGAAACAATTCCCGGCCATCAGCGCGACAAACGGATTACGGTGCTCAAGCAACCGATCGGTGTCGCGGCATCCATCACGCCCTGGAACTTTCCCAACGCGATGATCACCCGCAAGGCCGCCCCTGCGCTCGCCGCCGGTTGCGCCTTTGTAGCGCGCCCCGCCGAATTGACACCGCTGTCGGCCATTGCAATGGGTGTGCTGGCAGAACGAGCGGGCATCCCGGCAGGCGTATTCCAGGTGATCACGACCTCTGACTCGTCCAGTACCGGCAAGGAATTCTGCGAAAACCCCGCTGTTCGGAAATTGACCTTTACCGGCTCGACGGCCGTTGGCCGTATCCTGCTGGCTCAGGCCGCAGAGCAAGTCATGAAATGCTCGATGGAGTTGGGCGGCAACGCGCCGTTCATCGTCTTTGATGATGCCAATCTGGACGACGCCGTCGAAGGCGCGATCATGTGCAAGTTCCGCAACAATGGTCAAACCTGCGTATGCGCCAACCGGATCTATGTGCAGGCCGGGGTCTATGACGCTTTCGCCGCCAAGTTGCACGCGCGGGTTGCCGCGATGAAAATAGGCGACGGTCTTGATGCAGAGACCGATCTCGGCCCGCTGATCAACGCCAAAGCCATCGAGAAGGTCGCAGATCACATCGCTGACGCCACATCGAAAGGTGCAAAAGTCTTGCTGAGCAGTGACCCCATGGACGGCAATTTCGTTCCGCCCACCATCCTCACCGGTGTGACGCAGGACATGAAAGTCGCACAGGAAGAAACCTTTGGCCCCCTCGCCCCCCTGTTCAAGTTCGAAGACGAGGATGAAGTGATCGCCATGGCCAACGACACGATCTTTGGTCTGGCGGCGTACTTTTACGCCAACGATCTCAGCCGCGTCTACAAGGTCTCCGAAGCGCTGGAATACGGGATCGTGGGCGTGAACACCGGCATCATCTCAACCGAATTGGCCCCCTTCGGAGGCGTGAAGCAATCCGGTCTGGGCCGCGAAGGATCGCACCACGGGATCGAGGATTATCTGGAGATGAAATATGTCTGCATGAGTGTCTGACACCTTCTATCATCAATGAATGAACCTGCCCTGCGCCTGAACAGGGGCGCAGAGTATCGCAACTGCGGCATCACCCTTGGACGGATCACTGACAGCTTTGTCAGGCCCGTGCATCGGTTCCCCGATTGACACCAGCAAAGGCCCGACCGCCCTGTCTGATCGATAGGACACAGCGTTCCATCGATCACGGTTAACACTGGCTAGGCCGCACAGAAAGACTGCGCCATGTTCAATCTGAAAGAGATCAAATCAGCAACTCGCTTCGTCCATGCGCGGATGCCCGCAACGCCGCAATACAGCTATCCACTGCTGAATGCGGCAACGGGCGCGCATACATTTGTGAAACACGAAAACCACACGCCAACAGGCGCGTTCAAGGTGCGCGGTGCGCTGACTTTCATCGATTGGCTCAGGCGTAAGCATCCCGACATCCCCGGCATCTGCACGGCAACACGTGGCAATCACGGACAGGGGCAGGCCTGGGCCGCCACAGGTGCCGGTCTGACGGCCAAAGTCTATGTGCCGCATGGCAATTCGGTGGAAAAAAATGCGGCAATGCGCGCCTTCGGGGCTGACCTTGTGGAATATGGCGAGGATTTCGACACGGCCCGGATGGAAGCGATCCGTGTGGCGGAGGCGGAAGGGCTGTTTTTGGTCCCGCCCTACCATCGGGAGCTGGTCCGAGGCGTGGCGACCTACGCGTATGAACTGTTTGACGCACATCCCGACCTCGACACTGTCTACGTACCCATCGGATGCGGTTCGGGCATTTGCGGCACGATTATGGCCCGCGACGCCATGGGTTTGAAAACCAAGATCGTCGGGGTTGTCTCGGACCGCGCACAAACAGCGAAACTGTCGATGGACGCCGGCCGGTTGATCGAGACAAATTCGGCCAACACATTTGCCGACGGCATGGCCGTGCGCATCCCCGTTCAGGACGCCTTCGATGTTTATTCCAAAGGTGCGGAACGGATCATTACCGTCAGTGATGGCGAGGTTGCCGACGCCATCCGGCTTTATTTCACCACGACCCATAACGTGGCCGAAGGGGCAGGTGCGGCACCGCTTGCCGGTCTGATGCAGGAACGCGTGGCGATGCAGGGCAAGAAAGTCGGCATTATCCTTTGCGGGGGCAACATCGACACGCGATGGTTCCAAGCCGTACTTGGCGGACACACGCCGACCCCCTAATCTGTTAAGATCCTCCCAATCGGGCGATATGGATGCAACCGCCCGAACCCGAACCACACCCTTAATGAACAAGGGATGATTGCCGCCCTTTCAAACTCGTAACACGAGACAAGCTGAACCCGGCCCTCCGGGGGGAGTTTAGCCTGCAAGATGAAGGGCGGATCTGATCCCTCGCTTCATCTTGCCAGATAAACTCCGGGGGTGAGGCACTTTGGCGCCGAGGGGGCTGGCCCCCTGTCCAGCGCCATCCACGATTCAAGGCCCTTGCCCTTCTTCCAAAATCACGGATACCGGGAAGTGATCAGAGTACCCGGTCGCATCTACATTCCTTGCCGCATTTCCCTTTGGCAGCCCAAAGCGGATCGCACCTTCGCCCATCCTGTGGCTGACCATGTCAGCGATCGGTTCGGGGCCGCCGGTGCCAGAGATCATCTTGAAAGCTGCGTCGCCACCATCCAGCAAAGGTCGCGACATCAGGATCTGATCGAAAATATTTCCATCATTGTTGTAGTAAAGGGTGCCGTCCAGAACGCGCTCTGTTCCAGTCCGTGTACTGGATGCCCACTTCAGATATTCCCAACTCAGGTTGTAAAACTTTGGCGACTGCGCGCGCTCCACATCCCCGCGTTCCCGCGTGGCATTCGCGTTCGAGCACACCGACCCGTCCCATGGATCGTCGTTCAGATCGCCCATGGCGACGATGCATGCGCGCTTGCCATCCGGCGCTTCCTCGCGAATGCGGCCATGCCAATAGGCCAGTGTCTCCCCGGCCGTCGCGCGAAAGCCTGCGCTTTCCAACACCCCGCCCGAACGGGCAGGCCAGTGGTTGGCCAAACATACCAGTGCACGCCCTTCGGGTGTTTGAAATGTTGCCTGGAGGATATCGCGCGTTCCAGTCCTGCGGATCACAAAATGGCTGAAAACCAGGTCCGTATCCACGGAGTAACGCGCCGCGTCAAAGATGAAAGCCGTGTCGATACCACGCTTGTCGCGCAAGTTATCCGCGTGAACCACACCGTAGCGCCGCCCCGTTCCGGCATCGACACGCGCAACCAGATCATCCAGAACGAAGCGATCCTCGACCTCGCAAAGCCCGAGGATATCGGGCCCTTTCCCGCCGTTCAACGCGGTGATGACCTTTGCCAGCTGATCCTGCTTGGTGTCATAGAGAGCCTGAGTCCACCCGCGCAAATCTCGCCGCATGGCGTCAGCCACCCATGGAATGCGCGGTGCGTGGTCTTCTGGCCCAAACAGGTTCTCGACATTCCAGAACGCAATGTGATGCTGTGTCATCCGAATAATCCAATTCTTGAAAATAGCGCCATTGTAGCGGGAAAAGGAGAATCGGAAAAGAAAAAGCCCGAACTGCCTGACGCAATCCGGGCTTGAGCCTGTGTCTCTCGTCTGACCAGTTAGTTGACGGCTTTGGCGTCAACCACATCAGTTTCGATGGCTTTTTGCGCAGAGATTTCAATCCGACGGGGCTTCAGCGCCTCCGGGACTTCCTTGACCAGATCAATGTGCAGCATGCCATCAGCATGCGACGCGCCTGTCACGACAACGTGGTCCGCCAAGTGGAAACGGCGTTCGAACGCGCGGGTCGCGATGCCCCGATGCAAATAGGATTTGCCCTCTTCTTCGGCCTTCTTGGCAGACACGACAAGAGATTTTTCCTTTACATCGACAGAAAGGTCGTCGGCAGAGAAACCGGCCACTGCAATCGAGATGCGGTACGCATCGTCGTCGGTTTTTTCAATGTTGTACGGGGGGTAGGTGTTGGTAGAAGATTCCGACGCCGTGACCCGGTTCATAAGGTCTGCGATCTGGTCAAAGCCAACGGTTGCGCGGTGAAGCGGTGCAAAGTCATATGTACGCATAGTTATCCTCACTTGAGCGATATCAATTCAGCACTTTCCATCATGGACAAGCGCCAGGGTTGCTATAGTCGGACCCCGGTTCGGGCATCCGATGAGATTAATGTGGGGTGGGGATTTCGAGCGTTCAAGACCCTTTTTCAGGGTTTTACGAATTTTGCGCCGGTATCGCGGCGCTTTTCGCCGACACGCACCCGCACTTTCAGATCATGTTTCGTTGCGGTCCATTCTGCGCGCAACCGGCTCAGTGGCGCATCCAGAGGCGTGCCCAGCGAAACGGCTTGCCCCTCGAGCTCCGCCTTGGCCGAGACTACGGAGACAATCCGCGCTTCGCCATTCTCGAACGCGAAGATTGGCGCGCCGGAGCTGCCGAAATCAACCGAACAGGATGTCACCAGAACCCCCTGCTGCTGGGCCAGCACGGTGCATACTTCCTGCAAGGAGGGCGCTTCGGAGCGACCCTTGCCGTAGCTGACCACGCCCACGCGCGCGCCACGTTGCAGTCGGGCGCTGGTGTTGAAGGGCACGATCTTGCCGTCACGGATGGGGTGGTTGAGTTCGAGCAGGGCCAGATCATTGCCGACCACACCTGCAGAGACATCCGTGCTGAATTCATACTCGGGATGCACCACAGCGCGTTGCACAAAGCGATAGGCAGAGGCGCGCCCGTTGCGCCAACCGGCTAGAAACTCGATGCTGTCGTGATCGATGCGCGCGCCTGTTTTCTTGTCAAAGAGACAATGCGCCGCCGTCAGAACCATGTCGGGGGCAATCAACGCGCCGGTGCAAAACCCGTCGCGACCAATGTTCAGGCGGCCCACAGCCTCCCATGCGGCGGCTTCCACACCATTGTTCAGGCGTTTCAGAGCGGCATCCTGGGCAAGACCAGCCGTCGCCATGAACATCGCCAACAGCGACAAGGCCATCCAGTGTTTCATAGACTACCAAACTCCGATACCAACAGCCATCGAAGTCCACCATATCCGGCAATCCGGGCAGAATTGGGGCACCGGAACCAATTTAGCGCAAAATCGGCACATCGCTATGGGCGCGATCAAGGGCTGGTGGCCGCGGACCGCCTGTCGCCCAGTCCAGCAATTCGACCGTATGAACCACTGGAACCCCCGCTGCCGAGCCAATCTGCATCATGCAGCCGATGTTCCCGGCGGCAATGATGTCGGGATTCTTGGCCATCAACGTTTCGACCTTGCGGTCCTTCAATTGCTTGGAAATCTCGGGCTGCATCAGGTTGTAGGTGCCCGCCGATCCACAGCAGAGATGACTGTCGCGCGGCTCCACCACCGTGAACCCGGCCTGTTTGAGCAGGTCCTTGGGATAGGTCTTGATCTGTTGCCCATGCTGGAGCGAGCAGGCCGCGTGATAGGCAATGGTCATGTCCTGCGGCGCACCTTTGTCCATGTCGAGTTTCATCAAGACTTCGCTCACATCCATGGCGATGCCTGCCACCCGCGCGGCATCCTTTGCCAGCGGATCATTGCGGAACATGTGCCCGTAATCCTTGACTGTCGTGCCGCAGCCAGAGGTGTTGATGACGATGGCATCAAGGCCTGCGCCGTCCATTTCGCGGGTCCATGCCGCGATGTTCCTGGCCGCTGTCTGTTGGCTTTGTTTCGCCTTGCCCATGTGATGGGTCAGCGCACCGCAGCACCCTGCCCCTTCGGCCACAACCACCTCGGCCCCAAGCCGCGTGAGCAGGCGGATCGTGGCGTCGTTGATATCGGTGTTCAGCGCTTTTTGCGCACATCCGGTCATCAACGCCACGCGCATCTTTTTGGGCGCGATAGGTGCAAAGCTTTGCGGGTCGTCATTGCGGCTGACGGGCGGGATATGTTTGGGCGCCATATCGAGCATCGCGCGCAACCGCGCATCGGGCATCATCCATGCGAAGGGTCGTCCGATCTTGGCCCCCAGAAGCGCCACCCGAAAGCGCATCGGGTAAGGCAGGATCTGGGCCAGAACCCAGCGCAGCATCCGGTCGGTCAGGGGGCGTTTGTAGTTGTCTTCAATGTATTCGCGGGCGTGATCCACCAAATGCATGTAATGCACGCCCGAGGGGCAGGTCGTCATGCAGGCCAGACAACTCAGACAGCGGTCGATATGCTTGACCACCTTTTCGTCAGGCACACGGTCATTCTCCAGCATGTCCTTGATCAGATAGATTCGGCCACGGGGGCTATCGAGTTCATCTCCAAGCACCTGATAGGTCGGGCAGGTCGCCGTGCAGAACCCGCAATGCACACAGTTTCGCAAAATGTCGTTGGAACGCTGGATCTGCGGATCGGTCAGTTGCTCGGGTGTAAAAGTTGTTTGCATGACGTGTCCTTCAGATCAAAAAACGCAGTGCGGCACCAAGAACCGCCGCCAGCCCAAGCGATACGCAAAAGAATGCACCCCGGGCTGCCTGCAAGGATGTGAACCGCCCAAGGAAAAGGTGATAGCCCATGCCGCCGGTCGCGGCAGACAACACGCCAACCCCGCCCACCAACAGAGCGGAAAAGGGCCACGCTGTCGCTTGCCCGTCTTTTGAACACGTAGAGGCGACCAACAGCATGCCCGCGCCAAAAACCGTGCCAATCTGCCCGATCAGACCGCCCCGGCGGCGGTCCTCAATCAGGACCAGTCCGGCGAACAAAGCCACTGAGACCAGTGCCACAAGAACATATGCAAGGATCATCCGGCGGCCCGTACGGGTTCCGCCGCCATCAGGCCCGGATTTAGAATACTGCGCGGATCGAAACGGGTGCGCAAGGCGGCGCTGAGGGCCGCAACGCCCGCCGCTTCGGGTTGAAAAACCGGACCCGCGGCGCGCAAGGCTTCAGGGCCTTTCATCAGGGTCGCATGACCGCCGCCCAGCGTCGCCACATGAGCCTGCAGGGCCGCATGGGTTGCAGCAGGGTTCCCGCCCGATTGCCCGATCCAGATCAGCCCGCCGCCCCAGTCCATCAGGCTGTCGCAGCCTTCGGGCAGGGCCCCCAGAACAAGCGGACCATTGCTGGGCTTGACCGAAACGCGCCATACGGCCTCGGCCCCATGCAAAGGCTGCGCATCCCGCACCCTTGTCCAATCAGCGTCCGGCATCAGCGCGCTCTCGCCAAAGGGCGCGAGGATCTTTTGCAGCGCACCAGCACGATAAGCCACAGAGGCAGCAAACCCTTCGAGGCGCAACCAAACGGCCCCCTCGATCCACGCCGCACCGCTCACCTCATAGGACGAGGACAAAGCGCGCGACATCGCCGCCACAGCCTCCGGCGCTGAGACATCGGGGATCACCAGAGTGGTCACATCCTCAACCCCCGGCAGCACCTTGAGGCTCACCTCGGTCAGCACCCCCAGCGTGCCCCAGGACCCGGCCATCAGCTTGACCAGATCATAGCCAGTGACGTTTTTCATCACCCGGCCGCCATTCTTGATCACCGTCCCTGCTCCATCGACAAAGCGCACCCCCAGAGCGAAATCACGGGCGGCACCAGCCTGAATGCGACGTGGCCCGCTGGCGTTGGTGGCAATCACCCCGCCAATAGTCGACGCGCCGGAGGTGCCAAGCAGGCCGCACAGGTCATAGGGTTCAAAGGCCAATCGCTGGTTTTCGCCTGCCAATGTCCTCTCGATCTCCGAGACAGGCGTACCCGCCTGAACCACAATGGTCAGCGCGCCGGGCTCATAAAGCGTCACGCCCGAAAGCCCTGACACATCCAGCACATCGCCGACAACAGGACGACCGACAGCGCGCGTACCGCCCCCGCGCAGAGCCAAAGGCCCCCGCGCATCCGCAACACATTCCGCAACCTCAGCTTCTGTCGTCAACTTCATCATTTTCTTTCGGCCTTAAATAACCCGGGGGGCGGGGGCTGGCCCCCGCATCGGACAGAAAACGCTATTCCGCAGCCATCTGTGTTGCACGGCGCGGCTCGGAACTGTCCAGCGGAAACACCTTGGCCGGGTTCAGCAACCACTTGTCGTCAAACACATCCTTGACCGCCATCTGCGCCTCAAGATCGGCGGGTGCATATTGATAGCCCATCAAATCGCGCTTTTCGATACCCACGCCATGCTCGCCCGTCAGACATCCACCCACATCGACACAGAGCTTCAGCACTTCCGCGCCAAACGCTTCGCAAATTTCAAGATCGCCAGGCTTGTTCGCATCATAGCAAATCAACGGATGCATATTGCCGTCGCCCGCATGGAACACATTGCCCACGGCCAGACCGTATTGCTTGGACATCTCGCCAATGCGACGCAACACGTAGGGCAGCTCCGAGACGGGGATCGTCCCGTCCAGACACATGTAATCGCTGACGCGCCCGATGGCCGAGAACGCGGCCTTGCGGCCCGCCCATATGCGCGCGCTTTCCTCCGCCGAAGCGCTTTCGCGCAGGGCCACCGGATCATGGCGGCGCGCGATGTCCATGATCAGCGCAAGTTGCGCGTCGATCTCAGGCGCCGACCCTTCGACCTCCACGATCAATAACGCCTCGCAGAGCGGATAATCGGCCTTGGCAAAGTCTTCGCAAACCTCAATCAGCATCCGGTCCATGAACTCGATGGCCACGGGCAGAACGCCCGCCTTGATGATATCGGCCACGCACGCGCCCGCAATCTCGGCGCTGTCGAACCCCATCAGGACCGGGCGCGCGCCTTCGGGCTTGTGCAGAATCCGCAATGTCGCCTCTGTGACGACCCCCAATTGCCCCTCCGAGCCACAGATGACGCCCAAAAGATCGAGGCCGCCACTGTCCAGATGCGCCCCGCCAATCTCGACCACCGTGCCGTCCATCTGCACCAGTGTGACGCCCATCAGGTTGTTGGTCGTCACGCCATATTTCAGACAATGGGCCCCGCCTGAATTCATCGCGATATTACCCGCAATGGCACAGGCCAACTGGCTGGACGGGTCCGGCGCATAGAAAAACCCATCCGATTCGACAGCACCGGTCACGCTCAGGTTGGTCCGCCCAGTCTGCACCCGTACGAAACGGTTGTCATAATCCGTCTCCAGCACCTCGTTCATCCGCGCCACACCCAGTATGACGCAATCCGCCGTCGGCAAAGCGCCTCCGGCCAGCGATGTGCCCGACCCACGGGGCACGACAGGTACGCCTTCCTCATGGCACAGTCGCAAAACATCCGACACCTCCTGCGTGGTAGAGGGCAAGACTGCAACCATGGGCGGACAGCGGTAGGCCGTCAGCGCGTCACACTCATAGGCGCGCGTCTCCACCAGGTCATCTATGACGGCATCCTGAGGCAGGACCTTGTGCAAACGTTCGACCAGACGCGCCTTGCGCGCAATAATCGCGGAATCGGGTACAGGCATGTGCATGGATGGCCTCCTCAGGATTGGTAAAATAATATGACCAATTTAAGCGGGATGCAATCATGAATTCTCCGGTGTAAGAGCAGGCATGACATGGATCGACCGCATTTCACTCTTTGCGCCGCTTGATTTTGCGGCACTCGCACTGCTGATTGCCGGATGGCTGCTGATCGGCTGGCGCATCGAACATTCAAACGCCAAAAGCCCCTCCACATCGCAGATCATGGCCGGGTTCCGGCGCGAATGGATGCTGGAGATGATCACACGCAATCCCCGGATCTTCGATGCACAGATCCTGTCGAGCCTGCGGCAGGGCACCGCCTTTTTCGCATCCACATCCCTGATTGCACTGGGCGGCACATTGGCGGTCATCGGGAATGCCGAACGATTGACCGGCGTGGCAAACGACCTGATCCTGATGGACAATCCCACCTTTGTCTGGGAGGCGAAGCTGGTCGTTCTGATACTTTTCCTCACCAACGCGTTCCTCAAATTTGCCTGGGCCAATCGATTGTTCGGCTACGCTGCAGTCCTGATGGCAGCTGTCCCAAATGATGCCAGCAACCCCACCTGCATTCCCCGGGCAAACCAGGCGGGCGAAATCAACGTGACGGCGGCCCGGTCATTCAATCGCGGACTGCGCTCGGTCTATTTTGCGCTGACGGTTGTGGCATGGCTGGCCGGTCCCATTGCGTTGATGCTGGCGACAGTCTTCACCCTTGCCGTCATCTGGCGGCGTGAATTTGCGTCACGTTCCCGAACTATTTTGCTAAGCACAGACACGTGAACGGACAAGGCCCGAAAGGGGCCCTATAAGGACGAAATGAAAAAGCTTATCTCCCTCCTCTTCCTTGCAACGGCATCACCGGTCTTCGCGAGCGAACCCCTTGTCGAGTATGTCGCGGTGACGCAGACAGGATCCGAAACGTACAAGTTCACAGTGACCATCCGACACGACGACACCGGATGGGATCATTACGCGGACGGTTGGCGTATCCTTGATATGGATGGCACAGAACTGGGCATGCGGGTGCTCTACCATCCGCACGAAAACGAACAACCCTTCACGCGCAGCCTCGACGGCGTCGTGATCCCGGCGGGTACCACCCAAGTTCAGGTTCAGGCCCGCGATCTGCCAAATGGCTGGAACAAGGGAACCACGATCGTCAAACTCCCATAAGAGGCGCGGGCAGGTCCGGGATCTCTTCATCTTGCAGAAAAAAACTCCGGGGAGGTCCGAAGGACCGGGGCGGAGCCCCCGAAACATCGCGTCGCGCAGCGGCCTTTGGATCACAGCCGGTGGTATGGCCCACCCGCGAGGATCGAGGCCGCACGGTAAAGCTGTTCACTCAGCATCACCCGCACAAGCATATGAGGCCAAACCATTGCGCCGAAGGACAACAGATGGTCCGACTCTTCCCGCAACGTCGGATCGATGCCATCTGCCCCGCCGACGACAAATGCCACATCCGACCGACCGGAATCCCGCCAGGCAGCCAGACGCTGCGCAAAGGCCGGTGACGGCTCCACAGTGCCACGCTCATCCAGGCAACAGATCACGGCCCCCTTGGGCAGGGCGCGGCGTAACAAGATTGCTTCCGCCGCCATACCGCCGCCTTTGCGGTCCTCGACTTCCACGACAGAAAGCGGCCCAAGGCCCAAGGCCCGGCCCGTCCGGTTGAAACGCGTTACATAATCAGATATCAGATCGGCTTCGGCGCCGCCACGCAAACGCCCGACAGCGCACAGATGAAACCGCATCGGTCGAGAATCAGTTACTGGCCGCCGTCGGCTGCCACATTTTCTCCAACTGATAGAAGTCGCGCACTTCCGGGCGGAAGACATGCACGATCACGTCGCCGGTATCGATCAGCACCCAATCGCCAGTGTTCTTGCCTTCGATACGGGCCGTCCGACCGAACTGTGCCTTCAACCGCTCGACCAGTTTCTCGGAAATGGCTGCCACTTGCCGGGATGAGCGCCCCGAACAGATCACCATGTAATCGCCGATGGCCGTTTTGCCGCGCAGGTCGATCTGCACGATGTCTTCGGCTTTATCATCGTTAAGTGAGGAGAGTACGGCGGCCAGCAGCGTTTCGCTCGTGGCCTGGGTTGCGGCGACGGCCATCAGGGCCGAGGCTCCAACAGCGGGTTGAACCGCTTGAGCAGAGATTGACAGGACATTGTCCTCCTATGAACCGCGCCGCCAGATCCCCGGCGCTGGGATAAGTTGAGAATAGCAACCCTTTCGTGACATTTCAATGAAGCCTGTCCCCTTCGGCCCAGAACGCGGCGGCAAAGTGCTGCATATTTGCATAATTCCCCGTGCAAGCTCCGAAACTTCTCAGCGGGATTCCTCGGTGTCTTCCGGCAAAACTTGGTGGACACCCTCGCCCAGCACGCGCACTTCCCGCTGCGGGAACGGGATCGAAATGTCATTGGCCTTGAACGTATCCCAAAGCGCCAGATAAACGTTGCCGCGGATATTGGTCAGCCCGCCGGTCGGGTCCGTGATCCAGAATCGCAGGATGTAGTCGACGGAACTGTCGCCAAAGCCGACAATGTGGCAAACGGGCGGTCGACTTGTCAGAACCCGCTCGACCCCCTTGGCAGCCTCGATCGACAGCTTGCGCACCATATGAGGATCGCACCCATACGACGTGCCGAAATAGATATCCAAACGCACGAATTCGTTGGAATGGGACCAGTTGACCACCTGTCCGGTAATCAGGTCTTCGTTGGGGATCAGGTATTCCTTGCCGTCCCGCGTCACCACAGAAGCATAGCGGGCACCCAGCGTCTCGATCCAGCCGAAGGTTTCACCCAGTGAAATCACATCCCCCGGCTTGATTGACTTGTCGAGCAGGATGATGACGCCGGACACGAGGTTCGACACCACCTTTTGCAGACCAAACCCCAATCCCACGCCGATCGCGCCGGACAAGACGGCCAACCCCGTCAGATCAAGCCCAACCAACCGCACGCCAATGAAGAAGGCGCACCCATAAAGCACGATCTGCACGGCCTTGACCGCCAGAACCTGCATGGAGGGGCTGATATCTTCGTTGCGCCGGATACTGGCCGCCATCGCCCCAGACACAATCCGCGCGCCCGTGACCAGCGCGCCCACCATTACCGCCGCCAGAATCAGAGTCAGCAGTGACAGCCGGAACGTACCCA
The DNA here is from genome assembly GCF_019966495.1 of Tateyamaria pelophila. Lineage (GTDB taxonomy): Bacteria > Pseudomonadota > Alphaproteobacteria > Rhodobacterales > Rhodobacteraceae > Tateyamaria > Tateyamaria pelophila. Next base: position 43,990 of record NZ_JAIMIA010000002.1, on the reverse strand, counting down.
ACTCGAACGCCAACCCGTCCAGGCCCTCGGCCACTTCGTCATGCAGACCCACCAGATACAGCGTGGCGTAAATCCACATCGCCCATACCACGCTGCGGCGCAGGAAGCGGTTCCGGACCAACCGCCCCAGATAGGCGATCAGCAGCCAGACCAGCGCGATCTGCGACACCAGCCCGATCAGATAGGAGCGTGACGGCCAGGTGACCTCACGCATCACCAGATAAACCGATCCCGAGAAGGCGACGAACAGGATCAGGCCCATGCGCCGCTTGATCTGTACGATCGCGCGCAATTGCCATTTCGACCACCCTTCGCGGGCGCGCACGCGGCGCTCGATATAGGTCACCACCGGGCCGCTCAGAAACCACGCCATAAGCGCCAGCACTATCAGGATGATCACCTGATTCTGCCGCCACCCCGGCGCGGCGATATTTTCGAAAAACTGAAAGACGATGGTCCATATCTCGTCTGCCGACATAAGGACCTGCGCCAAATCCTGATCAATTGTCTCCATCTTGTAAGATTGGCACATCCCCCCGACCCCGACAAGCAACCGCCGCTTGCAGCAATGCCCGCCGCGCGCTATTGCACATCCCTATGAGACGCCTCTTTGATATGGATGATCGCGCGCGACTGCGCGAACGCTTCTACGGCGCGACGCATTCCGTGCTGGCCCGACTATAAGCCAAGGCGCCCCCGTCCAGACGGTTATCGAATTCACACAAAGGGAGAGGACCAATGTCCCCCAAGACACTGTATGACAAAATCTGGGATGCCCACGTCGCCCACGAGGCCGAAGATGGGACATGCCTGCTTTATATCGACCGTCACCTCGTGCATGAAGTGACAAGTCCCCAGGCCTTCGAAGGGCTGCGCATGACAAATCGCAAGGTCCGCGCCCCGGACAAGACCATTGCCGTTCCTGATCACAACGTGCCGACAACACCCGGCCGCAACGATCCCAAGAACATGACTGAGGACAGCGCCATTCAGGTCGCAGCCCTCGACAAGAACGCCAAGGATTTCGGCATTCACTACTACCCCGTGTCCGACGTCCGTCAGGGGATCGTGCACATCGTCGGCCCCGAGCAGGGTTGGACCCTGCCCGGCATGACGGTCGTGTGCGGCGACAGCCACACCGCGACGCACGGCGCATTCGGCGCGCTGGCCCACGGGATTGGAACATCCGAGGTCGAGCACGTTCTGGCGACGCAAACGCTGATCCAGAAGAAATCCAAGAACATGAAGGTCGAGATCACCGGCAAACTGGCCCCCGGTGTGACCGCCAAGGACATCACGCTGTCAGTGATTGGCAAGACCGGCACGGCCGGCGGCACCGGCTATGTCATTGAGTATTGCGGCGAAGCGATCCGTGATTTGTCCATGGAAGGACGCATGACCGTCTGCAACATGGCCATCGAAGGCGGCGCGCGCGCAGGTCTGATCGCGCCCGACGAGAAAACCTATGAATATTGCATGGGCCGCCCGCATGCCCCAAAGGGTGCACAGTGGGAAGCTGCCGTGGCGTGGTGGAAAACGCTCTATTCCGATGACGATGCCCATTGGGACGCGGTCATCACCATTGCAGGCGAAGATATCGCACCCGTCGTGACCTGGGGAACCTCCCCCGAAGACGTGTTGCCGATCACCGCCGTCGTGCCGTCTGCAAGTGATTTTCAAGGTGGCAAGGTCGGCGCGGCGCAACGCTCGCTGGATTACATGGGCCTGACGCCCGGCACCCCTTTGACCGACATCGAAATCGACACGGTCTTTATAGGTTCTTGCACCAACGGCCGCATCGAAGACCTGCGCGCCGCCGCGGCGATCCTCAAAGGCAAAAAGATCAAGGAGGGTCTGCGTGCCATGATCGTTCCCGGATCCGGCCTCGTGCGCGCACAGGCCGAGGAAGAGGGTCTGGCCGACATCTTCAAGGACGCCGGGTTTGAATGGCGCCTGGCGGGCTGTTCCATGTGCCTTGCGATGAACCCGGACCAACTGGCCGAAGGCGAACGCTGTGCCTCGACGTCCAACCGGAATTTCGAGGGCCGTCAGGGCTACAAGGGGCGCACGCATCTTGTCTCCCCCGGAATGGCCGCTGCGGCAGCGATCACCGGCAAGCTCACCGATGTGCGGGACATGATGTAAAGACAGCCAACGCGGCTATTTATAAGGAATTGTGACATGAAAATTTGGATGAAATGGCTGATCGGCGGGGTTCTCTCCATTGCCTTCGGTCTGTTCGTTCTGGCCAACCCGGTCGAGGCGTCGATCGCGGTGACGACGCTGGCAGGGATATTGTTCGCCGTTTCCGGCGGGTTCCAGATCTTTGCCGGTTTTGGCCAGACGGGCCCATTCGGAAAACTGCTGGGGATCGGTCTTGGCATCCTGATGATCCTGCTGGGCTACTCGCTGATGTTCCGGCCGCTCGAAGGCGTGGTATCATTGGCGGCCCTGGTGACGATCCTGTTTGCGGCAAGCGGTATTGCGCGTCTGATTTCGTCTTTCCAGATGCGCGAAACACCGTTTTTCTGGCCGATGCTCATCTCGGGCGCGTTTTCGGTGCTGTTGGCCGGATACATCACGGCAAATTTCTATGTTGTGGCGCCAAAGCTTCTGGGCCTGCTGCTGGGCATCGAATTGCTGTTCAACGGGATGGGCCTGATCATTCTGGCGCTGTTTTTGCGCGCTGGCAAAGACATGATCAAGGACCGGCTCGGCTGAGCCCGCGATCATTCAAAGGATTTTTCCGGGCCGGGGTCATCCCGCCCAAACGGAGAGTGACATGGACAAGTTCACCACACTGACCGGAATTGCGGCGCCGATGCCGCTTGTGAATATCGACACCGATATGATCATTCCAAAACAGTTTCTGAAAACGATCAAAAGGACGGGCCTCGGCGCGAACCTCTTTGATGAAATGCGCTTTGATCGTCAGGGCAACGAAATCGCTGATTTCGTCCTGAACCAAGACGCCTATCGCTCCGCCGAAATCATCGTGGCAGGCGAGAATTTCGGCTGCGGATCGTCGCGCGAACACGCGCCGTGGGCGATCAAGGATTTTGGCGTGCGCTGCGTGATCGCGCCCAGCTTTGCCGACATCTTCTACAACAACTGCTTCAAGAACGGGATCCTGCCGATTGCACTGCCCAAGGATGTCGTCGATGTGTTGATGAAGGATGCCGAAAAGGGTGCCAACGCCCGCATGTCCATCGATCTTGAGGCACAAACCGTGACCACCTCCGACGGCGAAGTGTTCAGTTTTGAGGTGGACAGCTTCAAGAAACACTGTCTGATGGAAGGGCTCGACGATATCGGCCTGACCATGGCGAAGGCGGACAGCATCAACACTTTCGAGGCGCAAGCCGCGCAAGCCCGCCCCTGGGTTTGAACTGAGTGACCCGCGCGGTCGCCTCCCGGGGCGGCCGCGCATGTACCTATGCCCTTGGTCAGGCCCGACCACTACATATTGGGCCTCCCTTTGATGCCGCACCAAACTTGATGCACAAAGGCACCACACCCTCCCTCAAAATAGCCCGAAAACAGCGCCTTATGACCCAAGACGCTTGAGCCGCCCGGCCAATCAAGGCAGAAATACGGCAAGAATGAGGCACCTGTCTGACCGGGCAGGATCAAGTTGGAACAAGTTCGCGGCACTGTATCGCGTCTGGCCAGTTTGAAGGGATCGAGAACGTGATAGCGAGATTATCAGGTGCCGCAGCGCGTGGCCTTCTGGTGGCATTGATGATTGCCACCCCGGCATTGATATTGCCGGGTGTGACGATTGAAGCCTCTCAGGCGACCGTCCTGATCGGGCTGACCGCCGCTTTCCTGACAACGTTGGAATATAACTCCGCCAGCCCGAGCATCGTGGAATTCCGCGATGCAGCGCCGATCAATCGCCTGCGCTATATCGCTCTTCTGGCCACGCTCTTGTTTCTGAGCCTCGTCTACAAGGGCCAGACCCACCCGACGGAACTGACGCGCGCGCTGACATCGATCGGTACGATTGTGGGCAACAGCATCGACTTTCCATTTTCGCCCGTGCGCGTGGTGGTCGTGATGCTGCCGGACACCTCTGATCAGCATCTGGTGCAATATGTGCGCACGGCAGCAGGCATTGCCTATCTCACATCGCTGACAGTCATGGCCGCCTTTCTCTATCTGGTGCGGGTCATGGGATGGCCGGGCCGCGGTGGTCAGTTCAACATGTGGATCAATCTGCCCTTGTTTGACCCGACTGTTGGCGGCGACGTGCTGGCGCGGCTGCGGCGGGATGCCCGGGTGAACATCGCCCTCGGTATTTTGCTGCCTTTCATCATCCCGGGAGTGGTCAAGATAGCGACAACCCTGCTAAACCCGATCATACTGGACAGCCCCCAAACCCTGATCTGGACGATGACCGCATGGGCCTTTCTTCCTGCAAGTATGATCATGCGCGGCATCGCGATGCATCGGATCGCCGAGATGATCCGCGATCAACGCAAGCGGGCCTGCGCCGATACGGACAGCGCCTTGCAACTGGTCTGACCGCCCTTGTTCTGCTGTTCGGCTGGGCCTTTGCGGCCCCGGCGGAAACCCTGCGCATCGCCACCTACAACACCGAATTGCAAAGGGACGGCCCAGGGTTGTTTCTGCGCGATCTGGCGCGCGGTGGCGACGATCAGATCGACGCCGTATTGGCCGTGATCGCGGCCGCCAATGCCGACGTTCTGGCATTGCAGAGCATCGATTATGACCTGACCGGCGAAGCCCTGACGCGGCTGGCGCAGGCGGCGGGCTATCCCCACCATTTCGCGCTGCGCCCGAACACGGGCTTGCCGACCGCGCTTGACATGGACGGCGACGGGCTGCTTGGCGGCCCGAGGGATGCCCAAAGCTACGGGCGGTTTTCGGGTCAGGGCGGCATGGCGATCCTGTCGCGGCACCCTATTTTGGTGGATGAGGTTCAGGACCTCTCAACGCTCTTGTGGACAGAGATCCCAGACCCTTTGTTGCCCGTGACGGCCGATGGCCCCTTTCCCAGCACTGCGGCACAGGCGATCCAGCGTCTGTCCACGACCGGCCATTGGATCGTGCCTATCGCCTTGCCGGACGGGCCATTCGATCTGATGACATTTCACGCCAGCCCCCCTGTCTTTGACGGTCCAGAAGACCGCAACGGGCGGCGCAACCATGATGAGATCCGGCTCTGGCAACAGGTTCTGGACGGAGAAGTGGGCAGCGCGCCTGCGGGCCGGTTCGTGATTGCGGGGGATGCGAATCTTGATCCGGTGGATGGTGACGGGATCAAATCGGCGATCACCAGCCTGCTGGCCGATCCCCGACTGCAAGACGTGGCTCCCGAGGGCACAAAGGGCACCGACACCGTGGACTGGCCCGACCCCGGCCCCGGCACGCTGAGGGTCGATTATGTGCTGCCCTCGACGCACTGGCAGGTGCGGGATGCTGGTGTCATCTGGCCCGCCCCAGACGACCCGATGGCCGACACCGCGGCTAAGGCCAGTCGGCATCGGCTGGTTTGGGTCGACCTCGGATATTGACCCTGCCGCCATCGGCAGATAGGCGAAGCGTCAAGCATTCAAAGGAGTTTCGTCATGCCCAACCCGTCGCTTTTGATCCTGCCAGGTGATGGCATCGGCCCCGAGGTCATGGATCAGGTCACCCGCGTCATCGACTGGTTCGGCGCCAAGCGCGATATGCCCTTTGACGTGAGCACCGATCTGGTCGGCGGTGCCGCCTATGACAAACACGGCACACCGCTGCACGACGACACGATGGCCAAGGCGCTTGAGGTTGACGCAGTTCTGCTGGGGGCCGTTGGCGGACCAAAATACGACGATCTGGATTTCTCGGTCAAACCCGAGCGCGGCCTGCTGCGGTTGCGCAAGGAAATGGACCTGTTTTCCAACCTGCGCCCGGCGCAGTGCTTTGACGCGCTGGCGGATTTCTCGTCGCTGAAGAAAGACCTGGTGGCGGGCCTCGACATCATGATCGTGCGCGAACTGACCTCAGGCGTCTATTTCGGCGAGCCGCGCGGCATTTTCGAAGAAGGCAACGAGCGGGTCGGCATCAATACCCAACGCTATACCGAATCCGAGATTGAGCGTGTTGCGCGTTCCGCCTTTGAACTGGCCCGCCGCCGCAACAACAAGGTCTGTTCGATGGAAAAGGCCAACGTGATGGAATCGGGCATCCTGTGGCGTGAAGTCGTTCAGAAGGTGCATGACGAGGATTACCCGGATGTGGAACTCAGCCACATGTACGCCGACAACGGCGCGATGCAGCTGGTGCGTGCGCCCAAACAGTTCGACGTGATCGTCACCGACAACCTGTTTGGCGACATCCTGTCCGATTGTGCGGCGATGCTGACCGGCAGCCTTGGCATGTTGCCGTCTGCCTCGCTGGGGGCGCCGATGGCCAATGGCCGCGCCCGCGCGATGTACGAACCGGTGCACGGATCGGCCCCCGACATCACCGGTCAGGGCAAGGCCAACCCGATTGCCTGTATTCTGAGCTTTGCCATGGCGTTGCGCTATTCTTTTGATCAGGGCGACGAAGCCGCCCGCCTCGAAGCCGCGATTGAGAGCGTTCTCGCTGGCGGTGCACGCACGGCCGATCTAATGGGCCCCGAAGGCGGTACGCCGATGTCGACCACTGAAATGGGCGATGCGATCCTGCACGCGCTAGACGCAAGTCTCTGAACGCCGGAAAGGGCCAGCCATGTCACCGAACGTCAAAGGCGCACTGCTGGCCCTGATTGCCTTCGGGCTGTTCGCTACCCATGACGTCTTCGTCAAGACGCTTGGCGCGATCTATTCCCCGATTCAGATCGTGTTCTTCAGCGTGCTGCTCAGCTTTCCGCTTGCCACGGTCATGCTGATGCGCGACGCCAAGCCCGGGACCTTGCTGCCGGTGCATCCATGGTGGATGGCGGTGCGCACGATCGGTGCCGTGATCACCGGCGTTTCCGCGTTCTATGCCTTTTCCGCACTGCCCCTTACGCAAGCCTATGCCATCATCTTTGCGACACCGCTGCTGATCACCGTGCTGTCGATCCCTATTCTGGGTGAAAAAGTGCGGCTGCCGCGCTGGCTTGCCGTCATTATCGGGCTCAGCGGGGTCATGGTCGTTCTGCGCCCCGGCACGACGGATCTGGAACTGGGGCATGCCACGGCCATTCTTGCGGCTGTGACCGGAGCCTTTGCCTCGATCGTGGTGCGCAAGATCGGTGCCGAAGAACGCACCGTCGTTTTGTTGCTCTATCCCATGCTCGGGAATTTCATCGTGATGGGAGCGGCTTTGGCCTTTGTTTATAAACCCATGCCGATCGAACATCTTGGAATGCTGGCCGTCATCTCGGTCATGGCTTGGACGGCAGGCCGGTTCATCATTGCCGCTTATCAGACGGGCGAGGCTGCTATCGTCGCGCCAATGCAGTATTCGCAGATCATCTGGGCATCGGTCTATGGCTTGGTCTTTTTCGATGAATCCGTTGATCTGGGTACGGCAATCGGGGCGAGTATCATCATCGGGTCGGGTCTTTTCATCGTGTTCCGCGAAAGCCGTGCGGGCACCTCCGAGAACACCCCGGTTCTGCGCACCCGGACACGGATCGGGACCCCATCGACCTTCCGTGTCAGTGGGCTGATGACCAGTGGCCGGGCCCGTGACAAGATCGCCCCGGAGGCAGATTAGAAAACAGCCGATACCAAAGCGCTGCGGGACCGTGTCGGGATCTGCAGTGTCGGACGCAATCGCTCGCGGCCCGCAGGAACGGACTAGACTTAAGCCTCCGATTCCTGCGCGGACCGGGGAGCGTTCTCGCCGCCCTCCTCGCGCTCCAGACGTACGGTGCGTTGCGGGAACGGGATCGAGATGCCTTCGGCGTCAAAGCGTTCCTTCACCAAGTGCTGCATGTCCCAATAAAGCGTCCAGTAATCTGCTGTCCTTGACCATGGCCGACACAACAGATTGACGGACGAGTCGCCCAACTCCCCGACACAGATGACCGGTTCGGGATCTTTCAGGGCCAGGGGATGCTCTGCGACCAACTCTTCGAGCGCTTTGATGGCCTGCCCGATACTGTCGGAATAGCTGATCCCAAAGACCATATCGACACGGCGCGTGGCGCTTGCCGTGACGTTGGTTATCACGCTGTTCCAGACCCGGTTGTTGGGAATTGACGTGATCTTGTTGTCGATGGTTGCGATCGTCGTCGAGATCAGGTTGGTCTGTTTGACGGTGCCCGCGGCCACCCCTTCCAGATCGATGTAATCCCCCTGATCGAAGGGCTTGTTGATCATGATCATCAGGCCGCTGAAGAAGTTGGCGATGGTTTCCTGCATCGCAAAAGCCAGAATAAAGCTGGCCCCGCCGACAAGGGCAAAGAGCGGCGTCACGTCGAACCCAAGAACGGACATCACGAACATCAGCCCGAAGACCAGCGTTATCCAGTACAGGACCCCGCCCAGAAAGGCGGCCAACAGCGACGACATGCCCGTGATATGGCCCATCCAGCGCCGCGTTACGGCACGCACTATTCTGGCGACAAAGACCAACCCCAACAGTGATCCGATGATCACCGCCACATCGATAGCGATCTTGATCCCGCCATCGGGGGCCATCAGCCATTTGATGCCGCGCTGGCGCAAGGTTTCGGCGTCCGCCTTGCGGATCTCGTCGATGATGATGGAACTGCGGTAGGCGCGATATTTCGCGATTTCATCCGCATCGCCGCCTTTTTTCTGCCAGTCGTTCAGAACGATGACGAAGTTTTCGAAAAAGTGCCGCCGTTCCTCGGCCAGCTCCGCAACACGCTCCCGAAAGAGGTCCGCAGTCTCCCCGCTCATTTCCCCGACCCGCAATGTCGCATTGACCACATCCTGGGTTTGCTCCTGAACGATCCGTTGCCACGCCTCCGCAGCGGCCGAGAGCTGTTTCTCGGTCAAGGGCAGAAGCAGCAATTCCAGCCGCTCGCTGTCGACCCGCGGGTTGAGGATATGGGAGGGCAGGTTGAACTCGGCCGCCAGGGCCTCGAGGTCCAATTCGCCGGAGGCGTTCAGCGTTGGGGTCGGGTCTTCGGACTGGGTTTCGGCCGCGTCCCCGCCGTTCGTGGTTTGCGCATTCAGTGATGAAATGTGCAAGACCAGCAAACTGCTGATTGTCAGGGACAGCACCCAGAGTAAGCGTCGGAACATGTTCAGCCTTTCGGAAATCTCAAAGGCGACAGTAGTGTATTGGCCCCCCGAGGCAAGCCGCGCGGCTTGCCCGAAACACACATGTGGCGGGCTTCGAGACCGAAACCGGCATGCGCAAAATACAGAGTGTGACCGTTTCAGTCCGCGACAATCACGATGTGCATATGTTTTGGCCCATGCGCGCCACGGACGTTTCTGGCCTCGATATCCGCCGTACCGCTTGTCCCGGTCACCAGTGTCAGCAATCGCGATTGGGGCACGTTCGCACCGCCAAGCAAGGGCCACAGATCTTCGCTGTACCCGATCAGGTTTGCCGCGCGCAGAACAACAATATGATACAGGGGCAGGAAATTCATCAGGATGGGACCGTGGGCACCGGATTTGAACACCACCGACCCGGTCTCGGCGATCCCGTATTCCGCATAGGTCACCGCACAGCGCCCGTCTTCTTCGAGACGGGCCGTAAGGTCAAAGCTGGTCCAGTCCAACTCCTCCAGCGGCGCGCCGCCTTGAACGCAAATGCTGCTCTCCTGTTCGACACGCTGCAGGTAGCCCGAGACCGCTGCGGGCACCTCCCCCATCGTGGCGACCTGATCAACCGTGGCTGTTACCCGCTCCGACGTGGCCTTGGCCACGAAGCGATCCAATAGCGTCGCGCCCTCGAAATTCGGCTGAATGGCTTGCGGTTCTGCGACAAGGGCGGCGGCCTCACGCGCGATATCCTCGGACGCGTGCGCAGTTCTTTTGGCGGAGCGTATCGCGCCCAATATGGATGCGCGATCACTCACTTGCGGTTCCTCGTGGCATGCAGGGATGCATTGTATTGCTGCATGAAGCTGCCTTTTTCCGGGCGCGGCAGATCACGGTGTTTCACCCAGCCTCCCGCAAAAGGCATCCGTTTGATCCGCGACCGTCCAAAGGCCCATAGCCTGATTCCGTGCACACCCAGCCCTGTGACCAGATGGTAGAGCCTCGGCCGCTTGGCCAGAAAGCTCCACGCGCCCAGGGCAGCTTTGCTCACCCGCGTTGGCAAATTGGCGTCCCATTGCCGCGCGCGCAGATTGCGCAACATGTCGGGCAACGGGATGTTGACCGGGCAGACCTCTTTGCAGCGGCCATTGAGCGTACAGGCGTTGGGCAGATCCTTGGCCGCCTCAAGCGAGGACAAGGCGGGCGTCAGCACCGATCCCATCGGGCCGGGGTAAACCGCGCCATAAGCATGCCCGCCCACCGCCGCATAGACCGGGCAATGGTTCATGCAGGCCCCGCACCGAATACAGCGCAGCATCGGCTCCAGATCGCTGCCCAGCATTTCGGTGCGGTGATTGTCGACCAGCACGATGTGATAGGCTTCGGGCCCGTCCGCGTCTCCCTGACGTTTGGGACCATTATAGAAGGTGGTGTATTGCGTGATTTCCGCCCCTATGGCAGCCCGCGACAACAGGCGCAGAAAGACGCTGGCGTGGTCCATTCCGGGCACGAGCTTTTCAATACCAACCGTCACGATGTGCACTTTGGGCGGTGTGCATGTCAGTTCCGAATTGCCCTCATTGGTGACAGTAACGGTGGCTCCGGTCTCCGCGATCAGAAAGTTGGCCCCCGAAATCCCCACATCCGCGTTCAGGAATTTCTGGCGCAACTCGCGGCGGGCAGAGCCGACCAGATCGGGAATGTCATGGCTGTCCGGAGCGACCCCGTGTTTGTCATCGAACAGGTCCGCCACCTGTTCGTGGGTCTTGTGCATGGCGGGCATGACGATGTGACTGGGCGGGTCATCGGCCAGTTGGATGATGTGTTCTGCCAGATCCGTTTCGATCCGTTCGACCCCCGCATCGGACAGGGCTTCGGCGATCCCGATCTCTTCGCCCAGCATGGATTTGACCCGCGTGGCGGTCTTGGCTCCGGCCGCGACGCAAATCTCGGACACGATGCGGCGCGCTTCTTGCGGTGTCTGGGCCCAGTGCACGACCGCGCCGTTGGCCGTGGCGTTGGCCTCGAACATTTCAAGGTAGTGATCGAGATGGTTCAGCGTGTGTTCCTTGATGGCCTGCGCGCGTTTGCGGGCCTCGCCGTATTCGGCATATTCGTCGATCACCTGTTTGCGCCGGGTTTGCAGCAAGCCGGTCGTCCGCGTCAGCGCAACCTTCAGATTGTCATCCGTGAGCGCCCGCGCCACATGGTCCCGAAATCGATCAGAGGTTTGTATCATTCACCAGCCCCACCGATGCCGCCGCCCTTGGCCATGCCCGCCAGCACCTCAACGGTATGATACGCCTTGATCTCGCGCCCCTCGCGCGACAGCTTGCCCGCCATATTCATCAGGCACCCCAAGTCTCCTGCCAGCAAGGTATCGGCCCCCGTCGCCGCGATCCTGGCGGTTTTGTCCGTGACAATCGCGTTCGAGATATCGGGATATTTGACGCAGAACGTGCCGCCGAACCCGCAACAGGCGTCGTTGTCCTGCAGTGGGGTCATTTTCAAACCGCCAACTCCGTTCAACAGCGCGCGCGGCTGATCATGCACCCCCAAATCGCGCAGGCCGGAACAGCTGTCGTGATATGTCGCGAGCCCGTCATAATGCACATCGGAGGGCTGGTATTTCATGACGTCAGAGAGAAAGCTCAGCACCTCCCATGTCTTGGCGGACAGCGCGGATTGCTGTTCGATCCAGTGAGGCTCATCCTTAAACACGTCGCGATAATGCGTGCGGATCATGCTCGCGCAGGACCCCGACGGCACAACGACGTAGTCGTAGTCCCCGAACGTCTTGATCAATTGCTTGGCAATGGCCCGCGTCGTCGCGTCATCGCCGCTGTTGAAAGCGGGTTGGCCACAGCATGTCTGCGCCTCCGGCACGTCGACATCGCAGCCCGCGTCTTCCAGCAACTTGAGCGTCGCGAAACCGATATTCGGGCGCATCGCATTCACGAGGCATGTCACGAACAGGGCAACGCGGGGTTTTTCCGATTGGGTCATGCGTTCACCTTTTTGGGCTTTCCAGCGGCCGTTTCCGGGAGACGTTGGCTGAGGGTAGTTCGGTCGCGCATGGAATCGCCTTATGTGTCATCAGATGGTCAGGATCGGCACGCAGCGCGCGCCGACCCTGGTAGGTTTCAGTGCCGTTTCTTGGGCGGCATCAGATCGGTGATCGTACCCTCGAACATTTCGGCGGCAAAGTTTACCGTTTCCGACAGGGTCGGGTGCGGGTGGATCGTGTGCCCCAGATCAGTTGCGTCACAGCCCATCTCGATAGCCAGAGCAACTTCTGCAATCAGATCGCCCGCATTGGTGCCGACGATGGCTGCGCCCACGAGCCGGTCGTCGGCGGGATCGAACAGCACCTTGGTCATGCCTTCGGAACGCGCATTTGACAGCGCCCGGCCCGAGGCCGCCCAAGGGAACACACCCTTGCCGACTTTGAGGCCCTTGGCCTTGGCCTCCGTCTCGGTCATGCCCACCCACGCGACCTCTGGGTCAGTATAGGCCACGGAAGGGATCACCGTCGCGTCAAAGGCCCGCTTTTCACCGGCGGCCACTTCGGCGGCCACCTTGCCCTCGTGCACGGCCTTGTGCGCCAGCATGGGCTGGCCCACCACGTCACCGATGGCGAAAATATGCGGCACGCCGGTGCGCTGCTGGTTGTCCACCGCGATAAAGCCACGCTCGTCCACGGCCACACCCGCGGCCTCGGCATTGATCAGCTTACCGTTTGGCCGCCGCCCAACCGACACCAGAACCTTGTCAAAGGTGTCGGTCGTGACCTCGCCCTTGTCATCCTCAAAGGTGACTTTCAGCCCCTTCTTGAGGGCCTCCATCGCCGTCACCTTGGTCTTGAGCATGATCTTTTCATAGCGCTTGGCGATGCGGGTGTGCAGCGGCTTGACCATGTCCTTGTCCGCCCCCGGCATCAACTGATCCATGAACTCGACAACCGTGATCTTGGAGCCCAGCGCGTCATAAACACAGGCCATTTCCAGACCGATGATACCGCCGCCCAGGATCAACATGCGCTTGGGGATATCCGCCAGTTCCAGCGCCCCCGTGCTGTCGAGAATGCGCGGGTCGTCATGGGGGATGAAGGGCAACTCAACCGGCTCAGAGCCTGCGGCGATGATGCACTGGTCAAAGCTGACCGTCTTGGTGCCCTCGTCGCTCGTCACTTCGATCATGTTTGGGCCGGTAAAGCGGCCAGTGCCGCGCACGGTGGTCACCTTGCGCCCTTTGGCAAGGCCCGTCAGGCCCCCGGTCAACTGCCCCACAACACTGTTTTTCCAGTCGCGCAACGCATCCAGATCGATCTTGGGCTTGGCGAAGGTCACACCGTGAGCGGACATTTCTTCCGCTTCGGTCAGCACCTTGGCTACGTGCAGGAGCGCCTTGGACGGGATACAGCCCACGTTCAGGCAAACACCGCCCAGCGTCGAATGGCGCTCGATCAGGACAACGTTTTTGCCTAGATCCGCCGCGCGGAAGGCCGCCGTGTACCCACCGGGACCCGAGCCCAGAACAACCACCTCGGCATGGATATCGCCGGGGCCAGTTGCCGTTCCCGTTGCCGCTGTGGCGACGGGGGCAGGCGCGGCTGCGGGTGCCGGATCAGCTTTGGCGGGCGCGTCGGAGGCGTCCGCCCCTTCCAGCACGACGATCACGGTACCCTCGGAAACCTTGTCGCCCTCGGAAACCTTGATCTCTTTCACCACACCCGCCGCCGGGGATGGCACTTCCATTGTGGCCTTGTCGCTTTCCAGCTCTATCAGCGGGTCTTCGACGGCGACGGTGTCGCCGACGCTGACCAGAATGCCGACCACGGGAACCTCGTCGAAGTCGCCAATATCAGGAACTTTGATGTCCATTTCAGCGCCCCCTTACAGCATCAGTCGGCGCACATCGCCGAGCAGAAATTTGAGCGTGGCGCAGAACCGCGCGGCCAAGGCACCGTCGATGGCACGGTGGTCATAGCTGAGCGACAGGGGCTGCATGTTGCGGGGCTGGAAGGCCTCGCCATCCCAGACCGGTGCCATTTTCGAGCGGGTCAGACCAAGGATCGCAACCTCCGGTGCGTTCACGATAGGCGTAAACGACGTCCCGCCAATCCCGCCAAGCGACGAAATCGTAAAGGTCGCGCCCTGCATGTCGGGGCCTTTCAAGGCACCGTCGCGGGCTTTGGCCGACAAGTCTCCCAGCTCTTTGGAAATCTCGACGATGCCTTTGCGGTCGGCATCCTTGATCACAGGGACCATCAGACCGTTGGGCGTGTCTGCCGCGAAACCGATATTGTAGAAGTCCTTCTTGATCAGCTTGTCACCGTCCGGATGCACCGAGGAATTGACCTCCCAATGCTGCTTGAGCGCCGAGACCGATGCCTTGATCACGAAGCTGAGCAGCGTGACGCGATATCCTTCGGTTTTGGCCTGCGTGTCCAGTTCCTTGCGGTACTTGTCGAGGTCGGTGATGTCGGCCTCTTCGTTATGGGTCACGTGCGGAATATTCAGCCAGCTGCGGTGCAAGGCAGGACCGCTGAGTTTCTTGATGCGCGGCATCTCGACATCTTCGACGGGGCCGAATTTCGAGAAATCCACAACCGGGATCGGCGGAATGCCCATCCCGCCAGAGGCACCACCACCAGATGCGACGGGTGCAGTGGAGGCTTTGAGGAACTTGGTGACGTCCTCGCGCAGGATACGACCCTTGCGGCCCGTCCCGTTCACCTTGCTGATGTCGATATCAAGGGTGCGGGCAAAGGCGCGGATTGAGGGCGAAGCATGCGCCTTGCCAAAGCCTGCATCTGTCACCGTTGCCGTGGCCGGTGCTGGCGCTGGCGCAGCAGCCGGAGCGGCCGCTGGCGGCGCTTCCGAAGCGGCGGGCGCGTCAGCAGCGGCGGGGGCGGCCTCAGGTGAGTCCCCTGCCCCGCGTTCCTCAAGGATCAGAATGGCAGACCCCTTTGATACGTTGTCGCCCTCGGAGACCAAAATCTCCTTGACCACACCCGCAGACGGGCTGGGCACTTCCATGGTCGCCTTGTCGCTCTCAAGCTCGACCAGCGCGTCTTCGACCCCGACGGTATCGCCGACGCTGACCAGAATGCCCACGACGGGCACGTTGTCAAAATCGCCGATGTCTGGAACTGTGACTTCGATTGTCATAATTTATTCTCCTGTCCCGACTGTATTACACAAGCCGTGGGTTCGGCTTGTCGCCGTCAATGTCATATTTGGTAAGGGCGGATTTCATGTCGGTCTTGGTGACGGCACCGGCCTCGAAAAGCGCGCTCATGGCGGCCGCCGCGATGTGATTTGCATCCACCTCGAAGAAGCGGCGCAGGTTCACACGGCTGTCCGAACGACCAAAACCATCTGTGCCCAGAACCGTGTAGCTGTTCGGCACAAAGGCGCGGATTTGTTCCGCGTAGTTCTTCATGTAATCCGTTGCAGCGATGATCGGACCTTTGGCGCGGCTCAGCGTTTTTGTCACGTAAGGCACCTGCTTGTCCTCAAACGGGTTCAGGCGGTTGTGCCGTGCCGCATCCTGCCCGTCGCGCGCCAGCTCGTTAAAGCTGGTGGCGGACCAGATATCGGCGGTGACGCCAAAGTCTTCCTTGAGCATTTCAGCGGCCTTGATCGCCTGCACCAAGATCGTGCCAGAGCCCATCAGATTGACGTGCTTCTTGCCGGGCTTCTTGGTCTCGACCATCCGGTAGAGGCCTTTGATGATGCCCTCTTCGGCACCCATCGGCATGTCGGGGTGCTGGTAGTTTTCATTCATCAGGGTCAGGTAGAAGGTGATGTCTTCCTGATTGACGAACATCCGTTCCAGCCCGTTATGCATGATGACGGCCAGTTCATAGCTGAACGTCGGATCGTAGGTCACGCAGTTGGGGATGGTGCCCGCAAGGATATGGCTGTGGCCATCCTCGTGCTGCAAGCCCTCGCCGTTCAGCGTGGTCCGGCCGGCGGTTGCGCCCAAAAGGAACCCGCGCGCCCGGCTGTCGCCAGCGGCCCAGGCCAGATCGCCGACGCGTTGGTGCCCGAACATCGAATAATAGATGTAGAAGGGGATCATCGGCACGCCGTGGTTGGAATAGGACGTCGCCGCCGCAATCCAGTCCGCCATGGCACCGGCCTCGTTGATGCCCTCCTGCAAGACCTGCCCGTCGGTGGTTTCCTTGTAGAACATCATCTGGTCCGCATCTTCGGGCGTATAGTTCTGCCCCAGCGGGTTGTAGATGCCCGCAGACCGGAACAGCCCTTCCATCCCGAAGGTCCGGCTTTCGTCCGGCACAATCGGCACCACGAATTTGCCGATCTGCTTGTCGCGCAAGAGCGTGGTAAGGATCCGCACATAGGCCATCGTGGTCGAAATTTCACGGTCGCCTGTGCCTTTCAGCTGTGCCTCGAACTTGGACAGCGGCGGGATTTCCAGCTTGGGCGCATCACGCCAGTTGCGTTTGGGGAACTCGCCACCTAAAGCCGTGCGCCGATCCATCAGATAGGATTTTTGCGCATTGTTCAGCTCGACGAACGGCGCTTTGGGCAGGTCCTCGTCGGACACCGGGATGTTGAACCGGTCGCGGAAGGCGCGCAGTTGATCGTCGGCCATTTTCTTGGCGGAGTGGGTCGTGTTCATCCCTTCGCCGGCCGTGCCCATGCCATAGCCCTTGACGGTTTTGACCAGAAGGCAGGTGGGCTGACCTTTGGTGTCGCTGGCCGTTTTGAAGGCGGTGTACACCTTCTTGGGGTCGTGACCGCCGCGACGCAGGGCCCAGATCTGGTCATCAGTCCAGTCCGCAACCAGTGCAGCCGTTTCCGGGTATTTGCCAAAGAAATGCTCGCGTATATACGCGCCGTTCTTGGATTTGAACGTCTGATAGTCCCCGTCGACCGTTTCATCCATCAACTGCTTGAGGCGACCGGTGTGGTCATTCTCAAGCAGGTCATCCCAGCCTTTGCCCCAAAGAAGTTTGATCACGTTCCAACCGGCACCGCGGAAGTCACCCTCAAGCTCTTGCACGATCTTGCCGTTGCCACGCACGGGGCCGTCCAGACGCTGCAGGTTGCAGTTCACGACGAAAATGAGGTTGTCGAGACCCTCGCGCGCCGCCAGATCAATGGCGCCCCGGCTTTCAGGTTCGTCCATTTCTCCGTCACCAAGGAAAGCCCAGACCTTGCGGTCGCCCATGTCGATATGGCCCCGGTTGTGCATGTATTTCATGAACCGCGCCTGATAGATCGCCATCAGCGGGCCGAGGCCCATGGAAACCGTCGGGAACTGCCAGTAATCGGGCATCAGCCAGGGGTGCGGATAGGAGGACAAACCGCCGCCCGCAACCTCGGAGCGGAAGTTTTCAAGCTGTTCCTTGCTGATCCGCCCCTCCATGAAGGAGCGTGCATAGATGCCCGGGATCACGTGGCCCTGAAAGAACACCAGATCGCCGCCGTGAATCGCGGATTTGGAGCGCCAGAAATGGTTGAGGCCAATGTCATACATGACCGCCGAGGACGCGAAAGAGGCGATGTGCCCACCATACTCGCTGCTTTCCTTGTTGCGCCGGACAACTGTCGCCATCGCATTCCAGCGGTTGATGGTCCGGATGCGCCATTCCATCTCGATGTCGCCGGGGATTTCCAGCTCATCATCGGCAGGAATGGTATTCTGATAAGGCGTCGTGGCGGAAAAGGGCAGCGTCGCGCCTGCGGCACGCGCCTGTTGGACAGCTTTGTCGAGCAGGTAATGCG
Source organism: Tateyamaria pelophila (assembly GCF_019966495.1). GTDB lineage: Bacteria > Pseudomonadota > Alphaproteobacteria > Rhodobacterales > Rhodobacteraceae > Tateyamaria > Tateyamaria pelophila. The sequence continues at coordinate 26,061 of NZ_JAIMIA010000002.1, read as the reverse complement.
CCCGGTTCGCCCCATCCTTTTCGATGACGTCCTGAATGGCTTCTTGCCACTCCTGCGACTCAATCGGATCAATATCGTTATTCTGTGAAGTCATGATCTGTCCTTAAACAAAGAATTGAGCGCCATTGGCAGAGATGGTTGACCCGTTGATAAAACCGGAGTCGTCAGAGGCGAGGAAAACAACGCAGCGTGCGATTTCCTCTGGTTCGCCCAAACGCCCTGCCGGGATCTGCGCGATGATGCTCTCGCGTACTTTCTCAGGAACAGCCATCACCATGTCGGTGCCGATGTACCCGGGGCAGATGGCGTTGGCGGTGATGCCCGCACGCGCGCCTTCCTGGGCCAGCGATTTGATGATGCCCAGATCGCCTGCCTTGGTTGCGGCATAGTTTACCTGCGCGAACTGACCCTTTTGGCCGTTGATCGACGAAATCACGATGACACGGCCAAATTTGCGTTCGCGCATGCCGGGCCAGATCGGGTGGACGGTGTTGAACACACCGGTCAGGTTTGTGTCGATCACCTGGTGCCATTGCTCGGGCGTCATTTTGTGGAACGGCGCGTCGCGGGTGATGCCGGCGTTTGCGACAACGATGTCGATTGGGCCGAGGTCCGCTTCGACTTGCGCGATCCCCGCCTTGGACGCTTCGTAGTCGGCAACGTTCCACTTGTAGGTCTTGATGCCAGTTTCGTCGGTGAACTTTGCAGCAGCCTCATCATTGCCCGCATAGGTCGAGGCCACGATATATCCATCCGCTATGAGCCTCTTTGAGATCGCTTCACCGATACCGCGACTACCACCTGTGACGAGTGCAACTCTTGCCATTTCAGTCTTCCTTCGTAAGTCATTTGTTCGGGTCTAAATGCCCGGAATACGTTGGTCTTTATCCGGATCAGGGACGCTCGACACACAAAGCGACACCCATGCCGCCACCGATACACAAGGTCGCGAGTCCTTTCTTGGCATCTCTGCGCTGCATTTCAAACAGCAACGTGTTCAGAACGCGGCACCCTGAGGCCCCGATCGGGTGACCGATGGCGATCGCACCACCGTTCACGTTCACAATTGCGGGGTCCCATCCCATATCCTTGTTCACGGCGCAGGCCTGCGCGGCAAAGGCCTCATTCGCCTCGACCAGATCCAGATCGTTGACGGACCACCCCGCTTTGTCCAGCGCTTTGCGACTTGCATAGATCGGGCCGACGCCCATGATCGATGGATCGAGGCCCGCCGTTGCATAGGATGCGATCCGCGCCAGCGGCGTGATCCCGCGTCTCTCCGCATTCTCAGCAGACATCAACAGGGTTGCGGCGGCGCCATCATTCAAGCCGGACGCATTGGCCGCCGTCACCGAGCCGTCCTTGGCAAAGGCCGGGCGCATTCTGGCCATCGCTTCGAGATTGGCGCCGTGGCGGATGTATTCGTCCTGATCGACGATGATGTCGCCCTTGCGGGTCTTGACCGTGAAGGCGGTGATTTCGTCCGCGAACTTGCCTGCTTTCTGCGCGGCCTCCGCCTTGTTCTGCGAAGCCACCGCGAATTCGTCCTGCATGTCGCGGCTGATTTGCCACTTTTCCGCAACGTTTTCAGCGGTCTGTCCCATGTGATAACCGTTGAAGGCGTCCCAAAGGCCATCCTTGATCATGGTGTCGATATATTTCATATCGCCCATTTTATGACCCGCACGCAGGGCGGCGGCATGGGGGCTGAGCGTCATGTTTTCCTGACCTCCGGCCACAACGATCTCTGCATCGCCCAACTGAATATGCTGCGCACCAAGGGCGACAGCCCGCAGACCGGACCCACAAACCTGATTGAGCGACCAAGCGGCAGCCTCCAAAGGCAGGCCAGCATTGATATGCGCCTGCCGCGCCGGATTTTGCCCTTGGGCTGCTGTCAGAACTTGCCCAAGGATCGTTTCGGATACATCGGCCTTGTCGATCCCGGCCCGCTCCACGACGGCTTCCAGAACGGCGGAACCCAGATCATGCGCGGGCGTGTTGGCGAATGCGCCCCCGAACGAGCCAACAGCAGTGCGTGCGGCGGATGCGATAACGACGTTTGTCATATCTTGGTCCCTTTCTTGCCTGTCCTTCAGGCGTAGTTCTTCTTCTTGGACATCTTTCCGATGCCCGGATTCATGGAATTGGTTGGATCGACGGATTTGTAGAAATTGGCGAGGTCTGGCTTGGCCTTGTAAAGGTGGCCGACATTATGTTCGGCGGGGTATTCCGCACCGCGTTCTTCAAGCAGGGCCAGCATCTTCGCCTTGAGCGCTTTGACGTCCACACCTTTGCGGACGACGTAATCCTGATGCAGCACGTGGCACATGAAGTGCCCATAGTAGAGCCGGTGCACCAGATCGTCGTTGATCTCGGGCGGCAGCTCTTCGAGCCAGTCGCGTTCGTTACGTTTGAGGGCAATGTCGAGCGCCAGAATATCCTCGACCTCGTCCGCGTGGACGTTTTGGTAGCGGATCGCGGCACCGGCAGCAGCAAAGCGGTGCAGGCCGGCGATTTTGCCCTCGCGCGGGGTACAGGCGAAATAATCGGCCTCTTTGGTCGCGAAAACCTGATCGAGGTAGGTTCGTGTTTCCGCGATCCCGCCATCACGTGTTTTCAAGATCAGATGATGCTCGAACTGCGCGCGATATTCGGTCATACGCGCGGGCAGGATCTTGGGCCAGATCGCGCTGAGCGCCTGCATGAACTTATCGGTAAATCCGCGCAACAGCGGGATCTTGTTCAGGCGCGCGTCAACGGCGCCTTTCATGGCAAAGAACATCGGCAGTTTGTCGGTTCCCAACTTGTCGATCATCACCATGGTATCTTTGCCGTATTTGGCCGAAATGTCGAACACCTCGCGGTGCATGTATTCCGCACTGACCGGCAGGGTTTCAAACTCCGCCAGCATATGACGGCGCAACGCGGTCAGGTCGGCAGGATCGTTGGTGCCGATATAAAAGACCTGCTCGGTCTCATTCTTGGGATACGTGTCGAGGCGCACGGCAAATACCGCAAGCTTGCCCGCGCATCCAGCACTTTCGTGCAGGCACCGCTTGTCGGCATTGAAACGGGCGGGTGTGTCTGCATCGACTTCACGGACGATGCGCGCATAATCGGTGTCGGAAGCGCGCTTGTTCGTCGGCTCCAGATCGGCGTTTGTAATCTCCCCCGACTGCACGCGGGCCAGAATTTCTTCGGGGTCGTCTCCCAGGGCAAGGCCGAGATGATTGACCAGACGCAGCTGCCCATCCGCGCCGATCTGCGCAAAGAGCGAAAGTTCGGTATAGGATGGCCCCCGTTCGATAAGCGCGCCGCCCGAGTTGTTGCACACACCGCCCACGATCGACGCCCCGATACAGGACGATCCGATCACGGAATGTGGCTGACGCCCCAGCGGATCCAGAAGCTTTTCAAGGGCAAACAATGTGGACCCCGGCAGGGCCAGCACTTGCGTACCACCTTCCAGCAGGTGCAGCGCATCGATGCGCCGGGTGTTGATCAACACGACACCACGATCATAGGACCCGTTTGGCGTGCTGCCTTCGGTCAGGCCGGTATTGGCCGCCTGCATGATGACAATCTTGTCTGCCGCCACGCACGCCTTGAGTATCCGCCACTGTTCGACCAAAGAGCCGGGCTGCACCACGCACAGCGCATCCCCCTGCCCCGACCGGAACCCCTTGCGGAACCGTTCGGTCTTTTTGTCGCCAACAAACAGATGCCGCGAGCCAACAACCTCACGAAGGGCTTCGAGAAGGTCCTGATCATTCATGGTCTTCCTCCTTTTTCAGACAAAAGCTTAGTATGCGACAGATGGCAACCAAGTGGGCAAGGCCCGCCAAAGAAAGACAGCGCCGCCCAGTGTGTCGCTCGATCGCGAATTTGGAACACCAAATGCCGGAACCATTATCGCTCGTCTTGTCCGCCAGGCTCCGGACCCCTTAGTTTATAGCCAGAACAAGAAGGTTGCGGCGGACGCTCTGGCGGAGAAGAAAACCTTTTGGCATCGGTCATACCGAGCTGCCACCTGACGCCAATCATTCCGGCATCCGAACATGATCTGATCGTTGCCCGGCAGTGCAGTGCGCAGCAATGTCACCGGCGGGCGGTTGCTTCGTTTGTAGCGGCGGTTGTCATATTCGATGGGCGTGTCACGCCACTTTTGGCTATGAATGCAGGGCTGTATTCCCCTGTCTGCATGCGTTTGAAAGAGGTTCAGCAGCGCGGACAGGCATTATAAAATCGTTGACCTTCTACAGCGGCGAATACCCGCACTCGACCCACGAAATCTTGACCCATACTGAGGCCTATGCCAGAGAAACAGAAAAAATACGATTAGCAGCCTGACATGAAATCCCGATCCACCTCAATCAGGCTGCAAACTGGTCGAATAGCTGGGACCACCTCTCGTGATCCGAAAAGAAAGCCAATCCAGTGAACGAATTGCTTACCTGGCTAAATGACCAACTGTTGCGCATGCAGTGGTTGTCGGACCTTGTCACATGGGTTTTGGCAGATGGTCTGGGACTGGACATGACAAGCCGGGTCGCTGGCAGCGTCCATTTCTTCATTTATGATGTTATCAAGATATTCATCCTGCTGTCCGTGCTGATCTTCTCTATTTCCTATGTGCAAAGCTACTTTCCGCCTGAGCGGACGCGGCGTATCCTTGGGCAGCGGCAGGGTTTGGGTGCGAACACAATGGCCGCTCTTCTGGGGACACTCACGCCTTTCTGCTCGTGTTCCTCCATCCCTTTGTTCATCGGGTTCACGAGTGCGGGGCTACCGCTTGCGGTGACGTTTTCCTTTCTCATTTCATCACCGCTCGTCGATCTTGCGTCGGTGATTCTGCTCGCCAGTATCTTCAATTGGACAATCGCGCTGAGTTACGTTGCCGTTGGGTTGGTACTCGCGGTTCTTGGCGGGACTTTGATCGGGTACTTGAAGCTGGAGAACCAAGTTGAAACATTCGTGTTCCAAAGCCCGGTTAGCAACCAGGACAACGATGGTCAGATCAGCCGAGGAGAACGTCTGACATATGCGCGTGATCAGGTTTGGGACATCGTGCATCGTGTCTGGCTGTATGTCTTGATCGGCGTGGGTATTGGCGCCGCGATCCACAACTGGATTCCCGAAAGTTTCATTGCCGCCACTCTGGGACAGGACAGATGGTGGTCGGTCTTTGTAGCGACCCTGGCGGGCATTCCGATGTATGCGGATATCTTTGGGACACTCCCCATCGCCGAAGCGCTTGTCCTGAAAGGCGTCGGAATAGGAACCGCTCTTGCATTTATGATGTCCGTGACAGCACTGTCGCTTCCGTCCATGATCATGCTCAAACGCGTGGTCAAACTGCCTTTGCTGGTCATTTTCGCTGGAATTGTAACTGTTGGAATTGTCGTGATCGGTTACGTTTTCAACAGTGTCAGTCATCTACTCATTTGAAACGGAGACAGAATATGCAGATCAAAATTTTGGGGACGGGCTGCAAGAAATGTGTGGCCCTGGCAGATAATGCGAAAGCCGCCGCGCAAACCGCCGGGATCGACTTTGAGATCGAAAAAGTCACCGACATCGTCACAATCGCAGGCTATGGGGTCATGTCCACGCCCGGCCTTGTTCTCAATGACAAAGTCGTTTCCGCTGGCCGGGTTTTGAGCGTGCAGGAGATTGCACCGTTGATGGCTCAGGCCGAGTCATAAGCCCAAGTCGGGCGACAACAGAAGTCGTCTCAAAGGGGCCCCTGCTCGCAACTCCATTGGATGTAGCTTGCCAATTTGCCCCCTCTGTCTGCATCAAGGCGGGTAAACACGACATCGCCAACAGGGGACCCCCGAATCCGAAAGGCAGAGACACGCGCGCGTGCAGGCAAGACAATGGAAAACCCCCGACTGAGCGCCGGAGGTTTTGGTGTCAAACGAACGATACGCCGTTGTCATCCATCGGCAGTGCAGCGATGCGCAGGTTGCTGGCGGCTGCAATCGCGTTGGCCAAGGCCGGGGCGGCCGGTGGGGTGCCGGGTTCGCCCACGCCGGTTGGCGGTTCTGCTGACCGAACGATGTGCACTTCGATCTCTCCGATATCTGTGATCCGCAGCGGCTCGTAGTCGGGGAAGTTGAATTGGTCCACGACGCCTTCCGTCAGCGTGATCTTGTCCCGCATGTTGTGGCCGATACCGTAGCCGATCCCGCCCTCCATCTGCGCTTTGATCACATCAGGGTTGACTGCGACGCCGCAATCTACGGCGCACGTGACCTTTTCGATCTTGATGCCATCCGCCGCGGTGCCGGAGATTTCGACGACTTCTGCCACGTAGGAATTGAAGGACTTGTGCACGGCGATGCCCTGGGACCGGCCCGCGGGGGCGTTGCCCCAGTTCGCTTTTTCCGCGACCAGTTTCAGCACACCGGCCTTGCGCTGCTGCTCGAGGCCGTCGCCGCTTAGATAAGCGAGACGGAAGTCGACCGGGTCGATACCGGCGGCCTTGGCGGCCATGTCCATCATGACCTCCATGACATAGGCGGTGTGGGTGTGTCCCACCGCGCGCCACCAAAGCGTGCTGGTCGCTTTTTCGGTATCCGTGAGGCCGAATGCCGCCATCGGGATCTGGTAGGGACTGTCCACCGTGCCCTCAACCGAGGAGTGGTCGATGCCGTTTTTGACTGCGAAGGCCTCGAACGGGGTGCCCTTCATGATGGACTGGCCCGCGATACGATGTTCCCAGCCAACGATATTACCGGACCCGTCCAGACCGACGCGCACCTTGTGCCCAAAGGCCGGGCGGTAATAGCCAGAACGCAGGTCATCCTCTCGAGACCAGACTAGATGTACGGGGCGCGAGCGGTCGGTGAGCGAAAACGCCAGAGCCGCCTCGACCTGATAGTCCGCCTGCGGCGTGGCACGACGGCCGAAGGATCCACCAGCGAGTACCGTCTTGATCTGCACCTTGTCGAAGGGGAGGTCAAAGATCTCGGCTATGGCGCCATGCGGCAAGGTCGGGATCTGGCAACCGTCATGCATCAGGATACCGCCATCTTCGGTCTCTTCGATAGTGCAGTTCAGCGGTTCCATCGGGGCGTGGGCAAGGAGGGGAAAGTAGAACGTTTCCTCGACCACCGTTTCGGCCCCGTCGATGGCAGTCTGAACGGCGACCACGTCGGCCTCGTTGACGTTGTAAGTCGGGTCTGCCTCAAGTGCCGCGCGGATTTCGGCTTCGATCTGATCGGAACTGCGCGTCTCTGCATTTCGTGTGTCCCACTCAACCGAAATCGCGTCGCGCGCCTGCATCGCGGCCCATGTATTCTCGGCAAAGACCGCAACGCCCGCCTTGTTGGGCAGGATATCGGCGCTGATGAACCCCTTGATCGCCTCGGCCCCGCTGGCATCTACGCTGACGGCGGTGGCGCGCTGCTGCTCTGGCCGCGCGATCATCGCGATCATCTGGTTGGGGCGCTGGATGTCCATCGCGAACATGGCGGTGCCGTTTCCCTTGGCCGCGCTGTCGAGGCGGCGCACGTCCGGATTGCCGATCAAGCGGAACTCGGACGGGTCCTTGAGCCGCGGTTCGGCTGGCGCGTCAAGAACGGCAGCGGCTTCAACGAATTCACCCAGCGGGGCGGACTTGCCCGAACCGAAAATCATGCCGTCTTGAAGCGACAGGGTGCTGGCTTCGACGCCCCATGCCTGAGCCGCGGCGTGCAGCAGCATCTCGCGGGCGGCAGCCCCCGCCTGACGGTATTGGAGATACGAGTTGGCCATGGCTGTCGAGCCGCCCGTGCCCTGCATCGGACCAAAGAGCGTGTTGTTATAGACCTGCGGGTTCGACGGTGCGAAGTCATAGCCAATCTGGTCCATGGACAGGCCCATTTCCTCGGCAATGAGGGTCGAAAGGCCCGTGGCCGGCCCCTGTCCCATCTCGAAATGCTTGATGATGGCAGTCACCGACCCATCGGTGCCGATCTGCACAAACGGGGTCAACATGGACGGGTTGGCGGACGCTGCAAGCGCTCCGTCTGGGCGAATGCCCACAACAAGCATGGCACCGGCGGCGGCGGCACCCTGAAGGAACCCACGGCGGGATGTGTTCACGGTCATGATCAAGCCTCCAGGATTTTTGCGGCGCGCTGGATGCCAGCGCGAATGCGTTGATAGGTGGCGCAGCGGCACGCGTTGCCCCACATGTAGTCGTCAATCTCAGAGACCGAGGGGTTCGCATTCTGACGCAAAAGGCCCACAGCCGACATGATTTGACCGGACTGGCAGTAGCCACATTGCACCACGTCTAGCTCGACCCAGGCCTGCTGCAGAGCCGCACCGACCTTGTCATCGCTCATGGCTTCAATGGTTGTGATTTCTGCACCTTCCATGTCGTCGATGAATGTTTGGCACGAGCGTACCGGTTCGCCATTCAAATGCACGGTACACGCTCCGCAGGATGCGACACCACAACCGAACTTTGTGCCGGTCATTTTCAATTCGTCGCGGATGACCCACAAGAGTGGTGTTCCTGGCTCTGCATCGACCTCCTGAGTCTTGCCGTTGACTTTCAACGTAATTGCCATGTCTGCGTCTCCCTGATGACCATTCTTTATCGAGAAGATAGGTGCCGATGGACGCACGTCATCCTCATCAGTCGATTTTCCTGCCGATGGGGGCGGATCGCAAAGAACCGGTGCTGCCAAAAAGTCCAAAAGCGCTCCAAGACCGACAAGGCAAAATGCTCGTGGATCGAGGATGGAGCCCCAAAAAACTTTGGCCCGATTTAATGCGCTGCTGCTTTGCTGACACCGGCCGCTTTGACTGAGCTCCGCCAAGGCATCGGCAAGTCTGTTCTTCATAGCCTTAGCCGTGCTTGGTGCCTTTCATACTTGAGCCCGCAAAAACCCGCCCTTGGGTGACACTTCCAGTTCATGCAGCGCCGTCTTCCCGCGTCAGAAATTCAGTGCTCTGTACATGGCTTTGGCCTGCAACCAAGGGAGATCGAACATTTCTGTCTAACGTCTGATTGGCAAAAGCGCCGAGTTCTTGGTTCGTACACGCGAACCGTGGTTAGCCCAGTCTGGGTTTCAAAAACCAAATTTCAACGTAGTTCGAAAATGTCCTTGGAGAGCTTGAGGGGCAGACAGCCTCTCCTGCTGCGCGCATACGCGGCACAAATAGCATCAGCGTCAGCGGACCTTTGCACAGATCACTGCACGGCGCGGATCAGCTTGCGCTCCAGCACGCGCAATACCGTTTTCAAATCATGGCCACGTCGCAAGATCTGTCCATCAACGCCGATCACGGCATACATCCCTTGCCGACCCCGCAATTTGGGACGCTTTTCGATCCGGTACAACGGATTTTCAGCCGTGCGCCGGAATACCGAAAACACCGCAACATCGCGCAGGCATGAAATCCCGTAATCGCGCCACTCTCCGGCAGCGACCATCCGGCCATAAAGCGACAGAATCACTGACAATTCAGCCCTGTGAAACGCAACCTGCGGATTGGGCATCTCTCGGATATTCGACGGCGGAGGCGTGTGTAACGTCATGTCGACAGACTTGCGCGGGTGGGCTGACAATTCAAGAGGCAACAAGTCGATGCTTGAACGGGGTCCCCAATAAGTGCAGCATCGCCGAACAAAAAACCAAATGAGAGCAAGATGACCCCCCAAACCCGTGCCGAAAAATGTGCCGCATTGATGTGGGCAAATGATGCCGCCAGCCAAAAGCTCGGTATGAGTCTCGACGCCATCGCGCCCGGCAGCGCGACCCTGTCCATGCCAGTGCGCGATGAAATGCTGAACGGGCTGGGAATGTGCCACGGCGGCATGATCTTTACGCTGGCCGACAGCGCATTGGCGTTTGCATCCAATAGCTACAACGTGCTGATGGTCGCCCAACAAGTGCAGATCACCTATGTGGCACCCGCAAAGGCGCAAGAAATGCTGACGGCCACGGCATGCGAAATTGTGCGCACAGGCCGGTCCGGCACGTATGATGTCACGATAACCGGCAAGGACGGGCACAAGATCGCACTTCTGCGCGGCCTGACCCGCAGTGTCAAAGGCCAGCATTTCGATGAGGACCCAGAATGAAAGATCTGACGCCCCCCAGAAGCTCACTCGATGCCATCGAGATCGCAAGCCGGGATGAAATCGAAGCTTTGCAGATCGAGCGCCTGAAATGGTCACTGGCCCATGCCTATGAAAACGTACCGCACTACACCGCCAGTTTCGACGCCGCAGGCGTGCATCCGGACGATCTGACATCACTGTCGGATCTCGCCCGGTTTCCCTTTACCGTCAAACAGGATCTCCGGGACAATTACCCGTTCGGCATGTTCGCCGTGCCCCGCGATCAAGTCGCCCGCATTCACGCGTCATCGGGAACAACCGGGCAACCTACCGTTGTCGGCTATACGGCAAACGACCTGCACAACTGGGGCATCGTCATGGGCCGCTCCCTGCGCGCCGCAGGTTTGCAGCGGGGCGACTTGCTGCACAATGCCTATGGGTACGGCCTTTTTACCGGGGGTCTGGGCGTTCATGTCGGTGCGGACGCGCTGGGATTGACGACCGTGCCCGTTTCGGGAGGCATGACACCCCGCCAGGTGCGCCTGATCCAGGATTTCAAACCCAAGGGCATCACAGTCACCCCGTCTTACGCCCTGTCCATTCTGGATGAGTTTCACGCCCAGGGCCTTGATCCGCGTGAAAGCAGCCTTGAGGTCGGTATCTTTGGCGCAGAGCCGTGGACAAATGCAATGCGCCTCGAAATCGAGGATGCCTTCGATATGCACGCGGTCGACGTCTATGGCCTGAGCGAGGTGATGGGCCCCGGCGTGTCGATGGAATGCGTGGAAAGCAAGGACGGCCTGCATATCTGGGAAGATCACTTTTTCCCTGAAATCATCGATCCAGACACCGGCGTTCCGGTCGAGGACGGCGCGTTGGGCGAGCTTGTCTTTACCTCGCTCACCAAAGAAGCGTTTCCCATCATCCGCTATCGCACACGGGATCTGACCCGCCTGTTGCCCGGCACGGCCCGCTCCATGCGCCGCATGGAGAAAGTCACAGGGCGCAGCGACGATATGATTATCCTGCGCGGCGTCAACGTCTTCCCCACCCAGATCGAAGAATGCCTGATGGCCACTCCCGGCCTCGCCCCACATTTCCAGATCGAATTGAGCCGGCCCGACCGGATGGACCAGATGCGCGTGCTCTGCGAAGCGGCCGCGCCGGATATCGGGGAACAAGCCCGCGCGGGCTCCGGCCGTGATCTGGCCGCGCGGATCAAGCAAAGCGTCGGGATCTCCGTTGCAGTCGATGTGGCCCCTGTCGGTGGCGTTGCCCGGTCCGAAGGCAAGGCCGTGCGCATTGTGGATCGGCGATAAGAGCACGGACGTTTTGCAGCAGGCAAGAATTGGTTCATCTTGGCGGCCTGCGCTCAACACACTGTTTTCAAAGATGGAAACCGGCTGCAGACATTGATATGAACCCCAGAGATCACCCCCTCAATCCGGTGATCGCCGGTCGCCCAGCAGCTTGTTTCTTGCTTCGGTGATCTGGGCCGTCAATGCAGCTGAGCCGCCGCGGTCGGGATGAACCCGCTTGATGAGCCTGTGATAAGCCTCCCGGATTTCTTCTGCGCTCGATCCTTCCTCAAGTCCCAACAACCTGAACGCCTCGTCCCGGCTCAGTTTTTCCGAAAGTGGCGATGCGGCCTCGTCGCGCGTCGTGCGCTCCTCCATATGATCGCGCCAGTCTGGATGGGCGCTGTCGAGGAACGTCTCCAAAAGCTTCACGGTATCAGCGTCCGCTTGAATTTCGATGTAAAACCTGAGGAGATCTTGTCGCTCCAGGTCTGACAGGATCTGACCTTGGAGGTTCCCGGTCAATATGCGCCCGTCAATGACCCCCGTTTCGTGGTCGAGGGACATTTCCAGATGCGCGGAACGCACTTGGGAGGTTTGCTTCGGCGATTTCGCCGCCGTTCTGGCGTTCCTTGGCGACAGAAGAGCAAATCCAAGCATGAAGAGCGGAATTGCAAATACGACCAGACGAACGACGAGCAACCAGAGGCCGACCGTGATCAAAGCTACGCCAAACGAATTCTGAGACAGTGACGGGAAAAAATAGCGCAGCGCGCTCCGAACAATCCAAAAGGAAACCCCAAAACCAACAGCACCTGCGACAAAGGTCAGTATCGGTTGCATCAGCGCAAATCAGCAAGAAGCCGTTTCGATGTGGCGTCACCTTTCACTTCCAGTGCTTTGCGCCCGCCCGCCGCATATGTTGCCACTGCCGCGAGCAATGCCTTCAAGTCCTCTGCCGAGTTTCTGTCGAAGGGCAAATAGACGCCCCCGGTCAGCCTCGCAATCTCGCGAAATGCCGTTTCGGCATGGGCGTCCCGTCCATCGTGAAACACAAATGCCTTGACCCCGCGCAGGCCCAGTTCACCAGCGATCCCGCACAATTCATCAATGTTTTCCTCCACGCAATCGCCGACGTAGACCAACGCCGCCAAGGGTTGTTTCTCGGCTTCCTTCTTTGCATGCGAAAGCACTTTTGCGATTTGCGTCAGACCGCCTCGGCAATCGATTTTTTCCATCAAAACGCGCAGACTTTCGGCGTTGTTGACCCAGCGAGAAGCCCTGGATTCCTTGTGACCACGAAAGTAGACGAGCTGCACCGACAAATTGCCAACCGACGCAGCGGCGGAGAACATTTCACCTTGCAGGGAGCAGGCGATGTCCCACGTCGCTTGGCGGCTCATGGTTGCATCAAGGGCGAATATCATCCGCCCCCGCGCTGCATCTTGCGCCGGCGCAAGCTGTTTGGCCTGTTGCAGAAAAGCACTGATCTCGGACCCGCTTGATTGCGAGCGGGCTGTGAGGTTCTTTTCGACCTGTGTTGAAATTTTTGTCTTTTTCATGGCCATATTCTGCTGTCGTCGCACGTGACTTGCGTGGCGGTCAAATTCAGTTCCAATGTAGAACCAATTGCTGTCGGCTATGACTATGGTAGCGCAACTGGCCTGACGGGCAATCCATTTTGGCTTTCGGCTTTGAACCACTTGATTTGCGGCAGGCGGTCAGTGCTGAATGGCTCACGCTCATCAAACCGGATGAGATTATGAGCTCTCCTTGCTGGCCGAGCGAAGATCAGATGACGGGGCGGCAGCCGTATTTTCCAAGGAACCATGGCGCGCCCTTGGAAGATGCCAGCGTGAGATTGACAGCGGCGTCGTTGAACACATCGTAGAGCGCAGCAATATCCTCGAGCCGAAACCGGATCATTCCTAGTATCACTCAGTTTGTCATGCGATGTAAGGCCAATGGAAGTTTTCATCGCATTGTTCCGCCTGTCGTTAGATCAATCATTTGCCCGGCTTGACGAAGACGCGTAAGATGTAAGCGGTACTGTTCGTTCCGCATTCCACACCACAACAATGTCGTACAAGGTCAGATTGACCATGTTCCGGTTCCTGCGATCAGAGTTGGCAAATGACCAATGGTTGACAGGAATATGCAAAATTGGGCCGCCGCATCGGGGCGGACATCACGTTTCGATTTCAAAAGGTAAACACGATGCTGTCAGTCCATTCCATGCCTGATGCGTTTAGCGCCGGAGAATGCGAACGCATTATCCAAGCCATCTCCAGGTCTCCGGCTGAGGAAGCACTGCTTGTCGGCCAGCGCCAAGACCACAATCTGCGCAACGCCGAATTGGTGTGGATGGACAACGTCGACGGCATGGGATGGGTAATGGAGCGACTGATCGACCTTGTCCGCACATCCAACGTCAAGCAGTTTGATTTCGATCTGCGCGAGTTTGCAGAAAGCCCGCAGATCGCCAGTTACAAGGACACTGACGGGGGCCACTTCGCCTGGCATTCGGATATCGGCGACGGTCCGGTTGCCCGGAAACGCAAGCTCACGCTGGTCTTACAACTCAGCGAACCTGGCTCCTATGATGGTGGCGACCTGGAAGTCATGCCCAGCGCTCAGGTGTTGGCCGTTAACCGGGCGCAGGGGTGTGTCAGTATTTTTCCCAGCTTCACATTGCACCGTGTGACGACGGTCAAACGTGGCACACGACATTCCATGACAGTCTGGGCACATGGCCCGGCTTTTCGGTAAGGTCGGTAAGACCGTCAAATACACTCGAGCAAGAGTTTGGTCGTATTCTCCCTGGTCATCTCGATCGGATTGCCGCCCGTGCTCGGATCGGACAAGGCACCCACGACGATCCGGTCAATGTCAGGATCTTTCACACCCAATTCCGTCAGTGTCCTGGGGATACCGAGGGATGCGTTCAATGCGTCGACATAGGCGCAAAACCCGTCAAACCCGCCAGAAATATCCAGGTAATTCGCGGCCTTGCCGATCACCTCAGTAATCGCCGGTTTGTTGAATTGCAGCACGGCAGGCATGCACACGGCGTTGGTCGTCCCGTGATGCGTGTGATACATCGCACCGATGGGATGGGACAGCGCATGGATCGCCCCGAGGCCCTTCTGAAAGGCAGTGGCCCCCATCGCGGCCGCCGACATCATCTGCGCGCGCGCTTCGATATCGGTGCCATCTGCATAGGCGCGGGGCAAGTAGTCCTTGACCAAGCGCATGCCCTCAAGCGCGATCCCTTGGGACATCGGGTGATAATGCGGAGAACAGAATGCCTCGACACAATGGGCGAACGCATCAAGCCCGGTTCCTGCGGTGATGAAGCGGGGCATGCCGACGGTCAATTCCGGATCGCAAATCACAACCGTCGGCAGGAATTTTGGGTGGAAAATGATCTTCTTTTCTTCGGTCACCGAATTGGTGATGACCGACGCGCGGCCGACCTCAGACCCTGTTCCGGCGGTTGTTGGCACCGCTACAATCGGCGCGATGGCGTCTGCGTCGGCGCGGGTCCACCAGTCACCGATATCCTCGAAATCCCAAAGCGGGCGGGTTTGTCCGGCCAGGAACGCCACCAGCTTGCCCAGATCGAGGCCGGAGCCGCCGCCAAACGCGACCACGCCGTCATGGCCACCCTCCTGAAAGGCTTTCACCCCGGCTTCGGCGTTTTTCTCGTTCGGGTTCGGGTCAACATCGGCAAAGATCGCACGGCCCAACCCTGCCGCTTCCAACAGATCGAGGGTTTTCGTCGTGATCGCCATGTCGGCCAGACCGCGATCGGTGATCAACAGCGGTTTTTTGATACCGGCAACGGCGCAGGCCTCCGCAATCTCGGCAATGCGGCCAGCGCCGAAACGTATGGCTGTGGGATAGGACCAATTGGCAGTGATGCTCATGGATTCAGGCTTTCTTGAGGTGATATGATTTGGGGCGGGTCAGGTTGTGATAACCGATCACGGACAGGCCGCCCCCGCGACCGGTGTCCTTGCAGCCCGTCCAGCACAGCCCCGGATCAAGATAATCGGCCCGGTTCATGAACACAGTGCCCGTTTCGATCTGATCGGCGATGGCTTCGGCGCGGGCCGCGTCTTGGGTCCAAAGCGAGGCGGTCAGGCCAAAGTCGCTGTCATTCATCAGATCGATAGCTTCGGCATCGTTCTTCACGGACATGATCCCAACGACAGGGCCAAAGCTTTCTTCGCGCATCACACGCATGTCGTGGGTCACGTTTGTCAGGATTTGCGGCATCAGGTATGCGCCGCCATCCTCGGGAAAACTGGCCGGATCGATATGTGCCTTGGCTCCTGCCGAGACCGCATCAGCAGTTTGCGCGCGGACGGCGTCGGCAAAACGTACGTGTGCCATCGGGCCAAGGGTTGTTTCGGGGTCCAGAGGATTGCCCAGCTTGTAACCGTTCACGATCGCCACGGCCTTGTCGACGAAAGCATCGAACAGGTTCTCATTCACGTAAATCCGTTCGATCCCGCAGCAGCACTGCCCGGAGTTGAACATCGCCCCGTCAATCAGCGTATCGACGGCAGCCTCAAGGTTCGCGTCCTCCATGACATAGCCGGGGTCTTTCCCGCCAAGCTCGAGACCGATGCCGGTAAACGTACCACTGGCAGCCGCCTCCATCGCC
Source organism: Tateyamaria pelophila (assembly GCF_019966495.1). Taxonomy (GTDB): domain Bacteria; phylum Pseudomonadota; class Alphaproteobacteria; order Rhodobacterales; family Rhodobacteraceae; genus Tateyamaria; species Tateyamaria pelophila. The sequence goes on along the minus strand of NZ_JAIMIA010000002.1, from coordinate 10,025 downwards.
TTGCCACCGCCGACCGAGCCCGTGAAGTTCACGAACCCGAACGCGCGATCCGCGATCAAGGAGGATGTGGTTTCGTGATCCAGAAACACGTTCTGAAACACGTCTTCGGGGATGCCCGCCGCATGGAACGCCTGTGCCATCCGTTCGCCCACCAGAGGCGTTTGCGAGGCATGTTTCAGAATCACCGCGTTGCCTGCAATCAGCGCAGGCGCGACCGTATTGATTGCCGTCATGTAAGGATAGTTCCAAGGGGCCACGACCAGGACCAGCCCGTGCGGCACCCGCTTGATCACGCGGCGAAATTGGTCACTGTCCTCGACGATGATCGGGGCCAAAGCGGCCTCTGCGATCTCGGCCATATAGGTTGCGCGTTCTTTGAAACCGCCGAATTCCCCGCCGTACCGGATGGGGCGGCCCATTTGCCACGCGATCTCCGGCACGATGTCATCATTCATCGCGCCTACGGCGGCAACACCGGCTTGCACCAGTGCGATCCGCTCGGCCAAGGAACGCGCGGCCCAAGCGGTTTGGGCTACCTTGGCGCGCGCGACAGCGGCGTCCGCGTCTCTGTGCGAGAGTGTTTCGCGCGTGGCATAGACCGACCCGTCGATGGGCGAAATACAGGTGATCGTCATGGTCGTTAAGCCCTTTCAAAGCCGCGCGCGATTTCCCAATCGGTAACGACGCGGTCAAATTCTTCCTGCTCCCATTCCGCGGCACGGGTGTAGTGATCGACGACATCATCGCCCAGCGCTTCGCGCAGAAACGCTGACCCGCGCAGGGTTTCCGTCGCCGCGCGCAGGGTTTGCGGGATATCCTGTGCTTTCGCGTCTTCGTACACGTCGCCTGTCGTGGCGGGCGGCAATTCCATCTTGTCCTCGATGCCCTTGATCCCTGCCGCCAGCATCGCAGCTTGTGCAAGGTACGGGTTCAGGTCAGACCCGCCAATCCGGCATTCCACGCGCACGCCCTTGGTGTTCTCGCCGCACAACCGAAAACCAGCCGTCCGATTGTCGACCGACCAGACGGTTTTGGTGGGCGCGAATGTCCCCTTCGCAAAGCGTTTGTAGCTGTTGATGTAAGGGGCCAGAAAATAGGTATAATCGGGCGCGTAATTGATCAGACCAGCCATGTAGTGGCGCATCACCGCCGACATCCCGTACTTGGCGGATGGGTCATAAAATACAGCCTCACCGTCTTTCCACAACGACTGGTGGACATGGCTGGATGAACCAACGCGATCCTTGTGCCACTTGGGCAGGAAAGTGGCCGCGCGGCCGTTTTGCCATGCGATTTCCTTGATCGCATGCTTGGCAATCGAATGATGATCGGCGCAATCCAATGCCCCGGCATAACGAATGTTCAACTCTTCCTGACCCGCCTCGGCCTCGCCCTTTGAGTTTTCGATCGGCAGGCCTGCGGCAAAGAGGTGGTTGCGGATCGGGCGCATGACGCCTTCTTCCTTGGTAGTCTGCAAGATGTGGTAGTCTTCGTTGTAGCCGCTGATTGGTTCCAGAGTGCGAAAGCCATCCTTGCGGATGTCATCAAAGCTCTGTTCGAACAAAAAGAACTCAAGCTCCGTCGCCATTTTCGCCTCGAACCCCAAGGCTTCAAGGTGGGCGATTTGTTTCTTCAGGATCGCGCGGGGAGAATGGGGGATGGGCTTGTGATCGTGGTGATCGAGGATATCGCAGAGCACCATCGCGGTGCCGTCCAGCCACGGGACGGGCCGAACCGTGGCCAGATCAGGCTTCATTACATAATCACCATATCCCGTTCGCCAACTGGTCGAGGCATAGCCATCGGGCGTGGCCATCTCCAGATCAGTGGCCAGCAGGTAATTGCAGCAATGGGTTTCCTCGAACGAGGTTTCCACAAAATTCGCACCATGAAAGCGCTTGCCCATCAAGCGACCCTGCATATCCACAAAGCAGGCCAGAACGGTGTCAATCGATCCGTCCGCAACGCTGGCCTTCAGGTCTTCAAAGCTCATTAATCCGGGCATGTCTGTTCATCTTTCTGTCAAGAGATTGGGGGCAACCGATAGCTGCCCCCAAAAGGATGTCTGGCCTTAACCGTAGCGGTACGGACGGCCTGCTTTGACCATATCGGCGTTGTACTGCTTGAAGATATCGACAACCCGGCGTTTCACATCGGATTCTGCCGCGATCTCTTCCCAGAACATTTGTGCTGCGGCCTCTACTGTTGCCCATTCCTCATCCGGAATGGTCGTCAACTCCAGTTTGGTACCATTGACGCGCAGGTTGGCTTCGCCGCCCCAATACCACCACTGACGATAATAATGCGACTGGTCACAACAGACGCGGAACAGGGTTTGCAGGTCGTCTGGCAACTCGTTCCAGCGTTCCATATTGGCAAAGAAGGACCCCGCCCATGCGCCGGAAATGTTGTTGGTCAGGAAATAGTTTGTCACATCCGCCCAGCCGACGGTGTAGTCCTCGGTGATGCCTGACCACGCAATCCCGTCCAACTCGCCCGTTTGCACGGCAACTTCGATGTCTTCCCAAGGCAGATTCACTGGAACCACCCCAAACTGCGACATGAAGCGGCCCGCTGTCGGGAAAGTAAAGATGCGCTTGCCTTCAAGGTCGGCCAGGCTGCGGATCGGGTCTTTGGTCGCGAAATGACATGGATCCCATGCCCCGGCAGAGATGTGTTTGACGCCCACCTTGGAATATTCTTCGTCCCAAATCTCGTTCAGGCCGTATTGGTTGAACAAGACCGGCACATCGAGCGAATAGCGCGAGCCAAAGGGGAAGTATCCGCCAAAGACGGTGACTTCGGTGGGGGATGCCATTGAATCGTCATCCGATTGCACCGCGTCAATCGTACCGCGCTGCATCGCCTGAAACAGCTCGCCCGTCGGAACCAGCTGATCGGCGAAGAACAGTTCGATCTGCATGCGATCGCCTGCGATCTTGTTGAACATCTCGATCGCCGGAACGATCACTTCTGCGGCCAATGCGGGCCCGGCATAGGTTTGCATGCGCCATTTGATCGTGTTTTGCGCCAATGCAGGCGTCGCCAGCGCCGCCGCCGGAACGACGGCCGCCCCCTGAATAAATTTACGTCTTGAAGTCATGTCTTCTCTCCTTGGTTGGGTAGTGAGCGCGGTTGGGTCCGCACTTTGAAATTACTCTGGTCTCAATTCGGCGGTCTTGACGTCGAACCGCATCGTCGTTGCCTTGCGAAAGCCAAAGATGCGCGAAAATGGCCCAAGTTTGATGTCGCCCGTCGGCACGAACCCGCGCCGCTCATAGAGGCTGCGAGCCCGGGGATTGCTGTCGATCACGTCGAGCCGGACCCATAATTTGCCAAGCTTGCACGCCTGCTGCGTAACCGCATCCAGCAGAGCCGTGCCAACACCATGACCTCGCGCCTGCTCGGTGACGACGATCCCGTCCATCAGCAATGTGTCGCGGTCCAAATCCCGTTCCAGCACGGACAAAAGCACACCGCGCCACAATCCGCCAAACGATCCGTAGGTGCGGCACATGTCCGACAGCTCTCCGCCGATCAACGCGCCGTTTGCGGTTTTGAAACCCGCCATGCCAAGCAGTTTCCCGGCCGGATCGACGGCGGCAATGCCATGGGAGGGGTCCAGAACATGCGCAAAGAATTCCACGGCTTTGGCCTTGGGACCCATGAGCTTGTCCAGCTTGTCAGAAAATGCCTGCCAGAACAGGCCAGCCGCCTCCTGACGGTTGGGTTCAGGAATGGGGCAGAGGATGCTGAATGCGCGCTTACTTTCCATACACGAACTCCGGCAGCCACAGCGCGATCCCCGGAAACACCATCACCAGCGCGAGGGCGCCCACCATGATCAACACGAACGGCGTGATGGAGGAATAGATATCGCGCAGTGAAATCTCGGGCGGGGCCATCGCCCGCATCAGGAACAGATTGTAGCCAAAGGGCGGCGTCATGTAAGCGATCTGAGTCGTGATCGTATAAAGGATCCCGTACCAGATCAGATCGAAACCCAACTCGCCTACCAGCGGCACATAAAGCGGCGCCACGATGACCAGCATCGCCGTGTCGTCCAGAAACGTCCCCATCAGGATAAAGCTCAGCTGCATCAGGATCAGGATCGTCCAGGGGTTGAGGTTCAACCGCTCGGTAAAAACGCTCTCGATCGCTTTTACTGCCCCGAGCCCGTCAAAAACTGCCCCAAATGCGAGGGCCGCAAGGATGATCCACATGAACATGCAGGTGATTCCAAGGGTGTTTCTGACAGAGTTTTCGAATACCTCTTTGGTCATGCGGCCCTTGAGAACAGCCGCCGCAAAAGCGGCCAGCGCCCCGATGGCCGAGCTTTCAACCAGCGACGTCCAACCATTCACGAATGGCACCATCATGGTTGCGAAAATGGCAACGGGCAGCAATCCGGCACGCAGCAGACGCAGTTTTTCCGCCCGTGGGATATTGCGCTCGGCTTCGTCAAGCACAGGCCCCAGAACCGGATTCACCCGGCAGCGCACGATGATGTAGATGATGAACAGCGACGCCATCATCAGCCCCGGAATGACACCTGCCAACCACAACTGCCCCACCGGTTGTCGCGCGATCATCGCGTAAAGCACCAGAACGACGGATGGCGGCACAAGGATGCCAAGGCTCGACCCCGCCTGAATGACCCCCGTGACCATGCGTTTGTCGTACCCCCGCTTCAAAAGCTCGGGCAACGCAATGGTCGATCCGATGGCCATGCCCGCGACGCTCAGCCCGTTCATGGCAGAAATCAACACCATCAGGCCAATCGTCCCGATCGCAAGACCACCGCGCAGGCCTCCCATCCAGACATGGAACATCCGGTACAGATCGTCGGCAATTTTGCTTTCGGACAGCACGTAGCCCATGAAAATGAACATCGGCAGCGTCAGCAGCGGATACCACTTCATCAGCTTCATCGCAGCCGAAAAGCCGATGTCGAAGCCGCCGCGGTCGCCCCAAAGCAGCAAGGCGGCGACCACGGCGATGAACCCGATGGCCCCGAACACGCGCTGGCCCGTCAAAAGCATCAGCATCATCGACGAAAACATGAGCGTTGCGATCAATTCATACGACATCAGATCGCTTCACCCTTCAGGCGCAGAACATCCTTGAGGAGTTCCGAGATGCATTGGAGAAGCATCAGGAACAGGCCCAAGACCATGATTGATTTCACCGGCCACATATACGGGCGCCACGCCGTCGAGGACCGTTCCATCCGACCAACCTCTTCGCTGCCGATCAAGATGCCGCCGAGGAAGGAAAACGGCTCTGCCCCCCAATAACCAAGGGAATAGGCGGTCGAACTGACAGCCCCGTAGAGCAAGACACCAAGATAGAAGATCAGGAACATGACAGTGAACAGATCGAACCACGCCTTTTTGCGCAGTGACCATTCCCCATACAGCAGATCCATGCGCACGTTCGACCCCATCTGGATCGAGTACGGACCGCCGAGGATATAGTAGGCGACCATCACGAATTGCGCCATTTCCAACGTCCAGAGGGTCGGCAGAAAAAACGTCTTGCTGATGGACGACCACAACAGGATCCCCATCAGCACAAAGATGAAATACATGATCATGCGTCCGACACGGTAATTCACCGCATCGACCACCCCGATATAGGCCCGCATCACGCCCGACATTGCACGTCTCCGGGCACGCTGAGATGCGCGCATGCGTCCGCGATCCAATGCGCGATCATTGCGGCCATCGCGCCTTGCTGCGCTGGCGTCTCGATCAGGTCGCTGCGGATTTCGAGCATGACGTTAAGGTGACCGCCTTTGAGGCCATGTTCCTTTAACGTGTGGGTTACCCCGTCTTGTGGTCCGTAAGGCGCATTGCGCTGCACGTTGGCATTGGTGTGCGAGGTTGCGCTTTGCAACATTGTATCGGCCAAACGGGTATCACTGTCGTGCAGGATCCCGATTTCAACCGGTCGATAAACGCCATGATAGACTGGCGTAAAGCTGTGGACCGTCACAAGAACCGCATCTGCGGCCCTTTGCACCACGGATCGGAGGGCTGCTTCAAAGGGGCGGTAATAGGCCTCGGTCCGTACATCACGGTCGGCCTGCGTGAGGCTCTGGTTGCCCGGTATGTCGATGACCTCACTGCGGGCCAACATTGCGTCCGACGCCGTTGGGGGACGATTGCAATCATACACGAGGCGCGAAACGCCGTTGGCAATCAGGGGCGCATCCAGAATTCGGGCCATTCGGGTCGCAACGGCCATTGCGCCCGGATCCCATGCCGCATGACTTGCACGGGCGTCCTCGGACAAACCCAGGTCTTCTAGTTCCGCCGGAATATGATTTGACGCATGTTCGCATACCAGCACAACGGATGATGCGCCCTCAGCATTCACTGACAGAACATAGTTCTTCATTTCTGTGGTCTGGCTTTGCGGCATTCGGCCTCCGTTCACGCAAACGTCTTGCCAAAACCGATTTCTGTCAACATATTTGTGAAATATCACAACACTTATTGTCGGGCTGTTATTTTTTCCATCAAAAGTGAGGCGCGCGCCATGACCGACGTCAATTTGACGATCTCCGATCGCATCCAAAACAAGCTGGACGACCTGACCCGGGCGGAGCGTCAGTTGGCGCATTCGATTTTGGAAAACTATCCGGCTTCCGGGCTCGGGCCGCTCAGCGCTTTGGCCAAGGACGCCGAAGTGTCGGTGCCGACCGTCGCCCGTATGGTCCAGAAACTGGGGTTCAGCGGCTATCCCGAATTTCAGACAGAATTGCGCGAGGAACTGAAGGCCAAGGCCAAGGACCCGATCGCCAAGCACAACACCTGGGCTGACGGTGCCCCTTCAGAGCATATCCTGAACAAATTCACCGACGCGGTGATCGATAACATCCGGCATACGCTGGCCCAGATTGACCCAAAGGATTTCGACACCGCCTGCGCCATGAGTGCCGACACCACACACCATCTCTATATCGTCGGGGGGCGCGTGACCCACACGCTGGCGGAATACCTGTTCCTGCACATGCAGGTCATCCGTCCAAAGATCACGCATATTCAGTCCACCTCGAACGCGTGGCCGCATTATCTTCTGGATGTCAAAGAGGGTGATGTCTTTGTTATTTTCGACATGCGCCGATATGAAAACAACACGTTGAAACTGGCCGAAATGGCCCATGCCAAAGGAGCCAGGTTAATCCTGTTTACCGACCAGTGGCGTTCTCCCGTACATCAACTCGCTGAAATCAGCCTGAGCAGCCGCATCGTCGCCCCCTCTGCCTGGGATTCCGCCGCAACCCCTCTTTTGTTGGTCGAGGCGATGATTTCGGCCGCTCAAAACCTGACTTGGGGCGATACAAAGGATCGCATGGAAGCACTGGAGGACATGTTCGACCAGACGAAACTGTTTCGGAAGTTCACTTAGACAACGCATGGGCGCAAGGCCGGATGCCAGCGCCCGAGGGAAACCGGACGCCGACAGGGCCGGCGCCCCCCGGATATCACGACCGGCAACGCAGCATCTGCTTGATATTTCGGCGGACCAAAGGCAGTGTTATTTTGACCCTTTTCCTTCGCCGCAAGAAAGGAATGATCACTTGCGTTTCCCTTTCTGGCAGGCTGGGACAGGGTCGTTGGTTTTGCATCGGCTTCGAACATCAAATTGAAGGTAATATCCATGTCTGACGTCGGCGCTGCCACAAGGTTTGCCTCTCCAGTTCACTTGCTCAAAGCTTTGCTCCTGGCGTCGCTGATGGCGCTGGCCGGTTGTGCCGGTGGTTTGTCGCAAAGCACGCGGCAGGCGTTGTCGGTTGTCGTCCCACACAAGGTGAACTTCGAGGAACTTCGGTACTACGGCGTCCGGTCCAAATCAGCCTATGACACAGAGGCACAGATCAAACAGGACTATCCCCTGGCGACGCGTGTCCGGACGATCCCCTCCGTGGACGTGCGCTATTTCATAGAAACGGATCATGGCACAAGAACACAGACCGTCTCGGTCCGCGGGACGGCCGAAAAACCGAATATCTGGGAAGATATCGAGATCAAGCTGGTCAATGACGCCATCCTCGGATTGCAACTTCACGGTGGCTTTCAGAAGGATTCGATTGCGGTCTGGAGCGATATGAAACCGTATTTGATCAGTGACTACGATATCAGAATAACCGGTCATTCACTAGGGGCGGCCATTGCCTTGATCCTGGGCGGCTATGCCGACGCCGAAGGATATACAGTGAAAAGGATCGTGAATTTTGGTCAGCCCAAGGTGACCAATTCGGAAATGTCCCCCGAACTGTTCGAAGTCACGACGCGGGTCATAGATGATCGTGATGTCGTACCAATGCTGCCACCGCCCGGCTATATTCCAAAGTACCGTCATGTCGCCGCAGAGGTGATCCTGCGTCCCGGCGCCGACTACATTTATCTTGATGCCCATGACGCCGATCGTGTGTCGATTGCGGACTTCTGGCGTGAATTTTCAGATTTTTCGATAAAAGAGCATTACATGGAAAATTACCTCGCCAACATCGAAAACAAGATCGAGAATGGTGCGACGCAGGTGCCTTATCTCTTTGACGGCATTTAATTGGAACTTCCGTGACTGTCCCGAAGACCACTCCATCGTGTGATCACAAAGAAGGCGGCACTCCTGCAAAGCAGGCCTCAACGACAGATGACGTCATTTGGCAGTTTTGCCGTCACCCTCGCCTTGCCATGGCCACCGGCCCGTCAACTCGAGCTCGAGCGTGAAACTCAGGAATGTTCTCACAATGACGAGCAGGCCAAGCAACAACACGGAATCAACCGTCATTTCAACGGTCACCGTCTGGACGATGTCCGCCGCAATCAGAATCTCAAGCCCCAATATCAAACATCGGCCGAGATTTTGACGATAGGTGCGATATGCCTCCTCAGGCCCCGACGCAAAATACACTTGAATACATTTGAACGTCGCGACCAGCAGGCCAATCACAAGCAAGGCAACGGCGCAGGTTTCGATCGCCAACACCGCAATTTCGAAAACCTCTGTCATTGGTCTGTCGCCCTCTGCTCTCTGTGACGCAGGTGTTCAGGAATGCGCATTCCGAACAGCCCCCGTTTGATCTCTATGCTTCCCAAAACTCCATCGCAAAGGTCAAAAATGCCGGGAGCGGTGACGTGAACGCTAGCTTACCCGAAACCTCGATGCAAATCTTCACCCCGCAGAAAACTCGCCAATCTGGCGGCCACACAAGCTTGTGCGCCCACGCAAGAATACGCGCATTTCCTGAACGTGGACATGGAAGGCAAAACTGTCGATGCAAACGGCGCGACATTGCACCTCATCCAGCGCGCCTTGAACGGAAAGGCGCTTGAACAAACGTCATCACCTCATGGCACAGGCGCGAGATCAGACCGCCCGTTATCTCTTGGATAACAAGGCAAGAGCATTGACACTGGAACGGCGCTTTGCAACCATTTCCGCTCGGAACCTTTAGTGATTTGGCTAGATTGGTATTGGTTTTTGCTGAATTGAAGCCAAAGACACAACCGACCTATCCTCTTCGCCCATGATTAAACCGACATTCCCCAAGTGGCCTGCCATCTGACGCGAAGATCGCCTGATCAGGCCTGCGGATCAAGTATCTTTTACCTCTGAGGGTCTCCGGAGTTGCGGAAACGCCTGAAGGCGGGTGCCTTATGCTTCGAAGCGATGCTGTGCTGGCCCGGAGGCGACGATTTTCAGCCGATGGACAGAGATGTCCTGCCGCGTTCGTTGAGTTTGAGTTGGGAACGCTGTCACGCGCATAGTGGTGGCGCTCGCAGTCGGTGGATGGTGGCAAGGATGGCGCGCACCATTGGGCCTGTGACGGCGACCTCAGCCAGATGGAAGGTGATGGCGCGGGCGTGACGCACCATGCGTGCCCCGATTTTGATCAGCTTGAGTTGCAGGCTGGTCAGCGACCAGCCGGCCATTTCCTCGGGTAGCTCGATGCAGCGCAGGAAGGTGGCTAGGTTGTAGGCCAGCGCGTGCAGTTGCAACCGCACCTCATT
>NZ_JAIMIA010000029.1 GCF_019966495.1 Tateyamaria pelophila | reverse complement strand
GATTTGCTGCTGCTCATAAATGCAAACGCTACAAAAATCCCCAACAATCAAAAAGACGGCCCTCACCGGAGGAATACAGATTTCGAGACGATACGCTCGAATGACTGGATCACGTTACAGGCTGGAGGGCACTACCAGTCTGTAACGCTTCTCCCTCCCCGCCCGATCAATGTCCGCCCCGGATGGGTTTTTTCACCACCCTCATCATGAACCGCCCTGGCGATCCATGGCGGTTTTCGCCGTTGGCACAAGGCACGTCGCCGGATCGAAACAGGTGGATTTTCCGATTATTTTGATCCACATACGGTCCAACCTCGCAGCGGTGGGCTCGTCCCGTCAACGCCTGCGAGAGTGGATGAGACATTGCATAACCGAAAGGCGGCCTGATGAAACGGTCCCGTATCAACGACATCATGACGCAAGCGGACGAGATGATCCGCGCCCATGGCTTCACCCTGCCGCCCTGGGCCTACTGGACACCCCAGGAATTCAGCGCGCGCAAGGTCGAGGCCGCAGAGGTGATCAACGCCCGCAACGGCTGGGATATTACGGATTACGGCAAGGGCGACTTTGACAAGCTGGGCTTGTTCCTGTTTACCCTGCGCAATGGGCGACTGGCCGATCTGCAACGCGGCGGCGGCATGTGTTACGCGGAAAAGCTGCTCATTTCCCGCCAGGATCAGCTCTCTCCCATGCACACCCACGTCATCAAGGCCGAAGACATCATCAACCGTGGCGGCGCCACGCTGGTCATCGAATTATTCGGGTCTGATGCCGACGGAAACTTTGCCGAAGATGCGGGCGGCACCGTCTGGTGTGACGGGCTCAAACGCGAGTACGCCCCCGGCGACAAGCTGAAGCTCGCCCCCGGTGAAAGTGTGACCTTGATGCCCGGCGACTGGCACGCCTTCTGGGGCGAGGGCGGCGATGTTCTGATCGGCGAGGTCAGTACCGTCAACGACGACGAAACCGACAATATCTTTCGCGAGCCCATCGGCCGTTTTGCCGACATCGAAGAAGACGTCGACCCCACGCATCTGCTGGTCAGCGATTACCGGACATGGCTGGCCTGAGACGCTGAAGTACATGCGTTGCGTCACAGGCCCCGCACAGGATCAGAGCAAGTGACGCGCTCAGATGACGAACTGCACTACCCGCTCGATCGTCCAGAACGCCGCGATGGACCCAATGCCGTAGGCCGCGGTAACAAGGCCCGGCGCACCCGGCCGCAGTTGCGCCGTAAAAACATCAGGGGCCAGACGGCGGAAGATCACGGCAGCGGCTGAAACAAAGGCAACAAACATCAACTGCCCGGCCTCGACCCCCAGATTGAAGGTCAAAAGCGCCAGCGGAATGTCCACCTCGGGCAAACCAATCTCGCGCAGGGCGCTGGCAAAACCCAAACCGTGCAACAGGCCGAAGGCAAAGGCCACAATCCACGGCGCGCGCTCCATCAGACTGTCCGCGCCTTCCTTCCGGGCCAGAATTTCGGCCGCAAGAAAGACGATGGACAAGGCGATGACAGCCTCGACCGGCGGCGTGGGCAACGTCAAGAAACCCAAGGCGGCCGTCACGAGCGTAATGCTGTGGGCCACGGTGAAGGCCGTGATCGCCCAGATCAATCGCCGGATATCCGGGATCAGCAACAGCAACGCGAAGACAAACAACAGGTGGTCAATGCCGCCCAGAATATGATCGACCCCAAGCTTGAAATAGCTGGACGAAATGCTCCACCCCGTCGGCGCGTCGGGCAGCACGATCGACGGCATGTCCGGGGTCAGGCGAAAGGTCTGCGCCCAGATCTCCGGGCTGGACGTATAGCGCACGAGCACATCGGTCGCGGTATTGGACAAGCCGTCGATAAACACCGCGCCGCTGGAAAACGGCGCATCACAGGTCGCGATCCAGCCGCTTACAAAGGCACGCCCGTCAAACCGCGGATCGGGTCCCCGGCGCGGCGTGCAGGCTTCGGGCAATTCCGCGTCGATGCCCATGGGCTGGCCGTTCACTTGCGGCTTGCGCCAGGTGATGCGCCACTGCCCGTTCTCAAGCGGGCTGATTTCAAGGTAGCCGGGTTCCAACGCATGGGACTGCGCCGGGACCGCCCCGAACACCTGAAGGATCATGGCAATCAGAAGGACGGCGACTTTCATTGCGACAAGACCGCCGCCGGATCCGGGCGCTCGATTGTGTACTGATCCTTCAGGGCCTCGAACCGTTCTTCGCGCAGCATCCGGGCCTGTTCCGCCCGCCAGTCGACCTCGATCTGATCGCGCGCGGCCTCAAAGGGCAACAGAGACCCCGCTTCGACGCGCTCCAACCGCACGACATGCGGCCCATAGCCGGACACCACGGGACCGGCCCATTGCCCTTCATCCAGCCCTGACACCCGATCAAAAAAGCCCTCCCCGAATGTCCGATCCACAATCTGCGGAACGCTCAGCGGAAATTGATGCGGCAACAGTGTCCTCTGCCCAAGGGTTTGTGAGTCAGCCCCCGCAGCCAGGTCTGCCAGAACCGCCGCGACGGTCCCCTCGTCTGATTGCGGCAACAGGATCTGGCTGAACGCGATGCGCGGCGCCAGCGCATATTTGTCCGGATGCGCCGCCTGATAGGCCCTCAGGACGTCATCGGTCGGATTGGCCGCCTCCGCGCTCGCTTCCGTCAGAAACTCCATCTTTTGGCTCAACCGCCGCCGCACGACCGCATCGCCCTGATCCAGTCCCAGGGCCAACGCTTCGCGCACATAGATATCCTCACGCACAAAGCTGTCGATCAAACCATTCAGCTCGGCCTCCGAAGGCGGCCTGCGCCAGGTCGCCTCGAACTGACTGGCAAGCCAGGTTGCATCCTGTTCCGACACGACGATGGTCGGCACGCCCGCTTCCGGCACGGGATCATTCGTCAGCGAAAACAGGCCAAAAAAGCCCAACCCGATGAGAAAAAAGTGCATAATCGGTTGACGCACAATCTGTTTCAGCATGTTCAGGTCTTACTCCTTGGGGCCTGCGGGCAGTACAACCGGGCGGCAATTTCGATACCCTACAAAGCCGGGCAGATTGTTCAAGGACCGCGCAACATCTGTACCCGTCACAGGCCGAAAACAGAGGCGACAGTCGGACAAACCGCCCTGACTTGCAGATTAAATGCGGCCGCGCGCAAAATCACCCCATGCGACTGCGTGACTTCTGGCTATCTTCGGCTAGGGTCGGCAACATGAACGCCGCGATTCAACGACAAACGGAACCTGCCACAGTGTCTGCACCGACCGATCCCAAGACCGCATGCGCCCCGCGCTCCTTTCCGGCTGCCATGGCCCGGATACCGATGCGAGGACACCTGTAATGCCCATCTTACGCTCCCTGGTCCGTAACTTCTCCGTGCCCTGCCTCATGCTGGGCCTTTTGTTCTTCGCCGCCTCCCTGACGCCGTCGCTGATCCCGCGCGGTCCAGTTGTACAGGGCGTCTTGGGCGGGATCGTCATTGGCGTGGGGTACCTCGTCGGTCAGATCGTCGGGCTGTTCTGGAAGGCGGCCGATTTGCCCCATCTCCAAGGGAAACTGGCGCTCGCGTTTCGGCTCGTGATGGGTAGTGCCGTGCTGGCCTTCGCCGGATGGACAATGACCTCCAGCCTGGAATGGCAAAACGAGTTGCGCGGCAAAATGGGGCTGGAACCCACCGACGCGCTGCACCTTGTCAAAATCGTCTCGATCGCCACCGGCACTTTCGCGGTCGCCCTGCTGGGCGGGGCCCTGATCGCGGCCTTCTTCCGCTTTGTACGGAGCAAGTTGAACCGGATCATGCCCGAACGGCGTGCCAACGTGTTCGGCGTCGTGACCGTGGCGGTGATCCTGTTCGTGGTGACACGCGACGGCGTCTTTGATCACATCTTCCAATCCCTCGACGCCAGCTATGAAGCCGCGCAGGAGCTTTTCGACACCGCCCCGCCCCTGCCGACACAACCAAACCAGGCCGGGTCCGCAGCTTCCTTGATCGACTGGGCTGCGATGGGGCAGCCTGGCCGGAATTTTGTGTTGGACGGGCCGGACGCCGCAGCGATCTCCGCCTTTTCCGGCAGGCCCGCGCTGGACCCGATACGGGTCTATGTCGGCCGTGCAGACGGGGAAACACCCGAGGACCGGGCGCAGCTTGCACTGGCGGAGCTCAAGCGGCTCAACGCCTTTGACCGCAAGGTGCTGATCGTGACAAGCCCGACAGGGACCGGCTGGATGGACCCCGGCTCGCATGACCCGATCGAATATATCCACAACGGCGACATCGCTACGGTGAGCGTGCAATATTCCTATCTCCAGTCCCCGCTCGCATTGATCCTGGAAACCCGCACCGGGCTGGAACAGGCGACCGCCTTGCTCGAAGCGGTGCATGAACACTGGAAAACCCTCCCCAAGGACAGCCGCCCGCGGCTCTATGTCCACGGGCTCAGCCTTGGGGCCTGGTCGTCGATGCATGCAACCAACCTGTTCCGCCTGCTTGATGATCCGATCAATGGCGCGTTCTGGGCTGGCCCCCCTTTCCCGTCCGGCCTGTGGCAACGCATCCAGAACAAGCGCACGCCGGGCAGCCCATGGGTGCTGCCGACCATCGGCGACGGCTCTCTGGTGCGCTACGCGTCGCATTTTGCAGACGCCTCCCAAGCGGAAGCAAACTGGGGAACGATGCGGATCGTGTTCCTGCAATATTCCAGCGACCCGATCGTGTTCTATGATCCACAGTCAATCTGGCGTGCACCGCCCTGGATGAATGACCCCCCTGCCCCGGATGTCTCCAAACACCTGATCTTCATCCCCTTCGTCACCCAATTCCAACTGGCGCTGGACATGGCCCTGTCATTCGGCACCCCGCCGGGCCACGGTCACGCGTATTTTGCGCATGATTACATCGCCCCATGGATCGAGGTCACAGCGCCCGAGGGCTGGACCGCGGAAGACACCGAACGGCTCAAGGCCCATTGCAACGGCGGGCTCCGGGACGGGTGCAACAACGACGCAGGATAGCGGACGGCCGCTGGTGCAACATCGGGGCGCGAAACGATCAAATGACGGTTCATGACCACACATTCGAAGTCTGCGCACGCAATGACCGACCCGTTTCTTCGTTCGCAAGGAACACGAACCGGAAGGCCAGGAATCATGACAACCAAGCCACTGTATTTCTGGATAAAAACAGCGTTGGAGTTCGGTCCGACGATAGGATTCGTACTGGCCTATCTGATCTTCCGGAACGAAACCTATCTGATCGCCGGCACCGAATATGGCGGTTTCGTGGCGGTCACCGCAGTGTTCATCCCGATCTTCCTTGCCGCGATTGCCGCCCTCTGGTGGCTTTCGGGCAAAATCGTCCGGATACAGGTCGCAACAGCAGTTATGGTTCTTGTCTTCGGAGGGCTCAGCATTTGGATGAACGACCCCCGACTGTTCAAGATGAAGCCAACGGCGATTTACCTGAGCCTCGGTCTTATCCTCAGCATCGGTATTCTGAGGGGGCAATCCTGGCTGAAATACATCATGGAAGACATGGTTCCTTTGAAACCAAAGGGTTGGATGATCCTCACCAAACGCGTGACGGTCCTCTTTTTTCTGTCAGCAGGCGCAAATGAACTGGTCTGGCGCACACAATCCGAAAAATTTTGGGTGCTTTTTGAAACCTTTGCAATGCCGATTGTGATTTTTGTCTTCTTCATACAGCAAATCGGGCTCGTCATGGACTACGCACAACTAAAGCCATCGAAAAGGAAAAGCTGAGCGCCAACACGTTCTGCCGCGGCAGGCATCAAAAAGGCCAACGGGCGTTTCCCATGCACATGGCCCCTTGGTCCGCATGGTGACCTACAAGCTTGCCCCCTATTGCGTGAGCAGGTCGGCGGCCTCAAGTTTTGACCAGTCAAATGTCACACCGATCCCCGGCGCATCCGGCGCAATGGCCAGATGGTTTTGCACGACCAGGGGCCGTGTCGTGTAGGTGTCGATGGGAAAGGAATGCACTTCGATCCATCCCGCGTTGGGGCGGCCCGACACCAGACTGACATGCAGTTCCTGCATTCCGTGACTGCAGACGGGCACACCGTGCTGCTGCGCCAGTTCCGCCACCTGCAAGAACCCCGTGATGCCCCCGCAATTCGACGCGTCGGGCTGGATATAGCTCAGCCTGGCCTGCGCAAAGGCATATTCGAACTCATGGATCGTGTGCAGGTTCTCGCCCATCGCCAACGGCATCCCCGTCGCATCCGCAATCCGGCCATAGCCCGCATAGTCATCCGGGATCGTCGGCTCTTCGAACCAGAGCAGATCGAAGGGCTTGAACGCATCGGCTGCCGTGATCGCCTCCTCCACAGTCATCGAGTAATTGGCATCGACCATAAACGCGATTTTAGGCCCGATGAGGTCCCGCACCGCCGTGATGCGCGCGATGTCTTCCTCCAGTGTCGGCTGACCGATCTTGATCTTTACCCCGTTAAAGCCGCGATCCAGATAGCCCTGCACCGACGCCAGCAGCTTGGGCAGGTCAAATCCCAAATCGATCCCACCGCAATAGGCCTTGCACGATTGCGCAGCACCCCCCGCCATTTTCCATAACGGCTGCCCACTCTGCTTGCCGCGCAGATCCCACATCGCGATATCAACCGCCGAGATCGCAAACGACGCGATACCGCCCCGCGCCACGTAATGCACATGCCACTGCATCGCCTCATAAAGCGCCTCGACGTTCGTGCTGCGCTGCCCCAGCAGAAACGGGGTCAGATCATGTTCGATCATCGCCTTGATCGCATGGCCGCCCTTGCCACCGGTATAGGAATAGCCCGTGCCCTCCGACCCATCCTCCAGCCGGACCGTCGCGGTGATCAGCTCAAAGAAATAATGATCCCCATGCTTGGCATCCACCAGCACTTCTGCCAACGGGATGTGAAACAGCCGGGTCTCGATTGCGGATATCCTTGTCATGTCACTCCCCTTCGCCACGCTCCGGGTCGCTGCCAACGCGTGCGGACCCGGATGTCGCCCATCAGACGAAAACCACCTTGTGGATCGCCCCGAATTCCTGTTCCGCCGCGCCGGTCAGCGGCCCCATCAGATGCGTCGCGATGTACCGCTCCGAAAACCGGGTCGGCACGGTCAGCTGCAACGTGCCCGCATCAAAGCTGCAAAACCCCACCTTGGCAAACCAGGACTGAAACACCGACGGGTCCGTCTCGGACAAGCGCTGCAGCGTTCGCTCCCATGGCGTGTCGGCGTCCGACGTCTTGACCGGGGATGTCGCGTAATCCTTCAGGGCCACAACCTTCACCGAAGCCGATCCGTGACGGGCCTGCATCCGCGCCTCGAAATCCGGACCGACCAAGGCCCAGCACGGCTCCGACATCTCGACAATGCGCTGTATGTTGAGCCGGTACGTTGCCACGCGCCCCTTGACCCCTGCCCGCTTGCAAATCAGCAGGCCCGCTTCGGTCAGCCGCTTGACCTCCCGTTTCACGGTCCGCTCGTTCACGGACCACATGCGCGCCATCTCGCGCTGCCCGACACATAACTCATCCTGCGTCCAGTTGTACCGGGCTGTGATCAGGGAAATCAGCCGCATCATCGAGGTTTGCAAAACCGGTGGCCCATTCAGCCCGGCGACCGAAAGGCTGGTGACAAGATCATATTTAACGACCCCTGCCCCGGGCCCCGTCATTCGTTGCGCGTCCATACTCGGTTATCCTGTATCCGTCTTTCGCCTCAGGGATCGAATCTCTTGCCGGATTAATTCCCCTGCTCACAGCTAGGACTTAATTCCCGTCTTCTGTCAACACTTTCGAAAAGACGCGATTATTTCCCGAATTAGAAAAAGAATAAGAATTTTTGGTATATAGGTATTGGGTGACACAGGTGATGTCACCTTAAAAGCCCTGCCATGACACCATATATGCGCAATCAAGCCCTTGGGTGTCACCATATCGTTGCGGCGCTGCGACAGGGCATGCCGCCGCTGTCCCGCCATATTATCAACATATATGGCGTTTGGCCATTTTTCCTTTTGCGAAATATGCAAAATCCCGTTATTCAGAATTGGCAAATCAAAAACGCGAGAATGCAAATGCGAAATCACGCTGACCTGCTCAATATGAATGAACGCAGCCTCGCGCAGCAAACGGCTGTGCGCAAGGCAACCTTTTCTCCCGGCGAGATAAAGGAACTGCGTCCCTTTTCGATCTGGGAGATCAGCCAGTTCATGTTCGATGTGCCCGCTGACACGTTGCGCAAGAAACTGGCCGAAGACCCGTCCCTGCCGCAAGGCGAAACCCAGGAGGACGGTCGTCAACGCTGGTTCACCTTGAACGAGATCAACGAGCTGCGCCGTCGGATCCGGTTCCGCGGGCGCAACCTGCTGCCAGACCGCCCCAAGGGGCGCGCCATGCGCGTGGCCGTGTCCAACTTCAAGGGCGGTGTGGGTAAGACGGTGGTGGCGCAACACCTCGCTCATGCGGCGGCGCTTGACGGCTACCGCGTGCTGGTTATCGACTTTGACCCGCAGGCGACGCTCACCCACTCCATGGGGCTGACCGAGGTCAAGGAATGGAACACGGTCTGGGGCGTCATGTGTCGTGACCTGTGCCGCGAGGCCGACCGGATCACCGAAGGCTACGATGACCCGGACGACTGCCCCTACCCCTCCTCGGACGAGTTGCCCGAAGACGTACGCTCCATCGGCGCGCAACGGTTTCAGGACTTCATCCAGCGCACGTGCTGGCCCACGATCGACATCATCCCGTCCTGCGCCAATGCTGCCTTCGTCGAGTTCGCGTCGGCCCAGTACCGCGCAATCCACAAGGCATGGAGTTTCTTTGGCTGTGTCGATCGGTACCTGAACGAATTGCCGGACGACCAATACGATATCATCCTGTTCGATTGTCCGCCCGCCATCGGATACCAGTCTCTGAACGCGGCATTTGCCGCCGACATCCTCTATATCCCCTCCGGCCCCGGCTACTGGGAGTATGACAGCACCACCAGCTATCTGGGCCAGCTTGGTGACGCGATGGCGGATATCTCGGACGGGTTCGGTGCCTTGGCAGCGGACGCAGGCATAAAGCTTCCGAAAGGTTTTGCGGACATTCGGTTGCTGATGACCCGGTTCGAGGCCACCAACCCGCTGCACATGGCGATGATGGATGCGTTCCGAAACGTGTTTGGCGCGGACGTGTGCCAGAATCCGATCGAAATGACGCGCGCCGTCGAACAGTCCGGCCGGTTTCAGATGTCAGTCTATGAACAGGACTATCGCCAGATGACGCGCGAAACATGGAAACGCGCCCGCCAGAGCTTTGACCGCGCCTACGGAGAATTCAAAGGCACCGTGTTGAACGCCTGGATCGAAGCCGCACAACGTAAGGAGGCCGCAGAATGAGCAGCAAGAACAAGTTCGGCTTTGCGCCACTGGAAACGGACACCAGCAGCCCTGCCCGCCGCGAACGCGCGCCTGGTCCAATGGGTGCCGCGGTGCGGGATGCAGCCGAAAGCCTTCAGGAGACCACGGAGGCCAAGGTCGAACAGCGTCGGCGCAACGCCGAAGACGCCAAGCGGTTCCGTGCGGCACAGGACGACGGGTTGTTGTTGATGGAGTTACCCGTGGGTAACGTGGCGACCGACGATCTGCCGCGCGATCGGATTGCGCTTGAGGCCGTGGCAAACTCGGACGAGATGGAAGAACTCAAGGCATCGATCCGGGATCGTGGACAGAAAGAGCCGATCGAGGTCTATGTCGGTGCCGATGGACGCTATCAACTCAAGAAAGGCTGGCGGCGTTTGACCGCGCTGACCCAGTTGCTGACCGAAACCGGCAAGCCTGAGTTCGAAACCGTGATCGTCCGTGTCGAGGCCGGTCAGGATGATCGCGTTCTGCGCTATGTCGACATGGTCGAAGAAAACGTGGTGCGCGAGGATCTGACATTTGCGGAAATGGCGCAGGTCGCGATCACTGCAGCACAGGACCCCGGCGTAGAGGAAACTGACCCGGCCGAGCTTGTGTTGCGTCTGTACGGCGCACTGCACAAAACCAAGCGGTCTTACATCCGCAGTTTTGTCTTTTTGCTCACGTCGCTCGGTAATGATTTGAAATGGCCCAAGGCCGTGGCGCGCAATCTTGGCGTCGATGTGGCGCGGGCGATCACGTCGCAAGAACAGGCAGAGGATCTTCGGGAACGTTTGAAAGCCGCGGCGACGGTGGAGGCGCAGACGGACGTGCTCAAGAGCTTTTTGGTCAACAAGAGCCAGGTCAAGGCCAAAACGTCTACGTCGCCTGCACCCAAGCAGAAGTTTGAATTCTTCGTCGGGCAGACAAAAGTGACCGCACGGGATGGTGAGTTGCGGATCGTCAGCGGTCAGGATTTTACCCTGACACCAAAATCTGTTCTCGAAGATGCGATCCGTGCGTTTGAGGACGCGCTGAGGGGACCCAGAGTGCGGTAAGGTTACCCGTGGGTAACTGGCGATGGCGGGTTACCCACGGGTAACCCCGTCGTTGGCTGGCAACGGATTTGCTTACAAACCTGCGGCTTTGGTGAGATTCACGCGAAATCTGTCCCTGCGCCGTTGGTATCGCCGGGTCATCTCTGCCGATGCGTGACCAAGATGCTTCTGAACATAGCGCTCATCAACCTCTGCGGAGCTGGCGAGGCCCGCGCGCAGTGAGTGGCCGGAAAACATCGCCAGCCGTTCTTTTTCGGGAAGGTCGCTGCGGATGCCTGCGGCCAGAACGGTTTGTTTGATCAGCCGGGCGACATGTTTGTCACTCAGACGTGCGTCAACGGCGCGTTTGCCGTCGCGGGACGTGCGCACAAAAATCGGTCCGAAGTCGATCTTGGCGAAGTGCAGCCATTGCTCCAGCGCGTGAACGGGGCAGGTTTGTTCGCTCGATCCTCGGCCAATTTCGACCGTGCGCCAACCGGATTTGGCGTTGAGCCAGAGCAACGCACCGTCCTCCAGGATGTCGATCCAGCCGCCGGAGGCCATGGTATCATCCTTGTTCACATCAAGGCTCACGATCTCGGAGCGGCGCAACCCGCCGGCATAACCGAGGAGAAGGATCGCTCGGTCACGCAATCCGCGCAGATCAAAGGGCAGGGCGGCTACCATCGCCAGGATATCCTCGGCAAGAATGGCTTCTTTCTGGACGGGTGGGCGCGCGTGCTTGCGCCTGATCCCGGCCAATACCGTGGCGATATGGCGGTTCTTGCGGTCGAGGGAAAACCCGCGTTGTGTGTAATTCCAGGCAAGGCCGGAGAGGCGGCGGTCGATGGTTGCGGCCGACAGGGCAGGGGAGGCGTCAGCGGGCAAGGCCAAGTCTGTGATATACAGCCCGATCAACTCGGATGACGGGGGCAGGGGCTCTGCGCCCTTCTGGCGGCACCACCGGGAAAAGTGTTTCCAATCTGCGGTATAAGCCTTGTTCGTATTCTCGGCGGTTGCGGCGGCGGCATAGTCCCGCGCGGAATCGACGAGACGATCGAGGGTACCAGAACCTGCAACATCGTTCGGCAGGGCGATGGAATCAGTTGCCGCTTGCGGGATGGAGTTGCTCGATTTATACTCTTTAGGCATACGTATGTTCGGGGAGGCGAGAATGGGGCGAGTGAAGGTTAATCTGACATTGGACGCCGAAGTTGCAGAAACAGCCCGCGCGCTGGGGCTGAACATGTCGCGTCTCGCAGAAGCTGCCATTGCTGATGCGGCAAAGATCGAACGCAACCGCTTGTGGCGCGCAGCGAACGAGGGCGCGATCAATGATTATGCAGAGGAGGTTGCCCGCGACGGGTTGCCCCTCGCGCAGTTCAGAAGCTTCTAGAGGGCTGTTCGAATGGCGCAGTTCGATCTTTATCGCCTGAAGGGCGGGCAGCTTGTGGTAGACTTGCAAACGGATCTGATCGGCATCGATGCGTCGCGGATCGTGGCACCACTGCGCGATGCGGGCCTCTACACGGCCTTTCCGGGGCTGACGCCCATCGTGGAGGTCGATGGTGCGCGCTGGATCGTGCGGGTGCAGGAGTTGGCGGCTGTTCCGGGGGCGGAGTTGAGCGCGCCCACCGGATCGCTTGCGGCGCAGCGGGATGCTCTGAAGCGCGCTTTGGATATCTTGATCGACGGTGTGTGACCGCTTTGAGGCGTTGTCGCGAGACGGCGATTTTTGTGTGGCACTGAACGTACGCGCGCGCAGTCCATTGGGTGAGAACGTACTTGGGAATGCTTCATCTTTTGCCATATTTCGATGAATATCCAAATGTGTCCGATAAGGCAAACGTTATTGGACATAGCAGAGAACTGTAAGGTGGGGCGGCTTGAACATCATATTGTGGACGAAAGCGCCGCGATACGACAGACTCTGCGTATGAAACATAAGCCTGATCATTGTGGTTCTGACCCAACCAGCCTACCCCGGATGCCGCCCTGGGTCACCTCTGCGCCTCGTGAAACCCTTGAAGATGTGGCGTTTTTGTCAGGGGCAGCACTTGTAACTCAGCATTTTGTGGTAAGCGGCGCGGACTTATCCCATTCCTAGTTATGAGAACGTCCGCCGTTGGCTGCTCCCGAGGCCTACGTGGGCTTTTCCGGTCGATCTGAGTGGACAGGGGATCTGCGCGACGACGACGTCCATCTGCTGCGAACGGGCGATCTGAACTGAAAACGAGGAGTGGAAAGGCCAATATGGATTAAATCAATACAACGGGTGTTATCGACGCCTGCATCAAACCAGATCGCCGCGTGGCTTGACCCATATGATGGGTGCGACGGGTCCGAGCCGGGATCTTGGTGACAATCTGCTTGGCCAAGTCTTCCTACTGGCTATCTCTGGATCGGAAAGCGAAAGCGCTCTTGGCTCGTGGGCTGTTCAGATTGCTGCCGTCAGTTGTGGCGCAAGGCTGCACTGAGTTCGAAGCAGACGCATTTCTAAAATTTTTCTTGTCACTGATTTAGACAGCTGCAACCATCCTCGTGCGGAGACAGGGGCGGATGCCAATGTGTACTGTTCCTGATCTATCAACTACTTTTGAGGTGGCGAAATGTACAATAAAATACTTGTTGCGACAGATGGGTCTGAGTTGGCTCAGTCCGCGGTTGAGCATGGAGCTGCCTTGGCTCGAGCCGTCGGCGCTAGTGTCTTGTTCGTTACAGTAACTGAAACCTGGTCAGCATTTCAGATTGCAAGCGGTATTGAGACCGGACAGGTAGATGCCGTCAGAGAATTTGAAGAGGCCGCCAAAACTTCTGCACAGAATATTCTGAATGCAGCAAAAGAGGTTGCGGTGAAACTCGGAGTGCAAGTGGAGACACACCATATTCTGGACAGGCCCGCAGCTGAAGGCATTATCCAAGCTGCAGAATTGGAGGACTGTGACCTCATCGTGATGGCCTCGCATGGGCGCAGGGGGCTTGGAAGAGTTATGCTGGGCAGCGAAACTGCTGAAGTGTTGGCAACCTCAAAAACCCCTGTTTTGGTGTTGCGCTAAATATTTAAAAAGCGGGTCACGAAATTTTTGGTGAATGAACACAAGTTGAGCAGGCTATGATTTTTTGTTTGAGGGAGCCTTCGGGGCGCAGGTCATTCAAACTCACGTTCGGCTGAAGTTCATCAGACACAAGACGTAGGCACTGAGCAGGCAGAGTAAGCATGTACTCAAGAAACGACTTTGCACCGAAGCCAGTTGAGCGAGGTCAATGTCAAGGTGAACAGGATGTCCTAAAAAGAGCGCGTAAGCATTCTCAAAACTAAAAGGTTTTTTGATGAAATCTTTATCGCAAACTAGGCAGTTATGCTTGATTTCTACGTGCATTGGTTCCGCGCTTTAAGCTGGGACAAGGGAGTATTCTATGACAGCGCAAAATCTGGAAGTGATTGACCACACTGTTCATCTGGCCCACGAGTGGATCAACGAACTGGCCTCGAGACTGGATTGGGCTTCAAAACGCAGTGCCCTGCGGCTTTTGAGGGAGACGTTTCAGCATTTGCGCGATCATTTGATGGTAAACGAGCTTGCACAGCTTTCGGCACAATTGCCTTTGTTGTTGCGCGGCATGCTGTTTGAAGGTTGGGTCCCGAAAAATACACCAATAAAGGAGCGGCGTGCGTACAGCTTTGTCGGCTTCATCGATGCGCAAATGAAGGACACCGAAGAGTATCGAGGCAGTCAGGACATCAAGTGCGTTTTCGAGCTGCTCAACCACAGGCTCAGTCAAGGCGAAGTTAACGACGTGAGGGCGAGCCTTCCAGAAGATATTCGTGCAATTTGGCCCGCGCCGTAACGACGAAAACCAGCCCAAGCCCGCGCGTGTTTCTAATCGAGTAAGCCTCGCTAAATGTCTGATGTGCTAAGTGTCTATAGCACAAGGCTTTAACGGTTCTGTCGCAAACTTCAGCGCACGACGGAATGACTCATAACTTTGGCCACAGCTATCCAGCGAGTGCTGTGAATTGTTGGAATGCGGATTGGCCAGAGGAGTCGAATTGTCGCTTGTGGATCATGTGGGCGACTTCGATGCCTTCCAGCGTTGCAGTGGCCGAGCGGAAGGATTTGAACCCCTTCATTTGCCTTGTCAGTTTCTTGATGAACCGGTGGTCCTGCTCAATGATGTTGTTCAGGTTCTTGACCTGCAGGATTTCGATCAGCCAAAACCATTCGTTCAAAATCAGTAGGCAATTCATGTTCTGCAGCCCTGCGAGATTTGCCCCGCTTTTGTCGATTACAACTCTGTCGGGGAAGCCGTTTTTGCCGATTGTGCGTGCAAAGAACGCCGTTGCCGC
The DNA here is from genome assembly GCF_019966495.1 of Tateyamaria pelophila. Taxonomy (GTDB): domain Bacteria; phylum Pseudomonadota; class Alphaproteobacteria; order Rhodobacterales; family Rhodobacteraceae; genus Tateyamaria; species Tateyamaria pelophila. The sequence goes on along the minus strand of NZ_JAIMIA010000029.1, from coordinate 33,729 downwards.
AGCTGTGGACAGCTTCGACTTCAAGGTCATCCCCTCGGTGAACAAGGTCTTGACCATGGAGCTTGCCCGCTGCGCCTTCGCCGATCGGCGAGAGAACGTCATCGCCCTGGGCCCGAGTGGCACCGGCAAGACCCACGTCGCCCTGGGGCTTGGACTGGCCGCCTGCCAGAAGGGTCTCAAGGTTCGCTTCACGACGGCAGCCGCCCTGGTCCACGAACTGATTGAGGCAGCCGACGAACGGCGTCTGCAGCGTCTGCAAAAGCTGCTGGTCAGCCAGGACCTGCTGATCATCGATGAACTGGGCTTCGTTCCGCTCAGCAAAACCGGCGCCGAGTTGTTGTTCGAGGTCATCTCACAACGCTACGAGCGTGGTTCGATCATCATCACCTCGAACCTGCCATTCGATGAATGGACCGAGGTCTTCGGGTCTGAACGTCTTACAGGCGCCATCCTCGATCGCCTAACCCATCACGTCCACATTCTCGAAATGAACGGCGAGAGCTTCAGGCTAAGCCAAAGCCGCAAAGCCAAAACCTGACCTCAGCAAACACCAGGACGACAAAGACTGGCCTGCGGCCAGTGCGCCTTGGCACACGTCAGCTATCTGGAGAGCACGCGCGCCAAGGCGCGGCTAACTCCCAACCAAACTGTCCAATTTTACACCGGGAAATTGGCCAATTTTGCTCCGGGATTGACACATCGAAGTCGCCCACATGATCCACAAGCGACAATTCGACTCCTCTGGCCAATCCGCATTCCAACAATTCACAGCACTCGCTGGATAGCTGTGGCCAAAGTTATGAGTCATTCCGTCGTGCGCTGAAGTTTGCGACAGAACCGTTGTTTCTTGTTTAGGGTCAGGATTCATAACCAGAACATGACGACGGCAGCCAATGCGCATGCTGATAAGAAGACTTTGGGGCACCTGTCGTAGCGTGTTACGACCCGTCGCCAGTCATTGAGCCGAGCGAAGCTGTTCTCGATCTTGTGGCGCTTGCGGTATCGGGCTTCGTCATGGGGGATCGGAACCTTGCGGTTCTTTCGGGAAGGGATGCACGGAGTGATCCTCTTGTCCTCAAGGGCTTCGCGATACCATTCCGCATCGTATCCACGGTCCGCCAGCATGTGTTCGGCGGGAGGAAGGCCGTCCAGCAGTGCCGGCGCGCCGATGTAATCGCTCCGGTGGCCGGCCGTCAGAAACATCCGCAGCGGGCGGCCAGCCGCGTCTGTTACCGCGTGCAGTTTCGAGTTCATCCCGCCCTTGGTGCGCCCGATCAGGCGGCCGCGCCCCCTTTTTTCAGCCCCAGGCTTGAGGCTGTGCGGTGCGTCATCAGATGCGTCGCATCGATCATCAGCGTGTCAGTCCCGCCGCCTTGATCGGCCAGTTCCAGAAGCATCCGAGCAAAGATGCCTTTCTCGCTCCACCGCTTCCATCGGCTATAAAGGGTCTTGTGTGGCCCATACTCTGCAGGCGCATCGCACCATCGTAAGCCATTGCGGTTGAAGAATATTATTCCGCTCAACGCCCGCCTATCGTCCACACGGGGCTTGCCGTGGGACTTCGGGAAAAAGGGTTCCAGCTTGGCCATCTGCGTGTCGCTCAGCCAGTATAGATCGCTCATGTCACCGCTCCGTTTTCAGAGCCGTGAATCAGGCAGAACAACGGAAATCAATGCATCCTGACCCTAGCAAGACCGCTCAGGGCGTCTGATCAGTCTGGGCTTGCAGGTATCCCAAAAGGTCGCTGAAGCTGCGCATCCTGTCATAATCGGCCTCGGGCATTTCAAGGCCAAACCGTTTGCCAAGAGCCGTAACGAGGTTCAGGAAATCCATTGAATCAATGTCGAATTCTTCCCTCAAGTCCGCCGTGAGGTCGATATCGTCGATATCGATATCGGGGGCGATCCGGTAAAGCTCCTGCTGCAGCGCGGTTTGGATGGTGTCGTCGTTCATAATGTCTCCGGGTTCTGCAGATGTTTGACAATTTCTTGCAAGAAAAGCCCGCCTCGGCGACCGTTGCTGACACGGTGATCAGCTGCAAGTGTGATGGTTGCGGTCAGGCGCGGCACGCAGGCTTCACCCTGCACCTGTGCTGTCAGGGCCGGTGTGCCGATCCCGACAATGGCAACCTGCGGTGGATAGATGACGCCATACAGTTGATCAACGCCCCGCTCCCCAAGACTGGTCACCGTAATCGTGGCATCTGTCAGTTCGCGTGCACGAAACCGCCCGGTACGGACACGAGTGATCAAATCGCGCATGGCGGTCATCACGTCGTCCAAGCCTTGCGCATCGGCGTCAAAAACCGCAGGTGCAACCAGCCCGCCGCCGCGCAGGCTGATGGCAAGGCCAACATGGGATGCCTCGCTATGATCGAAATTATCGTCTTTGAAATGACCGTTGAATTCCGGGAACTTTTTGACCGCCCGCGCGATCGCCTTGAGATAGAGCGCGCCCAACATCAGCCGCGTTTCTGGCGCGCGGGTCGCGTTGGTCGCGCTGACAAATTCATCAGCGTTGGTCAGGTCCGCCCTGTGTGACAGATAATAATGCGGGATTTCACGTTTGGACCGAGACATCGCCGCAGCGATTGCGGCGCGCATCTCTGAAGGCTGGGTTGCATCTGCAGTTTGTGTCAGCGCGGCAATGTCTTGCAGGTAAAACGGCGCGTCTTTCTGATGGGAAAGTGTGCCCAGATCGATCCCCCTCTGCGCGGCAAGCCGACGCGCAGAGGGCGTTATTCGCAGGCGTTTTTTGTCTCCGACCCGACGTTCCTGCAACGCGATATCACCAATTTCAGGCGGCTGAATGTCAGGTTGCGGAACCTCGGGGATGGGGATTTCCGGTCCGGGGACCTCTGGCTCTGGAATTTGCCGTTCAGGCTCTTCCGGTGGCACGACATTCGGTTGCGGATCTTGCGGCTGGGGCGCTTCAGGATTGGGTGGTTCCGGTGCTTGCGGTTCAGGCAGATTGGGTGGGTCAGACGCAGAGGACGCAGTGGCAGCATCATGATCGGTCTGGATCATCGCAAGCGGTGTGCCCACATCAACCTTGGTTTCAAGATCAACTAGCCACTCCTGCAATACGCCGTCTTCGAACACCTCGATCTCGATTACGCCTTTCTGGGTCTCGACTGCAGCAATGATATCCCCGCGGGCAACTCGCTCGCCGGGATTTCGCAGCTTTTCCACCAAGGTGCCCGCCTCCATGTCCGCACCAAGCGAGGGCATCAGAAATTGGCTCATGGCTTTGCCTCCATGAGGGTTTTGGCTGCGGCGATGATCTTGTGTGCCTGCGGAATGGACGCCTGTTCAAGATGCTGAGCATAAGGAATTGGCACTTCTTCGCTACAGACCCGCGTCAGCGGGGCATCAAGCTCAAAGAAGCTGTCTTCGGCAAGACGCATGCCTATCTCGGCCGACAAACCGCCGCTTCGCCAGCCTTCATCCACGATCAGCGCGCGATGGGTTTTGGCAACGGAACCAGCAATCGTCTCCATATCCAGAGGCCGCAGACTGCGCAGATCAATCACCTCGGCCGAGATGCCGTCCTTGGCAAGGGCGTCAGCTGCCTCAAGCGTTTTGAAAAGTGACCCACCATACGTGATCAGGGACATATCGCTGCCTTCGCGGCGCACAACGGCGCGGTCAATATCAACCGGCCCGGCATTTTCTGCGATATCCCCTTTTCGATTATATAGCATCACGTTCTCGAAAATCAGAACCGGGTCGGGGTCTTCCAGCGCGGTCCAGAGCATGCCGCGCGCGTCCTCCATCGTGGCGGGGGCCAAAACCCGCAATCCGGGGATGTGGGCATACCACCCCTCAAGGCTGTGGGAATGCTGGGCGGCAAGCTGTTTGCCCGCACCTGTCGCCATGCGGATCACAACCGGCACGCCAAACTGGTTGTTCGACATGTGCCGCAGCGTTGCGGCGGTATTAAGGATCTGATCCAGCGCCAGAAGCGAGAAGTTGACCGTCATCACTTCGATAATTGGGCGCATCCCGGCGATCGCAGCGCCGATCCCGGCACCGGTGAAACCGGATTCCGACAATGGCGTATCGCGGATACGGTCGGGGCCGAATTCCTCTAGCAAGCCCTTGCTGACCGCATAACAGCCGCCGTAATGGCCGACGTCTTCCCCCATCAGAAAAACCCGCGGATCGCGCACCATGGCGTCAATGATCCCGGCCTTGACCGCGTCGCGATACGTTGTTTCGATAGTGGGACCGGGGGCCGATTGTTTTGGCGGCGCGGGGCGGTCCGGCGCCATAACAAACTGCGTCAGCGTTTCCTCGGGCTCATCGGTTCCGGTTTCGGCAAAGGCGACGGCGGCGGCGATCTCATCGTCCACTTCGACGGCAATTTTCGAAACCTCGTCGGAGTGCAGTAATCCGCTGTCGTTCAACCACGTCTGAAAACGCAGTATCGGACCTTTCTGCCGCCACTCCTCGATCTCCTTCTTGGAGCGATAGAGCTGCGCGTCAAACATCGAATGAGCGCGAAGCCGATAGGTCTTACACTCCAGAAAATACGGCTTTCCGGTCTCGGCGATGTACTTGAGCGCCCGTCGCGCCGCGACTTCGACCGCAACAACATCCATGCCATCCACCGCTTCGCTTTCGATGTCATAGCAGCGGGCCTTGGCGGTAATGTCGGTCTGTGCCTCGGTCAGTTCCAGCGCAGAACCCATGGCATAGCCGTTATTCTCGCAGACAAAAAGTACCGGTAATTTCCACAAGGCGGCCAGATTGAAACTTTCATGAAACTCACCCTCGGCCACCGCGCCTTCGCCAAAGAAACAGCTCGTCACCGCGTCGCTTTTCTGCATCCGGTCGGCCAGCGCCAGCCCAACAGCCATCGGAAGGCCGCCGCCGACGATGGCATTGCCGCCGTAAAACTGATGATCCCGACTGAAGAGATGCATCGAGCCTCCACGACCGCCAGAACAGCCTTGCGCCTTGCCATACATCTCGGCCAGAACCGCACCCATCGGCACGCCACGCGCCAACGCATGGCCGTGTTCGCGGTAAGTCCCAACCACGCGGTCCTGAGCAGTGAGCAAGGGGATTATCCCGACCGCGATCGCTTCTTCGCCGTCATAGAGATGCAGGAAGCCGCGTATCTTCTGCTGTGTGTACATCTCGGCGCATTTATCCTCGAATCGGCGAATGCGGATCATGCCCTTCAGAAGCGCGCGGACATGGACATGATCGAGTCGGGTCTTTTGATTCTGGAGTGTCATCGTTCGTCACTTTCGAGGGTTGAGATGTCGCCTTCGGGCAGGCCAAGTTCGCGGGCTTTCAGCAGGCGGCGCATGATCTTTCCACTGCGCGTTTTGGGCAGGTTTTCGCGAAAGATGATGTCCTTTGGCGCGACAGCCGGGCCAAGGCGTTTTCGCGCGTGGCCTATCATCTCAAGACGCAGATCCTCGGTGGGCGCATGTCCGGGTTTGAGGGCGACATAGGCCTTCACGATCTCACCCACGGTTTCATCGGGAATACCGATCACACCGACCTCGGCGACGGCGGCGTGCTCCATAAGCGCGCTTTCTACCTCAAACGGGCCAATCAGATGACCCGCACTTTTGATCAGATCATTGCTGCGGCCGATGAACCAGAAATATCCATCCGCGTCGCGCATGGCCAGATCCCCGCTGAGATACCAGCCGCTCTGAAAACATTTCTTGTAGCGGGCCTCTTCATGCAGATAGCCGCGCATCATCGACGGCCAACCCGGGCGCAGGGCAAGCTCGCCCATGGCCAACGGCTCGGTCAACGCGCGCGCGTTGTCTTTGGTGACCTTGACAATCCCGGCCTCAATCCCCGGCAATGGCTTGCCCATCGAGCCGGGTTTGACATCCATCGCTGCAAAGTTGGCGATCATTATGCCGCCAGTTTCCGTCTGCCACCAGTTGTCGTGAAACGGCATGCCAAAGACGTCATTGCCCCAGATCACGGCCTCGGGGTTCAGGGGCTCGCCGACGCTAGCCATGAACCGCAGCGATGAAAAATCGCGCCCCGCCAGCGCATCAGCGCCCGCGCGCATCAGCATCCGAATGGCAGTGGGCGCGGTGTACCAGACATTCACAGCTTCTTGTTCAAGGATATCGTACCAACGGGTGACGTCGAATTCCGCCTCGTCGACGATCATTGTCACCCGGTTCGTCAGTGGTGCGATAATGCCGTATGACGTACCCGTGACCCATCCCGGATCAGCGGTGCACCAATAGACATCGCCCGGCTTAAGATCGAGCGCGAGGTGCCCGGTGATGTGATGGGCGACGACAGCCTCGTGGACGTGGACGACACCCTTAGGCTTGCCAGTCGTGCCAGATGTGAAATGCAGCAAACCTGTTTCTTCGGGGTCCATGTGTTCGATCCGAAAATCATCATCGGCAGCAGCCATGAGCGACTTCAGATTATGGGTATCTTCCGCATCGCCATCGGTCAGAAAGACAGTGCGTAGGTCCGGCAGATCGCTCCGCAGGTTCTTGATCTTGCGGTTGTAGAGGCGCGCCGTGGTGACCAAGGCATTCGCCCCGCCGATTTCCATCCGGGATTGGATGGGTTCAGGACCAAAGGCCGAAAACAGAGGACAGAATATACCGCCCGCTTTCAACGTGCCAAGGGCGGCGATGTAAAGGTCACTGGTGCGCCCCAGTAGAGAGTAGACGCGATCCCCCTTCTTGACCCCCTGACGTCGCAACACGTTCGCAAAGCGGTTGGTCAGGTGTGACAGTTCCAGAAAGGTAAAGTCCGTGCGCGCGCCGGATTTCGCGATCCACCGCAACGCAACCTGCGACCCGTGACCGGCCAAAACGTGGCGATCAACAGCCTCGTGAGCGATGTTAAGCTTGCCATCTGCAAAACCGTCGATCTGCGCACGTGCATCTTTCCAGGTGAACGCGGCGCAATAGCTGTCATAGCTCGACATGTTCGCAGCGCTCTGAGCGGCTTGGGATTTGGTGATCGTGTCTGATGTCATGGGCACTACCTGACTTACGATGTTGCTTTGATCGTGAAATAACAGGCCGTGCCGTCGTCGAGATGATCAAAATCAATTCTGAGGGGACAAAGTTTGATCACACACTGGTCGCATATGTTGATCCGGTAGCGTTTTGGGCGATGCAATCAATAACCAAAGACAGAACGCTGGGTATCTGCAGGTCACGTGCAAAATGGCCCCGCAGGAACGCGCGCCGCATGACCTAAGTCAAAAGGTGTGCCGCGGATGATGGTATTTTTAATGCCAGCCCTCCGCGAAAGGACCTAAAATGGACAGCTCAAATCCGCTCGTGATCGACTTTGGCAAATTGAAACGCGATGACGTGCCAATTGTTGGCGGCAAGAACGCCTCGCTCGGCGAGATGATTGGCGCGTTGGGCCGACAGGGTATTCTTGTGCCTCCCGGTTTTGCCACCACAGCGGATGCTTATCGCCGCTACCTTTCTGCCAATAATCTGGACGCTGGCATCGCTGCCGAGCTTGAAAAACTGGCGGCGGGGAAAATCACATTGCATCACGCAGGTGAGGCAATCCGCGCGCTCATTCTGGGCGGCGAATGGCCTGAGGACACCGCCAAAGCAATCCTCGCCCACTACAAAGACCTCTGCAATTCGCAGGCTGAGGTAAACGTTACTGTCGCTGTACGCTCCAGCGCCACTGCAGAGGATTTGCCGGACGCGAGTTTCGCCGGTCAGCAGGAAACTTTTTTGAACATCAGCGGAGAAACTAACCTGCTGGACGCCTGTCGCAGATGTTATGCGTCGCTCTTTACGGATCGCGCGATCTCTTACCGCAAGATGAAGGGGTTCTCGCACACGCAAGTGGCCCTCTCGGTCGGTGTACAGCTGATGGTTCGTGCCGATACCGGCGGATCGGGCGTCATGTTCTCGATCGATACGGAAACAGGGTTTCCCGACGCCGTGCTCATCAACGCAGCCTGGGGTCTGGGCGAAAACGTGGTGCAGGGTGCGGTCGATCCGGACGAATACGAGGTCTTCAAGCCGTTTCTGAGCAATGCTGATCTCACGCCTATCCTTGAGAAACGGTTGGGCGGTAAAGAGATCAAGATGATCATAGATTCAGGAGGCACCCCGCGAAATGTGCCGACGTCGAAAGCGGAGCGGGAGCTGTTCGTGCTGAGCGACGAGGAAATTCTATCCCTTGCCCGGCAGGCCTGCATCATTGAGGACCACTATGGCCAGCCAATGGATATGGAATGGGCCCGCGATGGCAAGACCGGTACGCTCTACATCGTTCAGGCCAGACCTGAAACGGTACAATCCCGCAGCGACACCAGTGCGCTGAAGACCTACGAGGTGCAAGATCCAGGCAAGACGCTTGTGACCGGTCTAAGCGTTGGCGACGCCGCAGTGGCCGGGACGGTCAGCATCATCGAAAACGCCAAGGATATTGACCGCTTCGTCGATGGATCGGTTTTGGTGACGTCCACAACAGATCCGGACTGGGTTCCGATCATGAAACGCGCCGCCGCGATCGTGACGGACCACGGGGGCCGGACGTCACATGCGGCAATCATCAGCCGAGAGTTGGGCCTACCTGCGGTTGTCGGTTGCGGAAATGCAATGCATGTTCTGCATGATGAACAGGACGTGACAGTGTCCTGCGCTGGTGGTGAAGATGGCGTGGTGACTGAAGGACTGTCTGAGGTTGTCGTAACCGAGGAGCCGCTGTCGGACCTGCCCCAAACCCGCACAAAGGTCATGCTAAACCTTGCCAACCCGTCGGCTGCCTTGCGTTGGTGGCATTTGCCGACGGATGGCGTCGGGTTGGCACGCATGGAGTTTGTAATCAACAGCGCCGTGCGGGTGCATCCGATGGCGCTTGTGAATTTCGACCGAATTACAGACCCCACTGTGCAAGCTGAGATCGAGGCGCTCACGATCGGTTATGACGACAAGCCCGCCTATTTCGTGGACCATCTGGCGCGGGGATTGTCGCGCATCGCTGCCTTTTGCTACCCCAAACCGGTCATCGTGCGGATGAGTGATTTCAAGACCAACGAATACGCCGATCTTCTGGGCGGGCGCGATTTCGAACCGCACGAGGCAAACCCCATGATCGGGTTTCGCGGTGCGTCGCGGTATTATTCCGAAAACTACCGGGACGGGTTTGCTTTGGAATGTCAGGCGATTGCCCGTCTGCGCGGGCTGATCGGCTTTGACAATGTGATTGTCATGATCCCCTTTTGCCGCACGCCCGAAGAGGCAGATCGCGTGCTGGCCGTGATGGAGGAACATGGCCTGAAGCGAGGCCAAGATGGGCTTGAAGTTTATGTGATGTGTGAAATCCCGTCTAACGTGATCCGTGCGAAAGAGTTCGCGCAACGGTTTGATGGTTTCTCGATCGGATCGAATGACCTGACACAACTTACCCTGGGCATCGATAGGGATTCAGAAGAGCTTGCCGCGCTTTTCCGCGAGGATGATCCGGCGGTCCTTTGGATGATCGAAACCGTCATCCGCGAAGCCCATGCGGCCGGGTCAAAGGTCGGGTTTTGCGGGCAGGCCCCCAGCAATGACCCGGCATATGCCGGGCGGCTGGTCCGCTTCGGCATCGACAGTGTCTCGGTCACGCCGGACAGTTTCATTAAGGTGCTGCGCAATGTCGCCAAAGCCGAGGCAGACTAGACCTGTTCGACGTGACAGTGTGCCAACAGCGCCTCCACCACTGGCCGGTCGCAAAGTCCGGTGCCCTCAGTTCCCATTGTCGCACTGGCCGCCGCCACGCCCCATTGCAACGCCACGTCGAGCGTAGCGCCCCGCGACAGCGAAAGCGTCAAAGCCCCAACAAAGGCGTCTCCCGCGCCGATCTTGCTGACCACCGCCATATGCGGCGTGCGGCATATGTAGCGCGCGTCCTTTGTGACAAGGATGGAGCCCTCGGAATCCCGGCCCGAAACGATGATCCGCGCAACCCCCCGGTCGATCAGAGTCTCTGCAAAAGCGATGCTGTCTGCGACGGTCTTGAGGGCGTGGCCCGCCGACAGTTCCGCTTCCCTTTGGTCTTGACGCAAAATGTACACCGGCACCGAAGGCTGCGCTATCAGGCGCGCAAGTGCTGCCTTGGACGTGTCAACGATCAACCTGTCGGTGCGCGGCGACATCGCGGCAAGAATGCGTTCGGGGAATGCGTCGCCCAAACCGGGGGCGACACCGCCGCTCAGCACGACATAGCCATCCTGCGAGACAGCGCTGGCAATCTCGGCAATGAGCCGGTCGCCATCCTGAGCGGTCAGGGTCTGGCCCGGAAGGCTGAACCGATATTGTTCGCCGGTGCCCTCGTCTGTCACGGCAAAGCTTTCGCGGGTCTCGCCGCTGACAGGTACCGTATGGGCAGGCACCGTTTCCGCCGCAAGCAATTGCAGCAACCGATCCCCTGAAGCGCCTCCAACGGCCACCAGCGCCTTGGCACGGCCACCCAGTTTGCAAATGGCGCGGGCGACATTCACGCCGCCACCCCCCGGATCGATACTGGGTGGCCTGCAGTACAGCTTGGGTCCGGCAATGACGTGTTCAACCGACGTGGCGAGGTCAACAGCGGGATTGAGCGTAATCGTCAGAATGTCTTGCAGAGCGTATGCCTTTCCTGCCTGTCACACCGGCGCGTGCTGGCACCATTCCAGCACCATATCTGCCCAGCAAGCAACCGCGACGTCACCGTTCGGCTTAGTCGTTTTTCAGGATCATCGCCAATCGCATGGTGGCGGCAAGGATCGCCTGCGACAGGACAGGCGAGCGCCCTGAACCAATTGCGACATCGTCATCCAGCCCGTCGTGTTCGCGCAAGGTGCAACGCCAGTGCCCGTCTTTGTCATTGGCCCGTCCGTGAATGTGCACATTCCAATTCGGGAACGCCTGATCAGCGATGTGCATCGCCGTATCCGCCGTGCCGATGCGCTCGGCGAGCTGCTGATCGGATTGCACAGCCTTGGGCAGCAGAAAGGCGAGCGCGTGAACCACACCGTCGAAATCGGCCACTGTCAGGTCTGTCCTTTTTTCCAGTTCACCTAACAAAACGTCCAGTTCTGGATCCTTCATCGTCATGCCTCCAATTCAGAGCGTTGATCAAGTTGTGCGATGCCAACGACATAGTTTGCACCGTACGCGCGCGCGCATTTCGGGCATGTCGTGTAGAACATGAAAACACGGTCGACCCGGTGGCCACTCGCCTTGGCGGCAACCTCCATCTCATGCATCCAATCCCCGGTTTTGCGGTGCGGCCCTTCGAAAATCCGTGTGATGAAATCGCCCGACAACGTTGTCATTTCCTCGTCCTGCACCGGGTCTGAGACCGCGAAAAAGTGTTCGCTTTCGGTTGCAGACAGATCGCGACTGAGAACAAGATATCCGTCCGGGTCCTGCGCGCCTGCGTCTTCGATATGGCCTTGTACCCGCGTGAACACTTTGCCCATGTTCAGGGGCACGTGCAGCAGGCTTTGCGTCGTGGCGCGCACAAAAAGTTTGTTTTCAAAATGGAGCTTGCGACCATCCCATCCGGCTGGGTCGAACCGGGGACAACATCCTGTCGGAGCGTCGGACACGTCCATGTCTGGTAGCGCATTCGTTTGCACTTGGTAATCTCCATTGCCTACGGACACCATTTTCGCCCCATTCCACGGGATACGATTGATATTTGTCATTCTCGGATGCGGGGGCGAAAGCTTGTCTCGGGGTCTCCCGCACGAACCCGGCGCACCTAACCAGTTCGGCTCTCACTGGACTGCTTTTCGGCTGGATTTTCCTCTAACGTGACAACGACCTGTCTGGTTTGGCCTTTGCCCGGAAAAGGCACAGTGTCCGACGACCAGAGTTTGCCATCGACAGTGATGTGGCCCTGTCTTTTGCCGATGGTGCTGCGATCCTCAATGATGATCTCAAGACGACCCTGCGCGCCGTCCATTGTCAGCTTTGCGCCACCCCAGCTTGCAGGTAGGCAAGGATCAATGCTGATCGCACCCGCCTTAGGCTGGACACCCAGAATTCCGGCGACGGCAAGCTGCCAGGTCCAACCGGCAGCACCAGTGTACCACGACCAGCCACCCTGCCCCGTGCGCGCGCCTGCCCCGGATACATCGCCAGTCAGCACATAGGGTTCCCTGCGATAATGGTCGGCATCTACCTTGCCAGCCGCACGCCGAACCGGATTGATCAGATCAAATACCTGATAGGCACGGTCGCCGTCGCCGATTGCGACATAGGCAGCGCCAAGCCACGTCGCCGCATGTGTATACTGACCGCCATTTTCGCGGATACCGGGTGGATAGGCCTGAATATAGCCGGGGTCGCGGTCCGTAATGTCAAACGGTGGCGTAAGCAGCCTGATCAGCCGTGCCTCGGTATCAACAAGATGCTCATGTGCCGACTGCAAGGCACGGTTCCCCCGCTTGTCCGCAGGATCACCGGTCAGAACGGACCATGCCTGTGCAATCAGATCAATCCGGCATTCGTCGTTTTCCCGCGCGCCCCATGGCACGCCGTCATCATCAAAGGCCCGGACATACCACGCACCGTCCCATCCGTGCTTTTTCAAAGCCCGGCGCAAACTGCGCGCATGATCCTGCCAACCTTTCGCGTCCTCGCCGTGTCCGGTCTTTTCGGCAAGTGGAGCAAACAGGGCTACGGTGGCAATCTGGAACCAGGCGAGCCAGACGCTTTCGCCCCGACCCTTGTCCCCGATCCGGTCCATCCCGTCATTCCAGTCGCCAGCACCCATTAGCGGCAAACCATGCGACCCGGTCGTCATCATCCGGTCCATCGCGCGCGCGCAATGGTCATACAGTGATGCGTCTTCGCCAACCTCGAACAGCGCATAGCGGTCGTGTTCCTCTGGTCGTAACTCCGGTGCGGACAGAAAGGGAACGATGGCATCCAGAATGCTGATATCTCCCGTTGCATCGACGTATCGCGCCGTGACAAAAACCAGCCATAAATAATCGTCCGAACACCGTGTGCGCACGCCCCGGCCTGCGGGCGGGTGCCACCAGTGCAGCACGTCGCCTTCCTCGAACTGGTATCTTGCAGCCAGCAGGATGTGCTGCCGCACCCGCGCCGGATCGCTGTGCAGCAGCGCCAGAACATCCTGCAACTGGTCCCTGAACCCATAGGCTCCACCCGCCTGATAAAAGCCTGCCCGCGCCATGATGCGGCAGGACCGGTTCTGATAGGGAAGCCATCTGTTGACCATCAAATCGAATGCGGGGTCCGGCGTCTTGACCTGAACGCCACCGAAACGTTCAGTCCACGCCTTCCCTAACTCAAGATGGGCCTTGTCAACTTCGGACGGGCATCTCCATTTTTCCACTTCCGCAGCAAGACCGGCGTGATCCGCGGTTTCGCCCAAGGCAAAGACCACCTCGGAGCTTTCCCCGGCCGCGAGATCAAGGTGGACCTGATAGGCGGCACAGGCATCGCTGCCGGGGGTGAACCGTCCGCCAAGATCCCAGCGCCACATCCCGGCGGGACTGCTCACATCACCATCCTGGCCTAGAAAATCATGGCGATCACCGGTCAGGCTGTGCGGATCGACCGAAGCGGTAAGGTAGGCACAGCGGTTCCCGAATTCAGGATTCCACCGATTAGTGCCGATGATCGCTTTCAGCTCCGGATCATAGCGGCTGATCACATGGGGGCGCGCGACGCTGCCCATCGCACCTAGCAGCCATTCGGCGTAGTAGGTCGCCGATATGCGCCGGACCTGCCCGGAACGATTTGTGATCCGCAACCGGACCAGCTTTACCGACGCATCATCAGGCACGAACGCCAACACCTCCTGTTCCAGCCCGTGGCTGTTGCGCTGCCAATGTGTTGTGCCCGCACCGTGCCGGATTTGACAGGTAGCATCCCGCCCCATCGGTTCAGGCGTTACGGTCCAAACCTCGCCGTTGGCCTCATCGCGCAGGTAAAGCACTTCGCCGGGCGTGTCGGTGACTGGGTCGTTGGACCAGGGGGTCAGACGGTGTTCACCGCTGTTGATGGCCCAGGTCATGCCAAACCCGGACTCGCTGACAAGGCACCCAAAATCGTCGTTAGCGATAACGTTGCACCAAGGCGCGGGTGTGCGCGTGCCCGGTGTCAGTTGGATCAGGTAATCGCCGCTCTCCGGCTCAAATCCACCATAGGCATTGTCGAACAACAACCCTTGTGGTCGCTCAAGGGGCGGCACCGCGTCATACGTCGGCGCTGGCCCCGGCGAAAACGGCGGTGATTGAACACGGGTTTCCAGGGCGCGGTCGATTATTTCGCGCAGCGTCTGGTGTTCATCCGTCAGGACGACATGGGCGGCAGCCTCCAGTCCACGCCGCACGCCCGGGTCCATTTGATCTGCCGCCAGAAGATGGATGCCACCGCGCATGCCCAACACTTTGTCGGACTGCGTATCGCGCAGAATCGACAAGACACGCTCGCGCAGCGGTTCTTCGTATCCCGAGGTGGCGTTGCGCAGAATGACGAGGTCGACCTGCAGCCCGCCCCGGTGCCAAAGCTGTTGCGCGCGGATCAGAAGGTCAAGAAATGACGGCTCCTCGGTCAACACGACATTCATCAAAAGGATCGGAAGATCACCCGATATCCCGAACCGCCAGAGGTCGGGCTGGCCATTCCATTGATCGGCGTCGGCCGCAGGCGCACCGCGCAAGGTGTGATTGACATGCGTGAGCAGTGACGACAGCACTTGCAATTGCGGTAAGTGCGCAGGGTCGATCTGCATTTTCTGCACGGCCCGCCCGGTTTCGAACAATGCCTCGCGAAAGGCGCGCCCGATCGACGCTGCAGGATAGCGTGCGGCCACCTCCAGAACCTGCCTGCGCGACGTACCCGCGATGGTCAGAAAGGTCAGCTCCCGGGTCTCCATCGGCTTGAGGCGTAGGCTGACCTGGAGCGCCATCACCGGGTCAAGTGTCCATCCGTCCGTTTCAGAGAGACCCTCGCGCAGCCCCTGCGGCGCGCGCGCGTTTTGGTTGCGTCCCAGAAAACGCGCGCGGTCGGTCTCCCACCCCGTGATCCCGATCGCGGGATCATCCGAGACCAGCTTGTGCAACACGACAGGCGGACGCGTCTCGGGACGGCGCGGCCTCCGCTCAAAGAGCAACGCTTGCCTGTCCTGCAGATAGCTGCTTTTGACGAAAAGCTTGCTGAAGGCGGGATGGCGTTCATCCTCCTGAGGGGGTGCCAGAACGACCTCCGCGTAGGTCGTCAAATCGATGGTGCGTTTCTGGTCGCTCTCGTTCACAATGGTTACCCGGCGGATTTCCATGTCATCGAACGGGGTCACGGTCACATCCATGCGCGCGACAAACCCATTATGGCGGCGCAGCAATTCCGGTTCTGTCGCAAACTTTTAGAATATGGGCCTGCTTGGTAACCTGTGGTAGACGCCGCCTTTTGAATTCGAGGGTGAGTATCGGAACGTGACGATTGATTTCAAGGGCAGCCACTATCCCAGATCCGTGATCCTGTACGCTGTGTTTTTCTATGTACGATATGCCGTTTCGTATCGTGATCTGGAGGAGATTATGGCGGAACGTGGGGTCGAATTTGACCATGCAACGCTGAACCGTTGGGTGATAAGGTTCTCCCCTTTGATTGCGATGGAAGCGCACAAACGAAAGCGAAAGACTGCTGTATCCTGGCGCATGGATGAGACTTACATCAAAGTGAAAGGCAAGTGGACGTATTATTACCGAGCCATCGACAAGTTCGGAAAAACCCTTGATTTCATGCTCTCGGAGCACCGGGATGAAGCTGCGGCAACGGCGTTCTTTGCACGCACAATCGGCAAAAACGGCTTCCCCGACAGAGTTGTAATCGACAAAAGCGGGGCAAATCTCGCAGGGCTGCAGAACATGAATTGCCTACTGATTTTGAACGAATGGTTTTGGCTGATCGAAATCCTGCAGGTCAAGAACCTGAACAACATCATTGAGCAGGACCACCGGTTCATCAAGAAACTGACAAGGCAAATGAAGGGGTTCAAATCCTTCCGCTCGGCCACTGCAACGCTGGAAGGCATCGAAGTCGCCCACATGATCCACAAGCGACAATTCGACTCCTCTGGCCAATCCGCATTCCAACAATTCACAGCACTCGCTGGATAGCTGTGGCCAAAGTTATGAGTCATTCCGTCGTGCGCTGAAGTTTGCGACAGAACCTCCAGCTTGCGGTTAAAAAAGGGGGGCGTGGACGCCTGATTGGGCAGACCAAGGGCGGCATGAACACCAAACTGCATGCAGTTACCGACACCATTGGGCGCCCAGTCCGCCTCTTTATCTCCGGAGGGCAAGTTAGCGATTACACCGGAGCGGCAGCTTTGATGAATGGCTTGCCAGAGGCTGAATGGCTTCTCGCTGATCGAGGCTATGATGCCGACTGGTTCCGCGATACCCTTATAGACAAGGGAACAAGGTCCTGCATCCCAGGACGCAAGTCACGCAAGAAGACCGTCAAATATGACAAACGCCGTTACAAGAGGCGCAACCGGATCGAAAGGATGTTCGGCAGGATCAAAGACTGGCGTCGCGTCGCAACTCGCTACGACAGATCACCAACCGTCTTCCTCTCCGCAATCGCACTCGCAGCAACCGTTATCTTCTGGTTATGAGTCCTGAGCCTAAACTCATGTTTTCCTCCGCAGTTCGCTTCGCGGATCAAAATCGGTGTGTTGACGCCAGCTTGTTGCCAGCTCTTCCATCTGCGCATCAATCTTGTCGGGCAGTACGGTTTTCAGGCGGACAAACTGATCTCCGCCGGAACTCTTCCCGGCACCAATTCCCCTGCCTTTGAGCCGCATGCGATGCCCCGAAGAAGCACCCTTGGGAATGGTCAAGGATACAGCGCCATCAATCCTTGGAACTTCAATCTTGGTACCCAAAACCGCCTCATCAAATGTAATCGGCAGCTCAACTTCAATGTTGTTGCCCTCACGCACAAAAATGGCATGCGGACGCACACTGATGGAAACATAGGCGTCGCCGGCAGGCCCCTGCCCAAACCCAGGGCCGCCTTTTCCGCGCAAGCGAAGCGTCTGACCTTCCTTGACCCCGGCCGGAATTTTGATTTCAATCCCTTTGCCGTCTGGCATTGTTACGCTTTGCTTTGCTCCACGCGCCGCGTCCAAAAAGTCGACTTCAATATGATAACGGGCATCTTGACCGCGCGCATTGAAGTCTTGTCGAGTATCTCTGCCACCGCGTGCCTGACGACGCCGAAACAGTTCCGAGAAAAGGTCGGACGGGTCGTCAAACCCACCCATGTCCGCGCCGGGATCATAGCGACGCCCGGCATCTTGACCGGCATATTGGTGATAGTATTGGCGTTCAGGGCGTTCTTGCCCGCTGGCGTCAATGTCTCCGGCATCAAAGCGTTTGCGCTTTTCCGGATCCCCCAACAGATCATTTGCGGCCGTGACGGCCTGAAACTGCGCCTGCTTGTCAGCATCACCCGGATGCAGGTCCGGATGCAGCTTTTTTGCGAGCGTGCGGTAAGCTTTTTTGATCTCGTCCTGCGACGCGGTTTTTTTCAAGCCCAACACTTTATATGGGTCATCGCTCACAGGTGAGCTCCCCATCTCAAAGCCGCCGCAAAACGTGGAAGGCGTGGTGACAGGCCAAAAGCCTTGAACGAGCAAAGCATTAAACACGCCGAAGCCATGCTTAAGGACACCGAAAACTACCCTTTCATCGGCGATGTCATTGATCAGCGGAAAATAGGTCGCACCGCATTCTACAAATATTTCCCCACGGATCGCATCAAGAAGCGGCGGCATGACCACTCAGACACGCCTCAAACATAGCTAAATCCTGTGGTGGATTCGGTACCTTTATGAAAAGGCACCCAGGATTCATTGGAACGAACATAAATGTGACAGTTTGCTGATTGATCAGCGTCAATTCGATCTGGATCATAACGATTATTCTGTTCACCAAACCTATCAAAGGACGTGGACCATGTGCGCTGGAGACGCAAAAGGCCTCAATGGGGCCTAAATTAAATACAGCCTGCGATTTTGCTGATCGAGTCGGGGTAAATGGGATTGGGCGGCTTTTTCGCGCTTTGGCTCTGCTCAGCGGCACTTCCAGAGTGCACGTTAAAAAACATGGCATGGGTGCGACATGAGCGCTAACACCAACACCAACACCAACACCAACACCAACACCAACATCGACGCAAAGGCGCAGACCGACGGCCGCATCGCGGCGATTCGTGGCGGTGTCGTCGACGTCGTTTTCGACGGACCAGTGCCGCAGATCCACGATCTTTTGTTTGCGAACGACGTGGCGTTAGAGGTCGCTGCCCTGATCGGGGAGGGACTGGTGCGGGCCATCGCGATGGCCCCGGTACGAGGTCTGGGCCTTGGTATGACGGTCAGGGCGACGGGCGGGCCGATCATGGTTCCTGTGGGCGAAGGCGTGCTGGGGCGAATGCTGGACGTTTTTGGCGCGCCGATCGATGGACGCCCGGCACCAGAGGCGGTGGCGTGGCGGTCGATCCATCAGGCACCGCCTGCGCTCAGCGACCGTGTGCTCAAGTCGCAGATTCTTGAAACCGGGATCAAGGCGATTGACCTGCTATCACCTATCGAACGTGGCGGAAAAACCGGGCTGTTCGGTGGGGCAGGCGTTGGCAAGACGGTCCTGATCACCGAGTTGATCAACAACACCGTCCAGCACCACAAGGGTGTGAGCCTATTTTGTGGCATCGGCGAGCGGTCGCGCGAGGCTGAAGAACTCTATCGCGAAATGGGCGAGGCAGGTGTGCGCGACAACACTGTGATGTTGTTCGGCCAGATGAACGAGGCGCCCGGCGTGCGCTTTCTGGTCGGCAACACCGCCCTCACGATGGCCGAGTATTTCCGCGACGATAAGGGGCAGGATGTGCTGCTGCTCATCGATAACATTTTTCGTTTTGTGCAGGCGGGGTCCGAGGTTTCTGGCTTGATGGGACGGATGCCCTCGCGTGTGGGTTATCAACCGACATTGGCCACGGAATTGGCCGCTTTAGAAGAGCGGATCACCTCCACCAGCCGCGGTGCGATAACCTCCATTCAGGCAGTTTATGTGCCCGCAGATGATTTCACTGATCCGGCGGCGGCGCATATCTTTTCGCACCTCTCAGCCTCCGTGGTGCTGTCGCGCAAACGCGCGAGCGAAGGGCTGTATCCAGCCGTCGATCCGCTGGCCTCGGCCTCGGTCATGCTGACCCCTTCGGTCGTCGGTCAACGGCACTACGACATTGCCCGAGGGGTACGGCGCACCTTGGCGGAATACGAGGAATTGCGCGACATCATCGCGATGTTGGGCCTTGAGGAACTGTCTTCGGCGGATCGCGCCACTGTGGCCCGCGCACGGCGGTTGGAGCGGTTTTTGACGCAGCCGTTCTTCACAACTGAATCCTTTTCTGGAACGCCCGGTAAGCTGGTGCCCATCGCTGAGACGTTAGACGGGTGCGAGACGATCCTCGCGCAAACGGAGTTCGACCACGCGGAAAGCGCTTACTACATGATCGGGTCGCTGAATGATCTGGGGGCGGCACCATGAGCTTGACCGAGGATATGAGCGTTTCTGTGCGGCTTCCCACAAACACCCTGTTTGAGGGGCGCGCTATCCGCATGACCGCAGTGGCCCAGGATGGGGCCTTTGGAATTTTGCCGAACCACGTCGATTTTGTCACCGCACTGGTGCCCTCCGTCATGACATTGCGCATGGCCGACGGGTCAGAGGAGATTTTCGGCGTCGACGAGGGCCTTTTGGTGAAGAAGGGCCATCGCGTTGTTGCAGCGGTGCTCCGCGCTGTGCATGGCGATGATCTTGGGACGTTGAACGACACCGTGAAGGCCAAGTTCATCGAGATGGACGACGAGGAACGTCAGGCGCGTTCGGCCTTCTCGCGACTGGAAGCGGATGTGGTTCGCCGTTTTGCCGAATTGCGAAAGCCGCACCCATGACGCCCAAACCCGATAAATCGGCCGAGGATATCGCCCGCCACGCAAAGCGGTTGAAATCCGCGCGCGACAATCCGGGCCCAAGCCCGCTGCGCGGTATCGGCACCTTTGGCATGATCGGCTGGTCCATTGCGGTGCCGACCGTGGGGGGGGCGTTTTTGGGCCTCTGGCTCGACCAGGTGGCGCCGCAGAGTTTTTCCTGGACCATCGCCCTGATTTTGGGAGGGGTCGTGCTTGGGGCTTTCATAGCCGCGTCATGGATCAACAAGGAAGGAAGCGATAAATGATAGTCTTGGATTGGAGCGCGGTCGCGCTTGGACTAGCGATCGGTGTTGGGACATCCGCGTTGTTTTTTGCAGGCTTGGGCCTTGGTATGCGTCTGGCGCTTGGGACAGAGCGGCCCGTCAACATTTTGGCGCTCAGTGCCTTCATACGGATCACTGCGTTGTTGGGGATCGGTTGGGGCGTCGCCTTGTCTGTCGGTCCCTTCGCCCTTGCGGGGTTTGCATTGGCATTCTTCATCACACGCTGGGTCGCGACTGCAATCGTCCAAGCGGGGGTGCCTGCCGGGGATGCGCCATGAACCTGTCGCCAGATCAGACAATCATGTTCGAGGCGTGGGATTATGGGGTCAACGCCACGATATTCTATACTTGGATCGTGATGGCGCTGCTGACTGTGGCATCCTTGTTGATCACGCGCAACCTGCGCCCTGACGTGCCGCCAAACCGTTGGCGGACCATGTTGGAGGTCATCGTACAGGGCATTCAAAGCCAGATTGAAGAGGTCGCGCAAGGCCCGTCCCGCTATCTGCTATACTACGCAGGCACATTGTTCTTGTTTGTGGCAACATCGAACTTGCTGCTGGTTGTGCCGGGATTCGAACCTCCCACCGCCTCGCTGTCCACGACTACGGCTTTGGCGCTGTCGGTCCTTATCGCTGTTCCCTTGTTTGGAATAACCACCCGGGGTCTGGGCGGATACCTCAAGACCTATCTTGAGCCGTCCTTTATCATGCTGCCGTTCAACATCATCTCGGAGTTTTCGCGCGGGATTTCGCTGGCGATCCGGCTTTACGGCAACATTATGAGCGGGGCTGTCATCGCGGCCATCCTGCTCAGTGTCGCTCCATTCTTCTTTCCTGTCGTTATGGACCTGCTCGGGCTGCTGACCGGCATGATCCAAGCCTATATCTTTGCGATTTTGGCCACGGTCTACATCTCCAGCGCGACAGCGCCTCCTCCATCTTCCCAACCTGAAAAGGAAAACCCATGACAGACCTTGGCATCATCGCCGCCATTTCGATCTTTACCGCCGGATTGACCGTGTCGTTCGGGGCGATCGGACCCGCACTTGGTGAAGGGCGCGCTGCTGCAATGGCGTTAAGCGCAATCGCCCAGCAACCCGACGCCGGATCGACCATTTCCAGAACGCTGTTCGTCAGCCTCGCTATGATTGAATCCACCGCCATCTACTGTTTTGTTGTCGCGATGATCCTGATCTTCGCCAACCCGTTCTGGAACGCTGCGGTCGCAGCCGCTCAGGCAACGGGAAGCTAACAGATGTCCATTGACTGGATCACAGTTGCAGCCCAGATCGCCAATTTTCTGGTGCTTGTTTGGTTACTCCGGCGGTTTTTGTACCGCCCCATTCTGGATGGGATCGACGCCCGTGAGGCCGAGATCACAAACAGGATGCATGAAGCTGTGCTTGCAAAGGAAAAAGCGCAGGCAGCGGAACGGGTGCATCTGGATCAGATCAGGGCTCTGAATGCCGAACAATCCGACGTGGCAGAGGCTGTGCGACAGGAGGCCGAAACACAGCGCGACGCCCTCTTGGCTGAAGCACACAAACGGCTGGAGGAAGAACGCATGGCATCGCAAGCGCATCTGGACGAAGAGAGGAAGAAATACGCTGCAAAATTGCAGCGCGCTGGCGGTGGCGCCTTGCTGTCTTTGACCCGCAAGGCTCTGACTGATCTTGCGGACACATCGCTTGAAGGCCGCATCGCCCAGCATCTTGCCAAGCGGATTGAACCGATGGCTGAAGAGTTGAGTGCTGCCGCGGGCAAAAGCACCGCAGCCGTAATCACCAGCCGCGATGCCTTGCCGGAATCTGCGCAGAACGATCTGATAAGCAGCCTTCAAACGGTGTTCCCGGACATCCCGTTTCGGTTCGAAACCGATGCGGACCAGCCCCCCGGCCTCGTCCTCCGGATCGGCGGCGCGCAACTGGATTGGACCGTGGATGGTTACATCGACAGCCTGGGCGATTTGATGGACGCGCAATTGGCTGCGGGTGTTGATCCAAAGCTGGCTTCGACATGACTGGCTCAGCCACAAACCCGATGCCAGGCCCCCAGGCGTTGGTAGAGGCGCTTTTGGCCAGCCCATCCCCGTCACCGCGCCTCAGCGAGATCGGCCATGTGGTTGAGGTGGCGGATGGTATCGTAATTGTCGTTGGACTCGAACGTGCCTTGTCTGACGAATTGCTGCACTTTTCCAGCGGCGTGCAGGGCATCGTTCTCGATCTCGAACCGGGCCGCTTGGGTGTCGTTCTGCTTGGCTCCAGCGACCAGGTGACGGTCGGCGAAAGCGTCACACGCTCTCACAAGGTAGTCAGCACGCGGGTCGGTGCAGCACTCTTGGGCCGCGTTGTGGACGCCCTTGGCAATCCAAGAGACGGCAAAGGCCCGATCAAGACTGAAGCGACGCGGCCGGTGGAGGCCGAAGCCCCCGAAATCCTTGACCGACAGGCCATCACGCGCCCGCTGGCGACTGGGATCAAGGCAATCGACGCCGCCGTTCCTGTGGGTCTTGGACAGCGCGAACTGATCATCGGTGACCGTCAAACCGGCAAGACGTCGCTGGCGGTGGATGCTATCCTAAATCAGAAGGCGACCGGCGTGATCTGCATCTATTGCGCCATCGGGCAGCGCGGCGATGCAGTTGCCAAAGTGATCGGTGCGATCCGTGAAGGGGCGATGACGGATCAAAGCATCGTCATGTCGGCAGGTGACGAGGACGCGGCGGGTCTCGCTTATGTGGCGCCTTACGCGGCGATGACCATGGCAGAATACTTCGCGGGCCAAGCCAAAGATGTTCTCGTCATACTGGATGACCTGACCCACCATGCACGGTCCTATCGGGAGCTGTCGCTTTTGCTGCGCCGCCCGCCGGGGCGCGAGGCCTTTCCGGGCGATATATTTTACATTCATGCGCGGTTGCTGGAGCGGGCAGGGCAGTTCACCTCGTCCGCAGGGGGCGGCTCCATCACGGTTCTGCCAGTGGTCGAAACGCAGGCGGAAAACCTGGCAGCCTATATCCCCACAAACCTCATCTCTATCACCGATGGGCAGATCTACTTGTCGCCGCGCCTTGTGCGCAAGAACCAGTTCCCCGCGATCGATCTTGGCGTGTCGGTGTCGCGTGTCGGCGGCAAGGCGCAGTCCAAGGCGTTCCGTTCCGTAGCCGGAAACCTGCGCGTGACTCTCTCGCAGTTCGAGGAATTGGAAGACTTCGCCCGCTTTGGCACCCGGCTTGACGAGGCCACGCGCGCCCGGCTGACGCGCGGTGTGGCGGTGCGGGCGGCTTTGCGACAGCCCGAACGCGATCCGATCCCCACCATCGAACAGATCACTGTTCTGGTTGCGGCGATGGAGGGTCAGTTCGATGGTCTGACCGAGGCTGAAACGGCGCAAGTCATGTCCGCCCTCAGGTCGGCGGCCGCGCGGGAGCTTGATGATGTCGCCGCGCGCATTGCCGGGAACGACCCGCTTGGCGACGATGATCGCGCCTGCATGGTGGCGCTGGCTCAAAAGGCGCGCGCAACTTTTGGAGAGCAAGATGGCGCAAACCCTTGAAACCCTCGGGCGTCGGTCGACCAGCATGCGCGGCATTCGTAGTGTCGTACACACGATGAAAACCCTGTCTGTCATCAATGCAGCGCCCTATGAACAGGCAGCAAAGGCGATCGAGGCCTATCATGCGACTGTGCTGGACGGATTGCATGGGTTTCTGACGGCATTCGGACCGCTTGAGACGCGATCGACCGATCACGCCAGGCAGGTCTTGATCGTATTCGGGTCCGATCATGGGCTATGCGGCAACTACAACGAGGCGCTTGCGTGCTTTTTGGCGGATGAGCGAACCGAAGCTACTGATGGCAAGCTGACGGTTCTG
This sequence comes from Tateyamaria pelophila, assembly GCF_019966495.1. Lineage (GTDB taxonomy): Bacteria > Pseudomonadota > Alphaproteobacteria > Rhodobacterales > Rhodobacteraceae > Tateyamaria > Tateyamaria pelophila. Next base: position 9,587 of record NZ_JAIMIA010000029.1, on the reverse strand, counting down.
TGCGTCGGGGCACAGATGACAGCTTCGCTGGCAGATCAGCACATCGCCGTGGATGAAACATTTTTTCCAGCGGCTTCTGTTGATGGGATCGGACGTCTGGCAAACCTTCTCACGCAAAGGCTGGAAGAGATCCGCAAGGCGGACCTCTCGCGTGAATTGGCTGTATCGCTGGCTTATGTCGCGCAAGAAGGTGTGACCGGGCAGGGGCCAATCGTGACATCCCTGCTTCCGATCGATCAAGGACTTCTGGCCGATCTGTCGACAAGGCCATGGGTGTCGCGAAGTCGGCCATTCTTTTCTATGCCCGCAGACGACTTGTTCATGGCGTTGGTGCGAAGCCATCTCTTTGCCACGCTGTTCCGCGCGATTGCCGAGGCGTTGATGACCGAAAATGCGGCGCGTTTGGCGCTGATGCAGCAGGCCGAAAAATCCGTTGATGACAGGCTGGAGGAGCTTGGGTCCGAGAAACGCGCTGTGCGTCAGGCTGCAATAACCACCGAGTTGCTCGACGTGATCATCGGGTTTGAAGCGCTGAGAAAAACCAGAGCCAAAAACTGCCGACTATCGCCCAACGATTTGGCTACCGGCCGCATTCTTTCCAAGTCAGAATGGGAAGACCAGCGTTAACATTGTCTTCTTTTCAAGCAATGGGCGAATGCACCGAACCAAAGTGTTCAAAAAGAGTCACTCCTTAAACACGTAAGTCCCCGGCGCGGTGCCCAGTTGCTCTCGCCTGGATCCCATTGCCGGTGGCGCAACCGTGGCTCCCGATTGATGCTACATGCTATCCAGCAAGGGCTTTATCGTCTTGCCAGGAAGATTTGTTCGCCATGCGTTCCTCGTTAACGGTATTCTACGAACAAATCTTCCGATAGAGCCTTGCTGTCTGGACCCTTGGGTGCTTACGGGGTGGCAATGCGGATCTGGTCAGGGTTTGGCGGCGCGCAGGACCCAAGTAGCGTCGCGCGGCTCATGGTTTTTGCGGCAGCGATCATCTTCATTTCGCTGTTGAATTTCATTCCTTTTGTCGGCGGGGTCGCCAACTACACGCTGGTCTTACTCGGGGTTGGTGCGATGACACGAGCGTTGTTCCTGTGGCTGATCGGCAATCCTGGCGTCGCATTCGACGTGGGGTGAAGCCCCTCTTGTCTGAAGACCAGATGGCGCAACTCTCGCGTTGGGTTGAGGCCGGGCCCGATCCGGCGCGAGATGGCGTCGTGCGCTGGCGGCGCGTGGATCTTGCGCGGCGCATTGAAGCGAAGTTCGGCGTCAGACTCCATGAGCGTACGGTCGGTACATATCTGGCCAAGCTGGGATTTCGCAGGCTCTCGGTGCGCCCGGAACATCCCAATGCTGACGTATCAGCACAGGTGGCATTCAAAAAAACTTCGCAAGTATCGTAGCGGATATCCTGCCCGAACACGCGCGTGGAAAACCATTGGAAGTCTGGTTTCAAGACGAAGCCCGCGTGGGCCAGCAAGGCACCCTGACCCGTATCTGGGCGCGACGGGGCACACGCCCGCGTGTGCCCCGCGATACACGCTACAAATGGAGCTACATCTTTGGCGCTGCCTGCCCCGCACGTGGCACCGGAGCCGGGCTGATCTTGCCTTATGTCAACACAGAAGCAATGGGACTGCATCTCGAAGAGATCGCAAAGGCGGTCGCGCCCGGGGCCCATGCGCTGCTGATCGTGGACGGGGCTGGTTGGCATTGTGCGAAAGCTCTCGATGTGCCCGACAACATCACGCTGCTGAAACTGCCGCCCTATGCGCCCGAACTCAACCCGATGGAAAACGTCTGGGCCTACTTGCGGGCCAACAAACTCGCCATCTCCGTATTTGATAGTTACGACGAAATACTCGACAAGTGCCAAGATGCCTGGAACTTCTTCGCAAACGATCCAGACCGAATAACCTCAATCACTCACAGGGACTGGATAACGGTCAACTAATCGAGCCGTTGGTATGAGTCCCGGTCCCCCACCGACAGGTTCAACAGGGCCGTTGGTCGCTGAATGATGATGGAATGATTGTTGTCGATGGCGATTATCTTACGCTTGCGCAGCTGGGTAAAGGTCCGGCTGATCGTTTCTGTCGTCAGACCAAGAAAATCGGCAATGTCAGATCGACTCATCGGTAAATTAATCTGGCGATAGGCCCCCAAATCTTCTCCGACGCGCTCGGTAAGGACGCACAGGAAAGATGCCAGTTTTTCTGTGGCTGACTTTCGCCCAAGCATCATGAAGTGATCCTGCATTGCGCTGATTTCGCGCAAAGTTGCCCTCAGCAGGGCGGCATGCAGCACTGGATCGCCTTCACCGCTCTCGAGGTGGGTCCGACGGAACGGCTGCAACCGTGCATCCGTCAGACTTTCGCAATCCGTATGATGCAGGCCATCTGCAGGAAATCCAATGATATCGCCAGGATAACCAAATGCGATAACTTGTCTGCGACCATCCAACAGCAAACGTGCCAATCGAACAACCCCGCTGGTGACCTGATAAAGCCATGCAACGTCGTCACCCTCAAAGTACAAATAGTCACCGGGTTTCAGCCGCGCCTCGGTGGTCTTGGGTGTAACGCTGACAAGTGGCGCAATTGAGCTTTCAATTGTCTGTTTGTCGGGAATGGTCACGTACATTGGGCGGCCCTTCTTGGTAAAGTCGAGGCCACCTTGGACAACCCATGTAATCTGCATTATTGTCTATGTGTAAACTTTTGTATCATTTTGTAATCTGGAGACTTGAAATGAGGGGCCGGCAAACCGGGCTCTTGGTTAGTGACTCACAAATTGGTTGTGCGAGGGTGACGTGACTGCTCAAACCGTGCTCATCATTGACGACGACCCTAAAATCAGAACCCTTTTGCGCAATGTGCTTGAGGACGAGGGCTTTTCTGTGCGTGAAGCGGACGATGCCGCCAAAACCATGGATATCTTATCGGATACGCACATTGGCCTGATTACACTGGACATAAATCTGGGCAAAGACAACGGGGTTGATCTGGCCCGCGAGATCAGGCGTACGTCTCAGGTGCCCATTATCATGGTGACCGGAAAAGACGACGTGATCGACCGCGTTGTAGGGCTTGAAGTTGGGGCGGACGATTACATCACCAAGCCGTTTCATGTGCGCGAGGTGATCGCACGCATTCGCAGTGTGTTGCGACGGGCAAGGGACCCAGGGGCGATGCACCCCACAGACCCAGTTGAAACCGTGGTTCGGGACGCGGAGGGCAGTCTTCATTTCTGCTTTGATGGCATGACGGCGATTCCAGACCGGCTGGAACTGATTGATCGCAACAACACTGAATGCAATCTGACCAGCGGTGATTTCAAATTGTTGTTTGTGTTTCTCGAACGTCCCAATCGCATTTTATCGCGCGATCAGCTGATGGATCTGACTGGGGGGTTACAGTGGAGTCCGCTGGATCGCACCATCGACAACCAGGTCGCCCGGCTGCGTAAAAAGATCGAACGCCACCCTTCGAGCCCGAAACTTATCAAGACCGTGCGCGGTGTCGGATATACGTTCGCCTGCAAAGTGCAGAGGTTTCAGACATCAGACGCACCTGCCAACAGGGCGTGAAGCCGCTGAGCGAGATCCAACTGACGGTAAGGTTTGTGAAGAATATCTCGAGGTGGGCCGCTCGCCATCGATCCCGTCACGACGTCACTCGCATAGCCGGAGGTCAGCAAGACCTTCAGCGAGGGAAATTCTGTAGCGATCTTGGCGGCTAGATCGTATCCGTTCAGATCGCCCGGCATGACAAGATCGGAAAACACCAGATCAACCTTCGCCCCGTCCTTTAGCATCTGAAAAGCCCGATCGCCACTGTCTGCTTGCAGCGTCTCGAACCCCAGATCACGGATCCGCTCGATCGACAGCTTACGCACTCTGGGATTGTCTTCAACAATCAGGATGGTTTCACCACGACCACGCGGGGAGGCAGGGATTTTGCTTTGCTTCAGGGCAGAACTGACGGCGTCGTCCGCTTGTTGCACGATAGGGAAGTAAAGGCCAAAACTTGTCCCATGTCCAAGCTCGCTATACAGGGTTACATGCCCGCCGGATTGGCGAACAAAGCCGTAGACCATCGCCAGACCCAAGCCCGTTCCGCCGCTGTCGGGCCTGGTTGTGAAGAAGGGCTCGAACACACGACGCTGCGCCTCAAGACTCATGCCTGCGCCGTTGTCACTGACCGACAGGCGTACATAGTCACCGGGCTCCATGTCAGTTTCCTGCGCCATGTAGGTGTCGTCGATCGTGACATTCGCTATCGAAAACAACAACTCGCCACCAGCGCCCATCGCGTCCCGCGCATTCAGGGCAAGGTTCATAAGCGTCGATTGCAGTTGCGCGGGGTCGATCATCACCGAGTTCACATCAGCGGCAAAATCGGTTTTGATCTCAAAAGGCGTGCCAAGTGTCCGTTTGAGCAGTTTCAGGGTATCTGAACACAAGACCCGCAGGTCTGCCACCACAGGATTAAGGTTGCTGCGGCGCGCAAAAATCATGAGCCGCTTTGTCAGATCCGCGCCCAACTCGGCGGCCTCGAGCGCATCTTTGATCAAGGGAAGTTGGCGGGCATCTGCACCGCGCATTTCAAGCAGCTCCAGATTACCCGTGATGATCGTCAAAAGATTATTAAAATCGTGCGCGATGCCACCAGTCATCTGGCCAATCGCATCAAGCCTCTGCGATCGGGCCAAAGCCGCCTCTGTCGCTTTACGATATGTCAAATCGTGCATAATACTGATGAAAATGCGTTGGGCGCCCACTTGTGCGTGACCCAGGGAGATGTGTAGCGGAAATACGGTTCCATCGCTGCGCTGCCCTTCGACATCGCGGCCCAGACCGAGGATCCGTTTTTCTCCTGTCTCGATATGACGCGCTACAAAGTTGTCGTGCAAAGCGGCCAGAGCATCTGGCATCAGCATGTTGACGCTTTTTCCAACCATCTCATCCGGTGCAAACTGGAACAGCGTCGCCGCTGCCGCATTTACCCGCAGGATCGTGCCCGATTGATCTGAGACGATCATCGCATCCACTGCCGCGTCCATGATGGCGCGCAGAACAGTATCGTCTTCTGATGTCTCGGTCATAAGTAACACCTCTGCTTCCAACCTGCCAAATGGTGTGTGGAAGGTGCAAGCCTCGATTGATTTGTATCAGCCGGACCTTGTTTGGATATGAGAAAATGGTGACTAACTACATGGAGATCAGGATGAAACCGATTGTGACATGGGTCGTATTGGCGAATGCCCGGTTCGCAAAAGTGGTGGCCCATCGCGGGCCCGGAAAAGGGCTTGCACCCGTACGCGGACAAACTTGGAATTCGCCTGAAGCAAACGCGCCTAAAGATAAAGCCGGAGTTGGCCACAGCATCGCCGGGCCCGGCATGGCAGCGGTGGAACAGACTGATCCGCAAGACATCAGTGATGCGCGGTTTGCTAAAACTGTAATCGATCAGGTTGCAAAGGCGCATGTCGAAAAGCGGTTTGATCGACTGATCCTGATTGCAGGGCCGCGCATACTGGGCTTGTTACGCGAAATTCTTGATACGTCACTGCGCGCGGTCCTTTTGGGTGAAATGCCCAAGGAACTGTCAAATCAGCCACTGAGTGCGGTGGAAATCCATCTTGGCGAGTTGATCGCGATTTAGTGCTGTATCGTTGACCAAAGGAAAAAACCGCTATTCGCACAGAAATCGGCAATGTGGCCTTTTGCGCGTGGTTTTGGACAGTGCGACGTAAAGCATCAATCATCTGGAAATTCGCCTGCCTATCGAAGGTCCAAGCCAAGGTTCATCGCTAGCACTTTGAAACGAAAACGAGAACCAGAGTTCGGTACGCCTGTTCGCACACTACTCAGCGTTTCGCCCAAGCGCCTCGGCCTTAGAGAGGAATACCTTTTGCGCTTTGCCACTGGGATCCTCAGCATTCCCGAAAATGCTCCATTTGACCGGCCTTATTCCGCAGAATTTCAAGATATTGCGATCAAGAGTGCGCAGAGAGTGCGCGAAGAAAAACCAGCGTGTAGCGCGACAATCTGGATGCGGCAATACGGATTCTCATCTTGTTTGTCGCGCTGCACCAGCGATAGGCAAGACCTGGTGCCTATGGTGACGATCACCCGTGCAGACTTGCCCCTGAGCGACGCTTTCCAGCGCTTGTGATCCATCTCGAATGCAAAGTCCTTTCGTAGAACCTGCGCAATCTACGCCTTAACAAGTGCTGGAATGTCCCCCATCCAAAGGGGGTACACTAAAACGACGTGATCGGCGGCGCGCACCGCGGCCTGTCCGGTTTTGGGCAACTTGAGGCGGATCACCGCTTTCCCATTCAGCTTTTGAACGGAGATATGGAACGTCCTCCTTCGCTATCATGATGACCTGCACATCATGACCTTTTTGTTCGGCCCCCCGGCGGTAGTTTTCTGCAATCGCGTGACACAAATGGGTTTCTGATGGATCAGGGTGACCTTGAAGTATGAGAATTTTCATCACGATTGATCCCCTTTGTTGTGCGGTCGCTGATCCTGATCGGCGGAACTCAGAAAACGGGTTAGGTCCGACAGGGTGATAACCCCGAGCAGGTCGTGATCCGACACGACGAGAAACTTGCGCTGTCCGGTGTTCGAGATGATTTCAAGCAAGTCTTGAACAGGCATGTCGGCACCGGTCATGGCGGCTTGATCCAAGCCCACAAACACATCGTCGACCCGTGTATTTGCCCAGTTCTCACGGTCAATTCCCGCCAAAACGGATGGGTCCATATGGCCGAGCAATACATCGCCTTCAAGGACCGGCACAAAGTTCACATGTTTCTTCAACATGATTTGGTTGACGAACTCAGACAACGTCATATCAGGGCTGACCGTGATTGGATTTGGCGTCATCAGCGCCCCGACGGTTCGCCCGTCAAAGGCCACCTTTGCCAGTTGTTGAGTATAACTGGTACGTGCGGCAACCAAAACAAACCCGCCAATCATGATCTGCCAAAGCCCCCCGATAAGCGCACCCCGAAACAATGAAACGACCCCTAGAGTCATCATTGCATAGGCAAGAAAAGCGCCTGATTGCGCGGCCGCCCGCGTTGCATAAAGCACATCACCAGAGCGTAGCCAAAGGACTGCCCGCAAGACGCGGCCGCCATCAAGCGGGAAGGCAGGCAAAAGGTTGAAAAGCGCGAGCACCAGATTGATGAGCGCAAGATATGAAACGATCTCGATGAGTGCCGCCGACAGTCCAGACCATACGGCTATATATTCCAGCACCGTAAATTCGATGGCAAGGCACAAAGACATCGCAGGACCGGCCACTGCAATCCAGAATTCCACCCGCGCGGAGCTTGGTTCCGCTTCAAGCTCGGCTACACCGCCGAACAGAAACAGCGTAACGCTCTTGATCGGAACACCCAGACGGCGCGCAACCATTGAATGTGCCAATTCATGCAACAAGAGCGAACCAAACAGACCCAGCATCGCAACAATGGCCATCGTCAGGTAAACATACGCGTTTTCCCCTGGCAGCACTTGTGGGAAGAACTGACGGGACAAGCTCCATGTGATGAGTGCTGCAATAAGCAACCAACTGGGATCGACCTTAATATCGAACCTGTTAAGCGTGAAGAGTTTTACGGCGTTCGTAAACATGATCGTCTCATCTTTGCTTCCATGCTTCCATGCTTCCATGCTTCCAGCTTTTGGGTCAGCTCAATTGACATGGCTCAAACGGAATCAGGCTGGATGGAAAAGACCGCCAACGATGTAGGTGAGCAGCGCCGCCACGCCACCAATCAAAAGCGTTACGCTGCCTGAATGCCACCCTTTGGAGAGAGACCAAAAACTTTTTCCCGTTCCAATCAGGAAAAACGTCATCAAGGTTGCAAAGACCGAGATTGCAAAAGCGTGCTCAAGCCTCAGCACGAAGGGCACAAGTGGTACCGACCCAGCCACGATAAAAGCCGCGAAAGTCGTGAGGGCTGCACGCATTGGTTCAGGTTCAACATTTGCGAGCCCATATTCATCTGTCAGCATCAGGCCGATCCAGTTATCCTTGCTTTGGGCGATTGCTGTCGTTGCCTCTTCCAGAACCGCACCTGACAAACCACGCATCAGCAAGATCTGGCGCAGTCCTTCCAACTCGCCTTCAGGGTGCAGCGCGATATGGCGTTCTTCAATCTTGATAATCCGCTTGCGCTCGTCGAATTTAGCTTTGGTGCCGGAATAGTTGCTGGCGGCCATTGAAAAGCCATCGGCGATGATATTGGCTACTCCAAGAGCAACGATGTTGACGTGCGACAAGCCTGCGCCTTCAATCCCCGCGACGATGGCAAAGGTCGTGACAGCGCCATCGATCCCACCGTAAATCATGTCTTTGAGGTGCCCGGGGCGCTGACCTTTCGAAAGACGTTTTGAGATTTCCTGCGGGCTGTGTCCGTGCTCATCATTCATGCCTACATAGTGCACGGACAAAGCTCCGCGCGATTGAGCGATGTCAAATAGGCGACAGTTAAACTTGGTATCCCGGTACCATGCAGAATCCGGTGACCATGCTTTTCCAAAGCCTGGTTTTCTTTGCTCTATGCGCGACCGCCGTCTGGATCGCCTAGGCGCGACTAGCTTATCTGGCAGACGCTCTGTCTGATCGCTTCAAACTTGCCAAATCGATTGTGGGTTTGTTGCTTTTGTCATTGGCGACATCGCTGCCAGAAGTGGCAACGACGCTGACCGCTGCGGTTGGACAGGCGCGCGACCTCGTTCTTAGGTGTCGGCTGATCAGCAAGAGATATCGCGATTGCGGGCGTCTTGTACAGTCTCCCGTACCATTTGTTTGCGTCTGGTGGTGGCCAGGCGCGTTGACAAAAATCAAAACGTGGTGGGCGGGGCGCGGTTAGTGTCATGAGAAACAGGATTAGCACAATGCTGAAACACCCTTCATGGAGGGAGCGTTTTCCCGGTCTTTCCGATCTGTCGCCGAAAACTACAGCGATGTTGGACAAGCGCGCCCGCACTATATGCCTTAAACAGGGTACCGTGATCTTTGGTCCGGGCAAGCCAGCCGAGAACCTTTTTTTGTTAGTCTCAGGCACTGTGCGGGTTCAACGGCTTTCCGAGACCGGGTGCAAGATCGTCCTCCATCGGGTTCATGCGGGCGAGAGCTGCGTGCTGACGATGGCTTGCCTCTTGGCATTCGAGTATGGTTCTGCCGAAGGCCTCGCTGAGACCGATATCGAGACCGTCGTTATCCCACGCAGCGCATTTGACGAGATGATGGGGGCCTCAAGGATCTTCCGCGCCTTTGTTTTTGAGGCCTACTCAAAACGGGTCACCGATCTGTTTCTGTTGATCGAGGATATGGCGTACAAAGTAAACATTCGGCGTGGACCGCGGCTATGCAGCCTTGACGTTTTGTGCTGCGGTTTTCCAGTTCCACGGTAGCAGCTCGTGCACGCGCGAGACGGGCATGTCGGGCAGTCGTTTGAGAACGTCAGCGAGCCAGGCTTGGGGGTCGATGTCGTTCATTTTTGCGGTGACGATCAGGGTGTACATGAAGGCTGCGCGGTCGCCGCCGCGTTCGGAC
>NZ_JAIMIA010000028.1 GCF_019966495.1 Tateyamaria pelophila | reverse complement strand
GAGGTAAAAGATACTTGATCCGCAGGCCTGATCAGGCGATCTTCGCGTCAGATGGCAGGCCACTTGGGGAATGTCGGATAGCAGTGGAAATTGCAACTTTGAGGCAGAAGGCCGTGCATTTCCGTGGCCATCAAAATTCTGGACCGGAGAAAAGGCTTTGAAGACCTCAACCGTGACAAGTTGCAAATCCAATTGCGCCGTCATGGTTCTGTTGGCGCCGGATACTCAGGCACGTCATTTGATCCAATCCATGGTGGCGGTGACCTCGGGGAGAAGACACCGCCAGTAGATCTCACGCTCGCCGCAAAACCGCGCGGTGAGCCCTTACAGTTGGCAAGGCTTGCACCGTTCCGCTGGACAAGCGCAGACCTGAGTGAGAATGCACTGCCAACTCCAACATCTCGACGCTCGGCCCATTGGTAAATCAGTTGGCCTTGCCCTTGCTGACCTGCACCGGAGCGTCCCGGCTGATCATCCGTATCACCAAAGGGACGTGATCCGAAACATCCCGGGTGAACCCAGCGACCGATTTGTCCAATCTCACAATCGCGGCATCATCGCCTTGAATTGGGGACATATGCATTCAAACCCTGCATTTCCAAAATTTGCCTCTCACAGGAACGAAATGTATGCGCGCGGCACGCGTTGCCACCGGGCGGCTGCCCCTGTAACCGATCAGAGGACTTCAAAACCCACACACCCGGCTTCGTCACTGCTCCGTGGGACAATTCAAAGGCAGAAAAAGTTGCAAGGGGTCAATTGGTCCAAAGGGAGTGCAGTTAAAACGATTTGGCGGTTGCTGCGATGCAGCGCCCCCGTCATGATGCAGGCAAGGAGAGACCGACATGTCAATCACCGCAAGTATCTACCATCTGACGCATTACAAATACGACAGGCCAGTCACATTGGGTCCGCAGTCGATCCGTCTTCGGCCCGCGCCGCACTCGCGCACGCGTGTGATTTCGCACAGCCTGACGGTGTCGCCCTCGGGCCATTTCGTGAACCATCAGCAAGATCCCTATGGCAACTGGCTCGCCCGTTTCGTGTTCCCCGAACCCGTGCGCGAATTCAAGATCGAAGTCGATCTGGTGGCGGACATGTCCGTCTACAATCCGTTTGATTTCTTTGTCGAAGAGTCCGTCAAGACCTTTCCCTTTGACTATGACGCCGATATCGCGCCGGACCTGAGCATCTATCTGCGCGCTGAACCTGTCGGGCCGTTGCTGCAAAACTTCATGGCCACGATTGCGCGCGATCCGATGGTGACGATTGACTTTCTGGTGATGCTGAACAGCCGTCTGGCCAACGAAATCAATTACGAAATCCGCATGGAGCCCGGTGTGCAAACCGCCGAGCAAACGCTGGGACGAGCGGCAGGATCGTGTCGCGATACCAGTTGGCTTCTGGTGCAGGTGCTGCGCAATCTCGGCCTCGCCGCGCGTTTTGTGTCGGGCTATCTGATCCAGCTGAAGCCTGACCTCATCGCGCTTGATGGGCCTGCCGGCACCGACACCGATTTTACCGATCTGCATGCCTGGGTCGAGGTCTACCTGCCCGGCGCGGGCTGGGTTGGCCTTGATCCGACATCGGGTCTGCTGGCCGGGGAAAGCCATATTCCGCTGGCCGCGACGCCCGATTACCGTCACGCGGCCCCGATCTCCGGTGTGGCAAGTGCGGCCGACGTCGAATTCTCCTTCGATATGCAGGTGACGCGCACCGCGGAACATCCCCGCATCACCAAGCCATTTTCGGACGAGTCATGGGAGGCGTTGAACACGCTCGGCCAAGCGGTCGACAAACGCCTTGAAGCGGGTGACGTGCGCCTGACCATGGGCGGCGAGCCGACTTTCGTGTCGATCGACGATTTCGAGAGCGCGGAGTGGAACTCGGACGCGGTTGGCCCGGCCAAACGCGGGCTGGCCGATCAGTTGATGCGCCGTTTGCAGGACAGATTTTCGACCGGCGGATTGCTCCATTACGGGCAGGGCAAATGGTATCCCGGAGAGACGCTGCCGCGTTGGACCTTCTCTCTCTATTGGCGCAAGGACGGTCAGCCGATCTGGCACGATCCCGATCTGCTGGCCCGCGAAGATACGCAGGAAGATGTCGGCCCCGACGACGCGCAAGCCCTGCTCAGCGCCATTGCAGCCAATCTCGCGGTACCCCCGGAAAACGTGTTGCCCGCCTTTGAGGATCCCGCCGAGTGGATCATCAAGGAAGGCAACCTGCCTGCGAATGTGACGCCCGAGAATTCCAAACTGGCTGACCCCGAAGAGCGCGCGCGTATCGCGCGGGTGTTCGAGCGCGGCCTGACGACGCCCGCAGGCTACGTCTTGCCGGTACAGCGCTGGCAGGCCCGTGCCGCAAGCCGGTGGATGTCCGAAGTGTGGGAACTGCGCCGGGGCAAGGTGTTTCTTGTGGCCGGTGACAGCCCCGTGGGCTATCGCCTGCCGCTTGGAACCCTGCCACATATTCCAGAAAGCAATTATCCCTTTATCGTGCCGCAAGATCCCACGGAACCGCGCGACCCGCTGCCCCCGGCGCCCGCGCCGGACCAACCCGTCGCGCAGCGCACCCAAGCCAGCGCCGGACAAGAGCAAGTCGCCCAAACGCTGGGTGATCTCAACGGGCGCGTCCGCACCGCCATCTCGGTCGAACCGCGCGATGGACGCCTGTGCGTGTTCATGCCCCCGGTCGAGACGCTGGAAGATTATCTGGAGCTGATCGCCGCCGTTGAGGGGGCCGCCAGATCCACCGGGCGAAAGGTACTGATCGAAGGCTATGCTCCGCCCCATGATCCGCGCGTCGAGGTCATGCGCATCGCCCCCGACCCCGGTGTGATCGAGGTGAACATCCACCCCGCCGCCAGTTGGGAGGCGTGCGTGGACACTACGCAAACCGTCTACGAAGAGGCGCGCCAATGCCGCCTTGGCACCGACAAATTCATGACCGACGGACGGCACACCGGCACCGGCGGTGGCAACCATGTGGTTGTGGGCGGTGCGACACCGGGTGACAGCCCATTCCTGCGCCGCCCCGATCTGCTCAAAAGCCTGATCCTGTTCTGGCAGCGCCATCCCAGCCTGTCCTATCTGTTCGCGGGCACCTTTGTCGGCCCCACCAGTCAGGCGCCACGCATCGACGAGGCGCGCCATGACGGGCTTTATGAGCTTGAAATCGCGCTGGACCAGATCTGGCCACCCGCCGAAGGCACTCCGCCGCCACCCTGGCTCACCGACCGTCTGTTGCGCAATGCGCTGATCGATGTCACCGGCAACACCCACCGGACCGAGATTTGCATCGACAAGCTGTTTTCGCCTGACGGGCCAACAGGACGGCTTGGGCTGGTCGAATTCCGCGGCTTCGAGATGCCGCCGAACCCACGGATGAGCCTTGCCCAGCAATTGCTGCTGCGCGCCATCATCGCGCGCTGCTGGGAGGCACCGATCAGTGGCAACCTGACCCGCTGGGGTACAACATTGCACGACCGCTTCATGCTGCCTGCCTTCATCTGGGAAGACTTCCTCGACGTTCTGGCCGACTTGCGCGGTCATGACATGGCCTTTGATCCCGACTGGTTCAAAGCACAGGCGGAATTTCGGTTTCCCTTCTGCGGTGAGGTCACATACGAAGGCATAACGCTCGAACTGCGCCAGGCGCTGGAGCCGTGGCATGTGATGGGCGAAACCGGCGCAATCGGCGGCACGGTCCGCTATACCGACAGCTCGTCCGAACGGCTTCAGGTCACACTGACCGGGGCCAACCCAGATCGCTATATCGTGACGGCCAACCGTCGCCCGGTCCCCTTGACGGCCACGGCGACCAATGGAACGCGGGTCGGCGGGGTGCGCTACAAAGCGTGGAAACCTGCCATGTCGCTTCATCCGGTGCTTGAAGTGGACGCGCCGTTGACGTTTGATATCTTTGATACGTGGACGGGCACGTCGCTGGGGGGGTGCCGCTATCATGTGGCCCACCCGGGCGGGCGCAATTTCGATACCTTCCCCGTCAACGGTAACGAAGCAGAGGCGCGGCGTTTGAGCAGGTTTGAGAAAATGGGCCACAGCGCCGGGACAGCACCACCGCTGCCGGAACGTCCGCATCCCGAATTCCCGATGACGCTGGATCTGCGCCGCAGGGCCGGCCTTTAAGCGATGCAAACACCGCACCCCTCCGCGCGCGCCCAGACCGACCAGAACTTGCTGGGGTCTTACGGCGTGCCGGGTGCGGCCCTCAACGATGAGATGCTGGCACCGGACGGGACGATAAAACCCGTCTGGGCCTCCTTCTTTGCCCATCTCAACAGGCTGTCGGCAGACCAACTGGCGGCGCGCTTTGCGCGCGGGGATCAATATCTGCGCGATGCCGGGGTGCTGTACCGTCAATATGACGAAACTCTGTCAACCGAACGGGAATGGCCACTGAGCCATATCCCGGTGATCATCGGCGAAGACGAATGGCAGGTTATTTCCGACGGCCTGGTCGAGCGCGCCGACTTGCTGGAATACATCTTGCGCGATTTCTACGGCGACAACGCTCTGGTGAGTTCGGGCCAGTTGCCCGCGCAACTGCTCAGCCAGAATCCGGCGTGGCTGCGTCCCATGGTCGGGGTTGGCAAGCAAGACGCGCATCTGATCAACACGTTGTCCTTCGAGATCGGGCGTGGGCCCGATGGCCAGTGGTGGGTGATCAGCGACCTTGTCGAAGCCCCTTCGACCGCCGGATTTGCCGTCGAAAACCGGATCGCGATGGGCCGCGTTTTCCCGAAGTTTTTCGCAAATGCGAATATTCATCGGCTGGCTGGATTCTTTCAGGAATTTCAGCAAAGGCTGATGGAGATCAAGGGGCGTACCTCGGGCGAAGTGGCCTTGCTGTCGCCCGGTCCGATGAACCAGAATTACGCCGAACACTCCTATATGGCCCGCTATTTGGGCCTCTTGTTGGTCGAAGGCGAAGATTTGATCGTTCAGGACGGCAAGGCCATGGTGCGCACGGTTGCAGGCCTGAAACCCGTCAGCCTGCTGTGGAACCGTTTGCCAAGCGCGATGTTCGACCCTCTGGAACTCGATTCCACCTCGATGCTGGGCGCGGCGGGCCTCGTGCAGGCGATCCGCGACGGGACGCTGAAGACGGTGAACATGGTTGGTGCCGGCGTGCTCGAAACACGTGCGCTGATGGCCTTTTTGCCAAGGATCGCACGGGCGCATCTGGGGCGCGGGCTGGCCCTGCCCAACATTGCGACGTGGTGGTGCGGGCAGGCGAGCCAGCGGGACCATGTCATCGCCCACAGCGAACGTATGATGATCGGCGATGCCTTTTCGACCGTGCCGCTCATGGCTGATCCCCGCACCACGGCCTTTGGCAATCTGTCAGACGGGGCGCATGCGCAGCAACTGGCGGATTTGTTGAAAACCGATGGCCATACCCTTGTCGGGCAAGAAGCCGTCACCTTGTCGACCACACCGGTTTGGGAAGATGGTCAATTGGCTGCGCGCCCCATGTGTATCCGTATCTCTCTTGGCCGCACCGAGGACGGCTGGGCGGTGATGCCCGGCGGGTACGCGCGGATCAGCGCGGGCAATGACGCCAAGGCCCTTGCCATGCAGCGCGGCGGAAAAGTGGCGGATGTCTGGGTCACCAGCCCCAAGCGGGTGGAGACACCGTCCCTATTGGCGGTGCAGAAAAACACGGTCACCCGCAGTCTGACCCATTCTCTCTTGCCCAGCCGGGCGGCGGACAACCTGTTCTGGCTGGGGCGCTATGTTGAACGATCCGAACAGAACATGCGGATGTTCCGGGCCTATTTTGCGCGGATTGCGGACGGGGCCGATCACGGCGACATCATGCCCCTGTATCTGCGCGATCAACTTATGAACGGCGTTGCGCCGAACGCCTCTGCCATTGCCGCACGTTTTGGAGAACCGCTCGGACTTGCGCTGCAATCGGCATCGCGCATCAGTGACCGCTTTTCACCGGACGGAATGATGGCGCTGCGCGGGCTGGTGAAGGATGCAAAGTTCCTTGATGGCATGTCTGTCCCACTTGAGGATGTCCCCGTCCAGATCAGCAGGCTGCTGCGCCAGATCACCGGCTTTGCCGGACTTGTCCATGAAAACATGTACCGGTCGGACGGCTGGCGTTTTCTGAGCATCGGCACGTCGCTGGAACGGGCCGCGAATATGTGTGACCTGCTAGCGGCCTGCATGTCAGCGGATGCCCCCAGCGGCGCGCTGGACCTTGCTCTGGAAATCGGAGACAGCGTCGTTTCGCATCGGACCCGGTTTCAGATTGCGGCCAATCGCGCTTCGGTGACTGATCTGCTGGCCCTTGATCCGCAAAATCCCCGGTCGGTCCGCTACCACATCACGCGCAGCAAGGACCACATCGCCAACCTGCCTGCGCAACATACCGGCCACAACATGAGCCACGTCGCGCGTCAGGTTCTGTTGCTGGAAACTCAACTGGCAACAAGTGACCCCGCGATGATTTCTCCTGAGGTTTTGACGCAGGTCAAACAGGACATCTGGGCCATATCCGACACCCTGAACGCCTATCATCTGGCCTGACCCATGATGTACAGTATTCGCCTGACGATCGCCCATTATTACGACCAGCCCGCGGCCAACAGCCGTCATTTGATCCGCGTGCTGCCCCGGGCCGTGGCGGGCCGTCAAAATCTGACAACCCATCTGCTCGAAATCTTTCCGGAACCGGAATCCCGCGCCGAATCCGTCGATTTTTTCGGTAATATGACAACCTCCTGTGCGCATCGCGATCAGCATGCTGAAATGTCGATCCGTCTGTCTTGCCATGTTGAAATGCAACCGCCCCTGCGCTGGCAGGACCTGTCGCCACAGGTTGCGCAAATACGCTCCTTATGTGACACGCTGACCGATCTGGGGCCGTCGTCGCCCTTGCATTTCATGGGGCCCAGCCCGCGCCTGCCGCCAAACCGCGCGATCCGTGATTTCGCGCATGACCTTTATGATGCAAATGCAAGTACGACCGCAAATGTGATCCGCATCGGCAAAGCGTTGCATGATGCAATGATCTTCGATGCGACGGCCACAACCGTCGATACCGATGCAGCAGATGCCTTTCGCCTGCGTCGCGGGGTCTGTCAGGACTTTAGCCACATCATGATCATTGGCCTGCAATCCCTGGGCATTCCGGCGGGATATGTCAGCGGCTATCTGCGCACCTTGCCGCCGCCCGGCGGCGTAAAGCTCGAGGGAGCCGATGCGATGCACGCATGGGTGCGGGCGTGGTGCGGCCCGGATCAAGGCTGGATTGAATACGATCCGACCAATGCCACGCTGGTCGGCACAGACCATATCGTCGCGGGCTATGGGCGCGATTATTCCGATGTCTCGCCGGTGCGCGGACACCTGCGGTCATCCGGCGGGCAAAGAAACACGCAGGCCGTGGATGTGGCAATCGTCGATTAAGGCGCTATCGACGCGGGATCAGCTGCGTTTGTAACTTGGCAGATGCATCAGCGCCGTGCGCAAGGCGTCCCCCCAACCGGCGCTGATCGACTGGAAATAGGGATCCTGCGCTGTCACGCGCGGCTGAGTTTCCAGCGCAAAACTGTCGACTTCATAGAGTTGAATATCCAGCGGCAGGCCGACGGACAGGTTCGCCTTGATCGTGGAATCAAAGGATACCATCATCAGCTTGATCGCATCCTCGAAGCTCATGTCAGGATCATAGGCGCGCACCAGGATCGGTTTGCCGTATTTCGTCTCTCCGATCTGGAAAAACGGAGCATCCTCGGTCACTTCGATAAAGTTCCCTTCCGGATAGACCAGAAACAGCGTCGGCAAGCCGCCTTTGATCTGGCCACCTACAATCACGGACGCCTTGAAGGCAGAGGTCGCGGATTGACCGTCCACGCCGCCGCCCTGAATCACTTCCTTGAGGGTCGCGCCGACAAAGCGCGCGACCTCGAACATGGTGGGCAGCTCCAGAATCGTGGGATTGCGCTCCGACAGAACCTTGGAGCGTTCTTCGAGAATACTGATCAACGCCTGCGTCGTGGCAAGGTTGCCCGCCGTCATGATGGTGATCGCGCGATCCCCGGGGATGTCCCACGAAAACATCTTTTTCGTGGTCGAAAAATTATCGACCCCGGCATTCGTCCGCGTGTCGGACATGAATACAAGACCACGGTTCAGGTAAAGGCCAACACAATAAGTCATTTCGAATCCACGACAGGGAGGGCCACGGGACGTAGCCGAGAAATCTCTAGTGTGGAAAGGTTAACTATACAATATTGCTCCGTCCTGTTTCGCACAGGCACAACGCAATTCGATGCGACCGAGGCAAAGATGCCCATCAAACCGCCAACCGCTCCACCTGCACGCTTTGCTCTTGCAGCGTCAAAAAGCCGTAGGAGGTCAGAAAGGACGCATCCGCCGCGTCGCGCCCCACACAGATTCGCACGATGTCCGCTGGCTGGGCCATGCCTGTCGGATCGACAAGGTGCCAGTCACCTTCAAGAAACACCTCGACCACGGCATGAAAATCCTGAGGTTTCACGTCCGGTGCATAGGCACTGACAAAGCGCGCGGGGATGCCCACGGCGCGCACCAATGCAATCAGGACATGCGCGTAATCCCGACAAACCCCCCGCAGGCTCGAGAAACTTTCCGTCGCGGTCGTGCCTGCGTTGCTTGCAAATATGTCGTAGTTGAAATTGGTCTTGATCCAGTCGCTCATCGCTTGCACCAATGCACCGCCCCGAAGGTCACTGAACTGACTGGCCGTAAAGTCCAGAAACAGGTCGGACTGGCAGTTGCGCGATGGCATGAGGTACGGGATCACAGCCCCCCGAAGCTGGTACCGGGGCGTCTCCTGAAGCTGGCTCAGATCAACATCCGGTCTGGTGATCTCCACCTGCGTTTCATACCGGCAGTCGAGTTGCGTCGTGACGGATACCCACCTGCGGGTGCCGATGGCATCCTCGCCCTCGACCTGCCCCAAATCCGACCCCGACAAAAGCAACAGACGGGAGGCTTCGCAACGCTGCCCAGCGTCGCTGGTTGCCTCGACTTGAAGCAAAGCGTCGCACGACTGCGTCGCCGAATAGATCAAACTGGCCGTCACGTTAAGCAGCACGATAACCTCCAAGCCGGAAAAATGGGAACAGACGCGCGCTATCGCAGTCTATCACCCGACTGTCGACACCATTTGTCCCAATCGGCGGAAGTATTTGAACGGTGAGCCGAAATGATGTGCACATAGCGGGTGCCCGAACACATCACCCTGGGCGAACAGGTTTTGATACATGTCAATGTAAGTTGACACTTTCCGGGTAAAATAATCTGCGAGTCCATGCGGAGGGTCGTCATGAAAATCGTACTTGTTCATCCAAATTATCATTCAGGCGGCGCCGAGATTGCAGGCAGTTGGCCTGCGGCATGGGTCGCCTATATCGGGGGCGCGCTGAAGTCAGCGGGCTTTGACGACATCACCTTCATCGACGCGATGACCCACAATATCGAAGACGACGCCTTGGCCGACAAACTGCGCGATTTGCAGCCCGACGTCGTCGGCGTGACCGCCATCACGCCGTCCATCTACAAGGCAGAGCGCGTGCTGGAGATCGCCAAGCAAGTTTGCCCGGACGCCCTGGGCGTGCTGGGTGGCGTGCATGCCACCTTCATGTATAAACAAGTGCTTTCCGAGGCCCCCTGGATCGACGTCATCGTACGCGGTGAGGGCGAAGAGATCATCGTCGATCTGCTGCGTGCCTATGACGAAGGGCGCTGGCCTGCGGACCGCAAGTCGATCAAGGGCATCGCCTATAAAGACGGCACCGAGATCATCGCCACGCAAGCCGCATCGACCGTCAAAGACCTTGATGCGATCGAAGCCGACTGGTCGCTGCTCGACTGGGGCAGCTACATCTATGTGCCTCTGGGTGTCCGGGTCGCGATCCCAAGCATGGCGCGTGGGTGCCCGTTTACCTGCTCGTTCTGCTCACAGTGGAAGTTCTGGCGGGACTACCGCGTCCGCGACCCCAAAAAGGTCGTGGATGAGATCGAAAAACTGGTCAACGACCATGACGTCGGCTTCTTTATCCTCGCGGACGAGGAACCCAGCATCAACCGCAAGAAATTCATTCAGTTTTGTCAGGAACTGATTGATCGCGGCCTGCCGGACAAGATCAAATGGGGCATCAATACCCGCGTCACAGACATCCTGCGCGACGAGGATCTGCTGCCGTTCTTCCGCAAGGCGGGACTGGTGCATGTGTCGCTCGGCACCGAAGCGGCCGCTCAGCTGAAGCTGGACCTGTTCAACAAGGAAACCAAGGTCGAAGACAACCGCCGCGCCATCCAGTTGCTGCGCGATGCCGATATCTTCACCGAGGCGCAGTTCATCGTCGGTCTCGACAACGAAACACCGGAGACGCTCGAAGAAACGTATCGATACGCTCGCGAATGGAACCCGGATCTGGCGAACTGGTCGATGTATACACCGTGGCCGTTTACCCCGCTCTATCAGGAGCTTGGCGACAAGGTGGAAGTTTTTGATTTCGACAAGTACAACTTTGTCACCCCCATCATGCGCCCCGAGGCCATGGACCGGGCCGAATTGCTGGACCGGGTGATGAACAATTACCGACGCTTTTACATGATCAAGGCACTGTTCCACTATCCGTGGCGGGGCACCGGGTTCCGGCGCCGGTACCTTCTGGGATGTCTCAAGGCCTTTGCCAAGGCCGGGTTTGCGCGCACGTTCTATGATCTGGGCAAGGTTGGTTATACCGGGCCGCAGTCCAAGAAGAAGGTGGATTTCCACTTTGACGACAGCCGCAAGATCGCGCCCGCGCAGATCGCCGATTGGGAGGCAGCCGCAGATCGCGCGGCCCGCGCCAAGGAGCGTCGAGAAGCCGTGCGTGCCCAGGGCAAGGCCCGCGCAGAAGAGCGGAACGCGGCCAAGGTGATGGCCTGCGGCGGCGGGACAGAGCAGATGGAGGACACGGCAGAGTTCCGGCTGCCCGAAGATGCGGGTCAAGCCAGAGAGAATGCGTGATGGCCACGCTCGCGGTTTCCCCCACCGAACAGGCTGCGAACCCGGAGGCAAAGGTTGGCCCCAACGCAGTCACGCAAGTGGCTGCCGCCTTGCGCGCCCTCGGCGGGGACGGCCTGGCCCGGCAGGTGTTCGTGGCAGCCGATCTGGGCCCGGTGCTGGATATGCCGCCCGAACGGATGGTGGATCAGGCCATCGCCGCACGGTTGCATGATACGCTGCGCCTGACGCTTCCGCCCGACGACGCAATCCGCATTGCCATGGATGCAGGGTACAGGACAGCGGATTACCTCTTGGCCAACCGTATTCCGCGACCGGCGCAATGGGTCATGAAACTGCTGCCGCCCCGACTGTCAGCCCGGCTTCTGCTCAAAGCGATGGCGTCCAATGCGTGGACTTTTGCAGGCACCGGGCGGGTGCGCACTCAGCCCGGCAATCCCAGCGTTCTGGAGATCATCGACAACCCGCTTGCCCAGCCATTTTGCCCCTGGCACGTCGCCGTCTTTGACCGTCTGTTCCGAACGCTTGTCGCGAAAGATGCCCAAGTGTCCCACACTGCGTGCTGTGCACATGGAGCTCCGGCTTGCCGTTTTGAAATCACTCTTGCCCGCAAGGCCGATTGATGAGGTTCGGGGCAGCCGCGCCGGACTTTATCGGCGATCGGGATGCCATCGCAAACCACGGACTGCCGCAGCCTGCGCCTTAAAAGGAAGACAGACAGGCGAGTGCGGATATTGTGGCACCCTTCCCTGCGGACAAAGCCGTTTCTTAAAAGTTCTTTGGGCAGCGCACAGCGTTCCATCGCTGCCCTCCCGGCAATTTCACCGCTCAGACCGGCGGGTGAACGTCATCCGGTATCGGACATGTATAAGGCGTTTCGGCCAGATGATCGCGATGCGTCTCTTTTGCCGCCTTGGTCAGAGAGGGATCTTCGATCAGTCGACAGGCTGTCGCGGCCATCGCTTTGGCGGCATAAATCATACCCTTGTGCGCGGCGGGGGCCTTGCCTTGTGCGACGGTTTGCCAAGTGTGAAACGGTGTTCCGATGGCACAGGTCGCGACACGCGCCTGAACCGTCGGGACGGCCCAACTGACATCGCCGACATCCGTGGAGCCTTCGCCGCCTTCGCGTTGCCGGTCCAGAGGTGCGACGAAATCACAGAGCACGAGACCCGCCTGCGGTTTTGTCCCGATCCGCTTGAAGGTCGCGGCGATGTCCGCAGGCGTCAGGCTCTTCTGTATCTCGATTGCAAAATCACGATCCGCCGCATCAAAAGGCACCGGCCCGAGCTTTTCAAGTTCGGACTGCATGGTCTCTTCGAGGGGGCGATTGCCCAACAGGTTCGAGACGCCCGAAAACACCTGGCTGGTGACCCGGGTTTCGGTCATGAGGGCCGCCCCATCCGCGATCTTGCGCACACGGGCGATCAGGTCGTGTAGCTCGGGCAAGGTGCTGGCGCGGACCAATTGCCGTACTGTCGCTTTGGCCTGCACAACGTTTGGCGCCACGCCACCGGCATCAAGGTACGCATAATGCACCCGCGCGCTGTCCGGAATATGCTCGCGCAGATAGTTGACCCCGATATTCATCAACTCGACTGCGTCCAGTGCCGAACGGCCAAGCTCCGGCGCGCCAGCCGCATGCGCGGCCTTGCCGTGAAAGGTAAAATCGATCCGTGTATTGGCCAAGGACGCCGCTTCATTGACGGCTGTAAACGTGGCGGGGTGCCACGAAATTGCAGCATCCACATCGTCGAACAGCCCTTCGCGCACCATATAGGTTTTCGCAGCCCCCCCTTCTTCCGCAGGGCAGCCATAATAGCGCACGCGGGCCTTGATCCCGTTCTCGGACAGCCAGTCCTTGACCGCAGTCGCGGCCAGAAGGGCTGCAGCCCCCAGCAGGTTGTGACCACATCCATGCCCGTTGCCACCTTCTTCCAAAGGCGTGTGATCAGCGACGCCCGGAGCCTGGCTGAGATAGGGCAGCGCGTCGAACTCACCGAGGATCGCGATAACGGGGCCTTCGTCTCCGGCCTCGCCGATCACAGCCGTCGGGATGCCCGCTGCGTGTTCGGTGATCCTGAAGCCTTGCGCCTCCAGCATGCGCTTGTGTTCGGCCACGGATTCATACTCCGCATAGAGCGTCTCGGGAGTGTCAAAGACACGATCGGAGAGGGCGATGAAATCATCGCGGTGGCGGTCGACATGATCCCAGATCGGGTCTGCGTTCTTCATCTTGATCTCCATGACATCTGCTGGGTATTTATACCGCATCTCCGTGTTCCAGAAGACAGGCGGTCTGACGGCCGTCCGGGCCGGCTTTCAACTCTGGCACGATGCGCCGACAGGCCTCCGTGGCGCGTACGCAACGCGGATGGAAGGTACACCCCGGGGGCGGATCGAGCGGTGACGGGATTTCCCCCTTGATCGGCGTAAAGTCCCGGCGGCGTTGGTCCAAACGGGGCGCTTCGGCCAAAAGCGCCTGAGTATAGGGGTGGCGCGGATCGGCGAAAATCTCTTCGGTGGAAGCGCTTTCGACGATCCGGCCCAGATACATGATCGCGACCCGGTCTGCGATATGCTCGACCACGCTGAGGTCATGGCTGATGAAGAGGTAGGTCAGGCCCAATTCTTCGCGCAAGTCCATGAAAAGGTTGATGACCTGCGCTTGAATCGAAACGTCCAGCGCCGCGATTGCCTCGTCGCAGACCAGGAATTTCGGCTTGACCGCAAGTGCGCGCGCAATGCCGATCCGCTGGCGTTGCCCGCCGGAGAACTGGTGAGCGTAGCGGCGCTTGAGCGATGGATCGAGGCCCACTTTCTGCATGACGTCATCGACATAGTCCGACAACTCGGCCGTGCTGACGATCCCGTGCATGCGCGGCGCTTCACCAATGATGTCCTCGACCCGCATGCGCGGGTTGAGACTGGCAAAAGGATCCTGAAAGATCATCTGAATCGCCAGCGTGGCAGCACGCCTGTCCGCGCCGCGCAAGGTGGCCACGTCCCTGCCCTCATAAAACATCTGACCATCGCTGGCAGCGTGGATGCCCGCGACGACCCGGCCCAGCGTGGATTTTCCGCAGCCGGATTCACCGACGAGGCCGACCACTTCGCCCGGTTGGATTGCAAGCAAGACTTTATCGACCGCGTGGACCGTTTCTTCACGGATATTTGCCCCGAGGCGACGGGCAATCTTGCCCGCGACATCCAGCCGTTTGGTAAATCGTTTCGAGACATTGCGGATTTCGACGAGCGGCTCTGTCATGGGCGTGCCTCGGCCAGACCTTGAGGGTTAAAGCACCGCAGGCGTCGCTCTGCCACGTCTTCGACATCCGGCTGCGCGGCACAGGCCGCCGTCCGCATGCCACAGCGCGGGCCAAACGCACAGCCATCAGGAAGGGCCAGCATATTCGGCGTCATCCCCTCGATCTGGTAGAGGCGCGCACCCCGCTTGTTGGCGCTCGGGACCGAGCCCAGAAGGCCCACGGTGTAGGGATGAAGGGGGTGATCAATGACGTCATCGGTGTCGCCTTGTTCGACAATCCGGCCCGCATACATGACCGATATCCTGTCGGCCAAACCGGCAACCACAGCCAGGTCATGCGTGATCCAGACCATCGCCGTGCCGGTGTGCTTGGTCAGTTTCTGTGCCTCGTAAATGATCTGCGCCTGAATCGTGACATCAAGCGCCGTGGTGGGCTCATCCGCGATGACCAGATCGGGTTTGTTCAGGAAGGCCGTCGCAATCGCCACCCGCTGGCGCATGCCCCCGGATAGTTGATGCGGATAGGCACGCAATCGCTCTTCCGGCGAGGGAATCCCAACGAGACCAAGTGCATCGCGGCTGCGCTCCCACGCGGTGCGGCGGTCGACTTTCTCATGGGCAAGGATGGCCTCGATCATCTGGGTGTCGATGCGCAGAACCGGGTTGAGCGTCATCATCGGATCCTGAAAGATCATCGAGATACGATTGCCGCGCAGACCCGCCAGACGCTGTTGCGAAGCCTGAGCGATATCTTCGCCATTGAACCGGATCGCGCCTTCGACGATCCGGCCCGGCGGGTCTATCAGGCCAAGGATCGAGAAGCCGGTGATCGACTTGCCCGATCCGGACTCGCCGACCAGCCCCATGATTTCGCCGCGCGCGACCGAGAAATCGACGCCATCAACGGCCTTCACGACCCCGCCGCGGGTGAAAAAATGGGTCTTCAGACCACTGACTTCGAGAACGGCGGTCATTTCTTCATCCTCGGATTCAGCACGTCGCGCAGCTGATCACCGACGAGATTGATCGACACGACCGTCAGCAAAAGGGCCAGCCCCGGAAAAATCGAAATCCAGTAGCGCCCGGACAACATGTATTCAAACCCGTTGGCGATGAGGACGCCAAGCGAGGGCTCCGTTTGCGGCAGTCCGACACCCAGAAACGAGAGCGTGGCCTCGAGCGAGATCGCACTGGCGGTTT
The DNA here is from genome assembly GCF_019966495.1 of Tateyamaria pelophila. GTDB lineage: Bacteria > Pseudomonadota > Alphaproteobacteria > Rhodobacterales > Rhodobacteraceae > Tateyamaria > Tateyamaria pelophila. Next base: position 37,265 of record NZ_JAIMIA010000028.1, on the reverse strand, counting down.
GAACCGTGCCCACCACGATCAAAGGGGCCATGCAATTGGGCAGGATATGGCGGAACACGATGCGCGCGCGCGACAGCCCCAGACATTGCGCAGCTTCGACATATTCCTTGTTGCGTTCAACAAGTGCGGTGGCCCGCACCGTCCGCGCATAATAGGCCCATTGAGCAACGACCAGCGCCAGAATGATCTTGTCGACGCCCTTGCCAAGGGCCGCGACAAGCATCAACGCCACGAGCGAGGCCGGGAAAGACAATTGCAAGTCCACGATCCGCATGATGATCGCTTCGATCCGCCCACCGGCATAGGCGGCCACCAGGCCGATCGTCATGCCGATCAGCAGCGCGATCACCCCCGACGCCACGCCAACCGTCAGCGATATCCGCAACCCATAGAGAATGGCCGAATAAAGATCCCTGCCCGCGCCGTCCGACCCGAGCCACATCGTGTAGCCTGCAAATGCCTCCGATCCGGGAGCGAGCCGCCCATCCATCACGTCGACCTGTCCCAGATCATAGGGGTTCTGCGGTGTGATCCACGGCGCCAGCACTGCCAGAAGGATAATGACCCCGAGCAGGCCAAGCGCTACGGTCGCAATCTTGCTTTCGAAAAACTCGGACCGAAAGCTCTGAAAGGGCGTTTCGACCTTTGCAGTCATATCTGCCGGTGTGCTGGTGGATGTCATATCGGTCATGATCCCTGATCCTGCAGACGGACCCGCGGGTCGAGAATGGAATACAGGATGTCCACGATAAGATTGATGAGGACAAAGAACAGGACCATGATCATCAGGTAGGCAACGACCACGGGTCGGTCGAGTTGCAAGATCGCATCGATCAACAGTTTGCCCATCCCCGGCCACGCAAAAATGGTTTCCGTCACGACCGAGAACCCGATCAGGCTGCCGAATTCCAGCCCCATGACCGTGACGACCGGAATCATGATATTCTTCATCACGTGGACAAAGATGATCCGACGTGTCGACAGCCCCTTGGCGCGGGCATATTTGACATAGTCCTGCCCCATGGCCTCGCGCACGCCTGCACGTGTCAGGCGGATGGCCAGCGAGATTTTCAGCAACGCAAGGTTCAGGGCGGGCAGGAAGATATGGCTCAACCCGTCAAGGGTGAACAGACTGCTCCTGATCCCCAGAAACGAGCCGAGATCACCGCGTCCGGTGGCCGGGACCCATCCCAACTCGACCGCGAACAGCATGATCAGCATCAGGCCGACCCAGAATGTCGGCAACGAAAACCCCAGGATCGAGGTGGCCATGATCCCCTTGGAGATCGGATTGTCGGGATAGAGCCCGGCATAAAGGCCCAGGGGAATGCCGATGGCGATGGACAGAAACAGGGCGGTGAATGCCAGTTCCATCGTCGCCGGCATGTGTTGCAGAATGAGTTGCAGTGCGGGCTCGCCGAAGATGAAACTGTCGCCCAGATCTCCCTGCGCCGCGCCCTTGAGAAACAACAGGTACTGCTCCCAGATCGGGCGGTCGAGACCGAGGCGCTGGATGGCGGCGGCGATATCAGCCTGATCCGCATCGGGGCTGACGAGCATATAGACCGGATCACCGACGACGTTAACGCCAAAGAAGACGATCAGCGACATCAGGAAAACGACAAGCAGCGCCTGAAGCAGCCGACGGATGACAAAAACGGTCATGAGATCAGACCTTCAAAAGGGGAACGGGCCGCCCGTCAAAGACGGCCCGACGATTGTCAGGTCATCAGTCTTTCGTGACACCGATGGCGAGTGTGTACTCATCGGTGCGCGGCGTATAGCGCAGGCCCTTGCGCGCCGCCCAGGTGTTCACCTGGAAATGCGTCGGGATGATCGCGACATTCTCGATCGCACTTTCCGTCGCGGCCGCCAGAAGTTCCTGCCGCTTGGCATCGTCGACCGTGCGCAAGGCCTCTTCGATCAGCGCATCTGTCTCGGCGTTCGAATAACGACCCCGGTTCGCAGACCCGAAACCCTTGTCCGTATCGAAGGTGTGGATCAGCGATTTGAGGGGCGAAGACGCCTCACCGGACCCGGCACCCCATCCCACAAGGATAAAGCTGAACTCCGGCAGATCACCTTCGGCACCGCGCGACGCGCGCCCGAAATAAACCGAACGCGGCATCGTCTCCACGGCAGTCCTGATACCCACCCGCGTCAACATCTGTGCAACGGCTTCCGCAATTTTTGCATCGTTGATATAGCGGTCATTGGGGCCGTGGATCGTCATCTGGAAGCCGTCGGGATAGCCCGCCTCGGCCAGAAGCGCCTTGGCGCCGTCGGGATCATAGGCGACAACCTCAAGGTTGTCGGACACGCCAAAGAATCCCTCTGGCAGCAGCTGACCTGCGGGCAACGCGACACCTTCCATCACCCTGTCGACAATCGCATCGCGGCTGATCGCCATGCTGATGGCCTTGCGCACGCGGACGTCCATCAGCGGGTTCTTGATGTCGCTGCCATCATTTGCCGTTATGAAAGGCGAGTCTTCGCGGAACTGGTCCATGTGGAGGTAGATGACGCGGTTTGAAACACCCTGGCTGAGCTGGATTTCATCATTGGCCGCCAACGTCGTGATATCGGTGGTGGGTACCGAAGCGATCATGTCGATATCGCCCGCCAAAAGTGCTGCAACGCGGCTGGGACCGGACGAGATCGGGCGGAATTCGACCTCCGACCAGATCGGAGCCTCACCCCAATATGCGTCGTTCCGCTCCATCACGATGCTTGCGCCCGGCGTATAGCTGACGAATTTGAACGGACCGGTGCCGACAGCTGCCACACCGCTGTTGAAATCCTCCGTCGCAGCACCGCACCCGACCTCATCGGAGATGATCCGAATGGTCGAAATGTCGTTTGCCATCAGCGGATAAGGTTCCGCGGTCTTGAAATGGACAGTGTAATCGTCGACTTTCTCGACCGACTTGCCTTTCAGATAGGTTCCGAAACTGGACGGCGAGTTTGGTACATTCGGCGCCCGCTCGACGGTACAGACGACATCGTCGGCAGTGAAGTCGCTGCCATCATGGAATTTCACACCTTCGCGCAGTTTGAATTCCCATGTCAGATCGTCGATCGGTTTCCACGACACCGCCAGCCCGGGAACAAGTTGCTGCTTCTCATTCTGATCGACCAGACGGTCAAAGATGTGAAGCGTCATGGCGTTGTTCGGGCCAAGGTTATGAAAATGTGGATCCATGGCCGTGGGTTCCGAGGCGAGGCCGATTGTCAGTTTTTCTGCCGCAACCGCCCCAGCGCCGAGCGCGAGAATGCTCGCGGCGGCGACCGTCGCTTTGGTCATTTTCTTCATGTGAATACTCCGCTGTTCGTTCGGCGCTTTTTTTCTCCAGACCCTTGTCCGGGCTTGCGCCACCCGACCGATGCTATCTACCATGAAAAACATTGCCAATATGCAATGCTATGCTTTTTCGCATAAGGTTCATCGAGTCACGAAACCCGATCAAAAAGCGGGCTCTCACCAAGGAGGAAAATGACCACACATCGCCACAGGCTGCGTGAATTGGAATCTCTGCGCGCCATCGTCACCACAGGCACGACCATCGGTGCCGCACACAGACTTGGGGTGTCGCAGTCCGCCGTCAGCCGCGCTCTCTCGCAGCTTGAAGCCCGGGTTGGTCAATCCTTGTTTGTGCGAACATCGGGTCGGATAGAACCCACGGCGGAGGCGCTGCGCCTCAACGACACACTGGACCCGATTTTCGAGACACTGGCCAAGATCGAAGGCGCAGACTGGGCCGCACCCGAAGAAGCGCCGCTGCGATTGATCATCCCGCCCGCGCTCGCCCAGCATTTCGTGATCTCGCGAGTCGCAGGATTTCTCAAATCCAATCCGGGAACGCGGTTGCAGATGGACATACAAGCGACGGACGCCCTCGTCTCGGGCATCCTCGATCTGCGCTATGATCTCGGGCTGTCGAGTGCGATGATCCGACGCTCCGGGGTCACTCTTGTCCCTTGGCGTCGCAGTCAGGTCGTCTGCGCCATGCCGATCGGCCACCCGCTGACCGCCAGGAAGAGGGTGGAGCCAAAGGATCTGGACGGCGTCGACACCATAGAGTTTCTCAGACGGATCGGGACGCGTGCGATCACCGATCAAGTCTTGATGAAAGCGGGAGCGACCCCGCGGCGGGTCGCCGAAACCGCAACCGCGATGACAGCTCTCGAACTGGTCCGAGAGGGTTTGGGGGTCACTTTGATCAATCCCTTTCCGCTTTTGTCGGCGGGATTTGCGGGCATTGAGATCAGGCCCTTTGACGCGGCCATTCACTACAGCACTAGCTTTGTTCTGCCCGCCGGGCGTCCGCCAACGCAACTGGCGCGGCAATTCATGCAGTTCATCCGCGACACAACACCCAAGGACCCCTATTCGGACCCTGCGGACTGAGGGTCTCAGCCCTCTCGGACCGTGACCGAATTCCTCGGGAAATTCGCGCGGGGCAGATGTCGCAGCAGCCGGAACGCTAGGAACGGGCTGGTCTGAATGGCGATGGCCACATCTTGAACCTGCGACGTGTCAAAGCACCCGACGAAGCCCCTTGGAAATGTCCGCAAACTTGTGAGGACGATGGTTCGCTCTGCGCTCAGACCCAGCCCCACGATTTGGAAGTAGTCGGGATTGATCGCAACGATCACCTTTTTGCGCATCGACCTTTGCATCGGTTCGGCCGGGTGACGGCGACAAGACTACAGGGCGCAAGGCCCCTTTCGGCCATGCGACAGAGTGGAAATCCTCCGCTGACGCTGGCATTGCGCATCGGTTTGTTTCAAGAATGGCGGCAAGCAGGTCGGCCCAAGGCGCGTTCATCTGATCGCCTCTCCCCAGCACAGCACAGCAAGAAGGAACACGAAGCGATGCACAAGATCAGTATCCCGAACGACTACCCGGTCGAGCTTCCAACACCTGATATCGAGCCCTATGCCACCGGCAATACCGGCGTCCCCTTCGTCTGGCAGTTCGACAGTGGAGTTCCGGGACCGAACGTCATGGTCAGCGCGATCGTTCATGGCAACGAGCCCTGCGGGGCCATTGCGCTCGATTGGCTTCTGCGCCAGCAGATCCGACCGGTCGCAGGCTTGTTGACGCTGGCTTTCGTCAATGTCGCCGCCTACCGCGCTTTCGATCCGGCGGATCCGAATGCCACCCGTTGGATGGACGAAGACATGAACCGAGTTTGGGACAAAAGCGTTCTGGACAGCGATCGCAGCAGCAGCGAGCTTGAGCGCGCCCGCGAGTTGCGTCCCATATTGGACGGCATCGACGTCCTGCTCGACATCCACAGCATGCAACATCTCGCGCCGCCTTTGATGATGACAGGCCGCCACGTCCGCGCGAAGGACCTCGCCAGGAAGGTCGGTGTGCCGGAACGTGTCGTCGGCGATGCCGGTCACGCCGCAGGCCGTCGGATGCGCGATTATGGCGACTTCGACGATCCGACCTCGGCCAAGACCGCGCTCCTGATCGAATGTGGGCAGCATTGGGAAGCGGCCGCCGGTGCCTTGGCCCACGAATCGATGCTTCGGTTCCTCGTCGCGACCGGAACCCTCACCATGGACGTCCTTGCAGAATACGCTGACGCGCCGGCGCAAAAATGCTTCACGGTTGTCGAAGCCGTCACCATCGAGAGCGAGGCATTTCGTTTTGCGCAGCCTTTTACAGGCGGTGAGATCATTTCCGAAACGGGCACGCTGATCGGCCATGACGGCGACAGCGCTATCTTTACAACAGCCGATAACACGATGCTTGTCATGCCATCAAAGCGGCTTTGGAAAGGGCAGACTGCGGTCAGGCTGGCAACGCCGGACACCCAATGACCTGCGCCGGATCCGGCCGCATTTATGCAACCCGCGCGGATTTTTCGCGCGGCTGCATCACCAGAACATGCAGAACAGGCCATGATCCGTGCACAGGACGATAGCAGCCATGGCGCATTCCAATAGGCATCTATTTATGCATCTTTGCCTGCGGTTTGCGATGGCCTGCCTCACCGCGCCCTTGTCTCTTTGTACGTCCAGAGTCTACGATCCAGTTCATGTCCGAACCCCGTAAATCCTCCTTCATTTCTCGCATTCGCGGATCCACAGACACATTGCATCCCAGCGAAAAGCGGTTGGCGGATGCGATCCTGAATTTTCCGGGCCAGATTGCAAGCTACAGCGCGACGGAACTTGCACAGCTTGCGCAGGTTTCCAATGCGACAGTCACACGGTTTGTGCGCAAGATCGGGTATGCGTCTTTTGATGAGGCCCGACAAGCGGTCCGGGCCGAGCAAATGGATGGCGCGGCCCTTTTGCGCGTCGCCAATGATGATACGCCACAAGACGGGCTTGCGGCGCGCTATGTCGAACAGTCGCGCCTCAACGTCGAGCGTTCGCTGTTGCAAATCACTGATGCGACACTGGCTGAGCTTGTCTCCAGGATGTTGAGCGCGCGTCGGCTCTGGGTGCTCGGCTTTCGCGCGGGCCAGCCGTTTGCACGCTATTTGGGTTGGCAGGTTCTGCAAGCCCGCTCTGACGTTCTGGTGCTTCCCAGAGATGGAGAAACGATGGCGGAAAGCCTTGCAGCAATCGGGCCGGACGACTGTGTGATTTTGTTTGCACTGCGCCGCCCGCCCAAAATTCTCGGAACGCTTCCTGCGTTGCTGAACAATACGGGTGCGTCTGTTACCATCATCGGGGATGTCGTCGGTCTGGAAGACATGCGCGCGCGCTGGCACCTGCCGTGCGCGACGGCCGCCACCGGCCCGATCTTCAATCATGTCGGGGTGATGGCCTTGTGTGGAATGCTCGCCTCTCAGGTCATCGAAGGTGCAGGCAACTCCGGCAGACAGCGCCTGAGCACGATCGAAGACCTGCACGATTCGCTGGACGAATTGTAGGCACATCGGCCCTGCGCCTCCGCATGACGCTCCCATTTTAGCATGGCAGGCCCATTTTTTGGGCAATTGCCGGCAATGCGACCACCTTATTTAAGAAAAATTGTTTTCCTTGTGGGCTCAAGGGTAAAAAAAATTTCACACTGCTGGCAATGAACCCACGACTGAACCAGAGGAACCCTTCGATGACTGTCTTGAGAAATTCCCTTTTCGCCGTCACGATCACACTGGCTGCACCCACTCTGGGTGCTGCTCAAAGCGTGCTTCAGATCAATTCGTCTTTGCCGGAAGGCTCTTTTGCCCATGTTTTCTTGCTGGAATATGAAAAACAACTGGAGGCTGCCACCGATGGTGGCATCGACGTCCAGATCTTCATGTCCAACACGCTTGGCTCCGAAGAGGACGTCTTGCAGGGCCTTGGCCTTGGCACACACCATGCGTCTCTGTCTGCGTCTGCCATCGCACAGATAAACACCCGCACCGCGATCTTCGATCTCCCCTACCTTTTCGAAGACCGTGCGGCCGTCAAGGCCTTTGCCGCCAGCCCCGCGGGCGACATGCTGCGCGAGGGGTTTGACGGCAGCGGTATGGTGCTTGCCGCCATGTGGGACAACGGCTTTCGCCAGATTACCAACAACGTGCGTCCGATCGTCGTGCCTGCCGATCTGGAAGGTTTGAAGATCCGCACGCCAACCAGCCGTCAACGTGTTGAAATGTTCAATACGCTGGGCGCGAACGCGACGCCGCTGTCTTTTGGTGAAGTGTATTCGGCGCTGGATCAAGGCGTCATCGACGGCCAGGAGAACCCGGCGCAAGTGGTTGACAGCGCAAAGCTGTTTGAAGTTCAGGGATATATGTCGCTGTCGAACCACGTCTATCTGCCGACGTTCCTCGTGTTCGGAGAACCATATCTCGCAACGCTTGATCCGGCCCTGAAAGAGGCCGCCATGACTGTCGCCGCGGGCGTCGCCGACTGGACTTTTGAGTGGGGAGAAACCACCGACGCCGAGGTTATCGCGGCCCTCTCCGACAAGCTGGCGGTAAACGAGATTGACTTTGCGGCCTTTCAGGCAGCCTCCGCACCGCTTTACGAAAGCGCCACGTTCGTGGATGTCATCGGCGCAGAAATGATCGCCGCCACGCGGTCATCCCTTGGCATCAACTAAGGCAAGCGGGTGGTGCGTTTCACCTCCATCGTCACCCGGATTGACATCTGGCTGACACGCGCCCTGGACATGGCGGTCATCGCGCTCGCCGTGCTCTTGTTCGGCTTGTTGAATTACGCGGTTTTTGCACGCTTTGTTTTGAACAATTCGGTGTCTTGGTCCGAAGAACTGCCTGCGCATGTCCTCGCCGTTCTGACCTTTATTGGTGCCGCCTATCTGACCCGCACCAGCGAGCACCTGGGCTTTGATGCGGTCGTGCGCGTCATGCCACACAAAATGAAGCGCGGCGTGATGGCCATGAATTTGATTCTGATGGCCGCCTTTGGCGCTCTTCTGGCCTGGTATGGCGGCATCGCGGCGCTGAGTTTCGGAGCACGCCAATTGATTTCGGTGGACATGCCGATGATGTTGTTCCGAGCCGCGATGCCTTTGGGCGGCGCACTGATTACGGCGTTCAGTCTGGTCCGCCTTGTCGGTCTTTTGACGGGCCAGATCGATCCCGACGACCTGCTTCCAGAAAGCGACGCGTAATGTTCCTTGATCCCGGATGGATAATTCTGATCTTGCTCGTTGTGCTCCTGATCGCGGGATTGCCCATCGCCTTTGTACTTGGTGTGACGGCGGCCACCATGATCCTGCTCGATCCCGCCGTCGTACCGCAGATCATCGGGCTGATCCCCTTCGGCGGCGCCAACAACTATCTGCTGGTTGCGGCCCTTTTGTTCATGATCGCCGGAGAGGTGATGAACCAAGGACGGATCGCAGAGAAGCTTATCGCTTTCGCGTCCAGCCTTGTCGGCCACATTCGCGGTGGGCTGGCCCATGTGAATATCCTGACATCGCTGTTCTTTTCCGAGATTTCCGGCACGGCCACGTCTGATGCCGCCGCCATTGGCTCTGTCATGATCCCACAGATGAAAAAACGCGGGTATCCGGCGGCTTTTGCGGCTGCGGTGACATCGACCTCTGCGACAATGGCGATCATCGTGCCCCCGTCCCTGAACCTGATCCTGTACGCCTACGTCTCGAATACGTCTATTGCCGAACTTTTCGCGGCTGGGATTTTGCCGGGCATCATGGTCTGTGCACTCTTGATGGGGACCGCCTATTTCATTTCGGTGCGCAAGAACTATCCGACCGAAGGCGCATTCAGCTTTGCGCGAGTGCTGTCGACAGGCAAGGATGCCGCGATCCCGCTCACCCTGCCGATCCTCATTCTGGTCGGGATTTTGGGCGGCATCTTTACCGCGACTGAGGCAGGCGCGATTGCTGCTTTCTGGTCCATCGTCCTAGCCGCCTTTTTTTACCGCACCATCGGCTGGACGAAGCTGATCGACACGTTCCGCATTGCAGGCAAACGCAGCGCGATGCTGATGTTCATCGTCGCGACCTCAACCTTGCTGGGCTGGTATCTGACCAATCAGAGGATCCCCCAGGACATCGCCCAGGCGATCCTTGGCTTGTCCGACAATTACTGGGTGGTTTTGCTGGCGATCAACGCATTTTTTCTGCTGGCGGGCACCATCATTCATGGCACGCCCGCCATCCTGATGCTGGTACCCATCTTTATCCCTCTGGCGGATCAACTGGGAATCGACCGGGTGCATTTCGGATTGATACTCACAATCAATCTCGGCATCGGACAGCAAACCCCGCCCGTCGCGTCGGTTGTCCTGATCACCTGCGCGATTGCCAAGATCTCGATCGCCAAGATCATTCCCTCCATGCTGTGGTTCATCGGGGCCATGTTGGTGGCCCTTGTGCTGATCAATGTGTTTCCGGCGATTGTCCTTTGGCTGCCATCGGTGATCCTGTAATGCGGCTGCTTGTCGTCAATCCCAACACGTCCGAAGATGTGACAGCCCGGATCCGCGCGGCCGCTCTCGCCGCAGCAGAGCCTGGAGAGCACGTCACGACCATTACGGCGGCGTCAGGACCGCGCCTGATCGTGACGGAGGCCGACGGCGAACGCGCCGTTCAGGGCGTGATCGAGGCCATTCGCCTCTTTGCCGATCCGTTTGACGGCGTTGTGCTGGCATCATTCGGGGATACCGGAGCGGCGGCCGTGCGCGACCTCTATCCCGATATACCCGTGCGCGGCATTGCCGAGGCTGTCTTTGGCGACATCAAAGCCTTTGGCAAACCCTTCTCGATTGTCACTTTCGCACCCGAACTCGTCCCCTCTCTGCGACACATGGCTGAACGGCATGGCGTATCGGATTTGTTAATGGAGGTTGCCGCCGTTCCAGGCCCTTTGACTCATGCGGCTGGCGAAGTTGCGGACGCGTTGGCCGAGCATATGTCAGTGCTCTGCCGGGCCTGCGCCGCCAATGGGGCGCAAAGCATCGTTCTGGGTGGAGGGCCCCTCGCGGGACTGGCGCATCGGATTCAGCCGGGTTGCCCTGTGCCGGTCATCGACAGCACGCAATCGGCGATCAAGCAATTACGCCATATCCATCGCGCGACAAGCGTCTAGTTTAATCACAGGGTCAATCGCGGCCAATCCATAGTGCGCGCCGAATACCGAGCCATAGTGCGATGTCACTCCGCACGCGCATGACACACAATCCCCGGCAACCCTCGCAACAAGTTGAAACCATCCTAGATGCGGCCACCGGTCTCGCAGTGTTTGCCGAAGGCCGGGTCCGCCACCGGCCCAGATCCCTAATCGATGAAATACGAGGTGATCGGGCCAATGCCCTTCACGCTGTGCTGATGCGCCTGACAGGCGGCAACGTGTCTGCCGATGGACCGCCTTGTCGCATCCGAAATGTGTATTTTTCCCGCCTGACCGCTGGATTCCAACCGGCTGGCAAGGTTCACGGTCTCCCCCCAGACGTCATAGACGGATCGTGTCCGTCCGATCAGTCCGGCGATGACCGGGCCGCTGTGAACCCCGACGCGGATTTGCAAGCCCGCCTGGCTGACCGAACTGTCCCCCATGCGCCGGATCATGCTGCGTGCGAAGTCGACGGCAATTTCCGCATGATCGGGGCGCTTTGCGGGGATCCCGGAGGCCGCCATATAGGCGTCGCCAATTGTTTTGATCTTTTCGATGTCATGGTGCAGGGCAAGTTCGTCAAATGCGGTAAACACGCTGGACAATTCCCGCACCAATGCACTCGCGTCAATCCGTGCCACCAGAGGTGTAAAATCGACAATGTCGGCGAAGACGATCGTGGCGCCTTCGAAGCGGTCGGCGATGTGGGTTTCTCCGTTGTTCAACCGGAGAATGACAGGCGCTGGCAGCATCGATAGCAGCAGTGTATCAGCGCGGTCTTTCTCGTATTTTATCTCTTCGTTGAAGGCGATTTCGCGGGCGCGCCAGCGCTTGCGCTCAAGGCAGGCGTCGACACGGGCGTGCAGCAACACAGGATCGATAGGTTTGGGCAGATAGTCCTCCGCGCCAATGCTGATACAGCGCGCAATCGCACCGGTTTCCTTGAGGCCAGAGACCATGACGACAGGTGTTTCGCGCAGGGCGCCGTCGGATTTGATATGTTCCAACACCTGGATTCCGTTAACCTGAGGCATCAGGATATCAAGAAGCACAAGATCGAACTGTTCTTCCTGCATGGCGCTAAAGGTCTCGGCCGCGGATCCGACGGCTTTGACGGTGTGGCCTCTGCGCTCCAACTGGCGTTTCAGGATTTCACGGTTGGGGGCTTCATCGTCGATGACGAGGATATGTCCCGTCAGGGCGTTTTTGTCAGGATTTGCCGCGTTGATGCTCCGCTCAAGGCTCTCTGCAATCAGACCGTCATTGACGACGTCTTCTTCGCTATCGTCCGACAGCGCGCCATCCACCACCTCATCGATGCGCAGCGTCAGACGCCGGGCTTCTTGCAAGATGACATTCAGGTCTTGGAGCGTAGATGGCGCAAGATCATCTGCGAAGTCTTCCGCAATCATTTCGGAGTAACCGATGATCGCATTGATGGGCGAGCGCAGGTCGTGGCGCAACCGGACTTGCAGGTCGGCGTCGCTGGCAATGTCACGCGGATCATTGGTCAGATTGGAAATCATCCGGGCCAGCCGCGCTGCGGCTGTGCGCACTTTCTCCAAATCCTCCAGCGCGTCGGTGGGACCAGAGTTCTGAACCTCAACAAATATCAGATCCAGAAAGCCGGTAATCGCCTCTGACGGACCGCTGAGCCTTTGCGAAATCCGTGCGGCATAAGCCAGCTTGTGATGTCGGTCCGGCGGTTCCATGATATTCTATTTTTCCAGCAGCCGGGAGATGATGTCCAACAGGCCCGGCAGTTCAATCGGTTTGGTATAAAAATCGTCGCATCCCGCCTCCAGCGCCTTTTCACGGTCGCTGGCCATGGCATGCGCCGTCAGGGCAACAACAGGGATATGGGCAATCACAGGGTTTGCCTTGACCGCGCGCGTCGCGGCCCAGCCATCCATGACCGGAAGGCTCATGTCCATGAGTATCAGATCCGGCTTGGTACTGATAGCCTGATCCAATCCGGCCTGACCATCGCGGGCGGACACAATCTCATAGCCCTTCCGCTCCAGGCGACGCGACAGCATATCAAGGTTCATATCGTTGTCTTCAACGATCAGGATCAAGGGCATGGCACAATCCTTTCCTGCTCAGTGCAACTGGTTCAATTGACGTTTCAATGCAGCCAAAAGATCGCTGCGACCCGTATCGCCTTTGCGAATGACTTCCCCCGCATGTGTCTTGAGCCATGACAACTCATCGCGGCTCAGGTCTTTGGACGTCACCACGATCACGGGCAGATCGGCCAGGCGCTCGTTTGACCTGATGGATTTCAACACATCGAAACCGTCCACGTTTGGCATCATGATGTCCAGCACCATGAGCGTCGGCTTGCTGTGCTCAAGCAAACTGAGTGCGCGCTTGCCATCGGAGGCTTCGCGCACGGTCCATCCTTCGCGGGTCAGGCTCCGGCGAAAGAGATTGCGCGTGGCAGCGTCATCATCGACAATCAGAACATCTTTTTCCTGCCCACTTGCAATCGCATCCAGCGTCGCAATCAGCTTTGCCGGATCAATCGGCTTCGTGAGATGTTCGACCGCGCCAAATGCCAACCCCATGTCACGATCTGCGACAATCGTCGCAAGAATGACGGGCGTTTCACACAGCAGTGGATCTGCTTTCAGTTCCTTGAGCATCGACCAGCCATCCCTTTCGGGCATGATGACGTCCAGTACGATGGCATCCGGCTGATGCGTTCGCGCCATGTGCAAACCGCTTTCGGCGTTTGCGGCCATAAGGACCTCGTAGCCTTCGGACCGCACGATTGCAGACGCCGCAGAACGCGCATTCTCCTCGTCATCGACAATCAGAATACGGCCCATCGCATGCCCATCCCCGGAGTGTAAACCGCCGGGCGATGGTGCTGTCACGGGATGGAACCGGGCCGGGATTTCAAACCAAAACGTTGACCCCTTGCCGTCCGCGCTCTCAACCGAGATTTCCCCACCCATCATCCGGGTGAATTGTTGCGCGATGGCCAAGCCAAGCCCGGTTCCGCCAAAGTTGCGTGTGGTCGATTGATCGGCCTGTACAAACGCCTGAAACAGTTTCTGACTCTGATCCGCCGTCATGCCGATGCCATCGTCCACCACCGCAAATTTAAAGAACGTCTCCTGGTGCCTGACGGTTTCGGTGACATTCAAGGCAATGCGCCCGTTCTTGGTAAACTTGGCCGCGTTGGACAGCAGGTTGAACAGGTTCTGACGCAACTTGGTCTTGTCCGTCTCGATCGTGCCGGTCGGCATATCCACGTTTAGAACAAGTTCGTTCCCGTTTTTCGTGATCAAGGGGGCGACCGTCGCGGCCACTTCGTCCAGCAACGGGTGCAGATCAAAGGTCTCGGTATAAATCTCCATCTTGCCCGCTTCGATCTTTGACAGATCAAGAACGTCATTGATCAAGGACAACAGGTGGCGACCGGAGGCCATGATTTTTTCGAGGTCTTCGATGGCCGTGTCAAAGCCCAGCTCCGCCGCGTCTTCGGACAGCATTTCGCTATATCCGATGATGGCGTTCAACGGCGTGCGCAGTTCATGGCTCATCGATGCGAGGAACTGGCTTTTGGCGGAGCTTGCCGCGATGGCCTGGCTGTTGGCCTCTTCAAGCTGCGTCTGCTTTTGCTTGAGGTCGGTGATATCGCTGTACACGCTCACCGTGCCTCCGTCCGGTGTCTTGCGTTTTGACACCTGTATCCAGGCACCGCCCATGAAGACTTCCTGGCCCTTGCCGCTTGGGTTCTGGTGCTGGTGGACCCGGTCGGCGATCCATTCGTCCGGTGGGTTACCCGCAAGATCGACGGACCCGCGTTCGATCTGTAACCGCAGAATATCCACCAAGGGCGTGCCGGGTTCCAAAATCTCTTGGACATGGGCGAATATGCTGCGGAACCGGGTGTTGACCAGCACCAGCCTGTCGCTGTCGTCAAACAGGGCAAAACCGTCCGGGATGGTCTCTATGGCGGTCAGAATGGTGCTGCGTTGCGCGCGTGCTTCTTCTTCAAGGATGCGCCGCCTGTCCTGGCTGTCGCGCAGGGCGCGCAAGGCCTGAGACATCTGACCCAACTCGTCCTCCCCTTCAGGAGGCAGTTCGACGTCCCGGTTGCCGCTGATCAAACCGGTGATCGCGCTGCTGATGCTGTGCATCGGAACCAGAATGGACCGCAGCGCACGCCATGTCAGAAAAACGCCCGCAATGACAATCACCAGACAGGCAATGATCGCCCGGTAGAGGGCCGACCGGGCGGCCTTTGTGGCCTCCTGACTGGTCTGATCCGCTTTTGCTGACAGATCATCGACAAGTTCGGTAAATGTGGCGTCAACCGCATCGCTGGCCAACCGGGCCTGCGCAAGCAGCGTGTTTCCCAGAACCCTGTTGCCATCGGTATAGGCATCTACAGCCCTAAGCGATGTCTCATAATATTCATCTGTCTGCGCACGCACCATCGAGGCCGCGTCCGGGCCGAAAACACTCAAAGCTTCAAGGCTTTCTTCCAGCCTTGCGCGGGCCTCGTTCGCACGGCGCTCGGAGAGTGTCAGTTGGCTGACCGCCAGATCGGTCATCCAATAGCGCATTTCTCCGAAATGCCGATCAGCCGCACCCGCGACTTCCAGCCGGTGAAACCCCTCGTTCGCGTCGTATATCCGATCCTGATTGCGCAGCAGATCATAGGCCATAATGCCGGTGCTCAGGATCAAAGCCGCCAGCAAAACAGCGGACAGCGACCCGATGCGAACGGGAATCGTATTCTGCGAAAACCATCTCTTGAAAGGTTTTTGCACCGGCGTATCAACCATCAGAACAGCGAAATGCTGATCGCACCGGCCAGATCACCAAGCTGCCCGCCTTCCTTGGGAAATCCGGTCACATCCGTTTCGCCTGCAGGCGCGCCATGACAGGCGAGGCAGGATTCCGAATAGTACTCCGGTATCAGCATCCTGAACGCAGGTTTTCCGTTGATCGTCGTGGCCTCGTAGAACGCCTCGCCTGTGGGCCATGCGCTGTCCTGAAACTTTTCCGCGATGACCTGACGCTCCCATTCATCCGGGCGCGCCTTGCGGTTTCTCACCAGGTTCATGGGCGCCGTGACTTTCACAACCGCCTGCGACGCCATGTCTTCAACGAATTTCTCGTTCACAAGTCTTGCAAAGACAGCAGGTATAAAGCCTTTGAACGCTAGGCCTTCTGCATTGATCAGGCCCTGACTTTCGTCGATTACACTGATCATTGCGTCCAGCTGCGTCAGGGTCAGTGCGCGCTCCCTGTCCGACAAATCGTCTGCAAGCGGATGCTGACCGTTCGTTTCCAGATAGGCTTCGATCACTTGTTCATAAAACACATCGCCCGTCAGACCCTTGTCCGCAATGTCCGGATCATTGATCAAGGACTGACTGTTGGACACGACACTGCGCCCTGCCCGCAAGACAGCCGCAAGACGGTTGCCCATTTCCACTTCATCCGCAGTCTGGGCCATCGCCCGGTGCAAAGGGGCCGACAGCCAAAGAGCGCTGGCAATCACCAGAAGACAAATGAACGCTTTCAAATCACATACTCCAAAAACCGCCAGTCTACGCCGTTCTGAAACCTTGGCAAGGAAAGTTCGGAACGTCGGAAACCCTGAGGTTTACGTTTTATGTTCTTTAGGAAAATCGTTGAACACGCGCTGCCCTGCAGGTCGCGCGTCGCGCAATTTCGCGTCCGTTTGTTTGCCTGCGCGCTACACGTTCACCCAAGTGTGCCCGGCCTCAAGGCTGTGCTTTGACGGCCTGCGCCGCCTCAAATTGCGACAGGAAAACGCGCCCAGTCATGTCCGACAGAAAATGCTGTTCTCTGAGCCTGTCCATGACCGGCCCCTTGACCTCGGACAGGTGCAGCTTCACATCCATTTCGCGCAACCGCTCGTTGATTGCCTCCAATGACTCCAGCGCACTGAGATCAATCTCGTTGATCGCGGAACATTGCAGGATGACATGGCGAATGCTCGTATCACCCGCAACGCGGTTCTGGATTTTCTCCTCCAGATAGCGGGCATTCGCGAAATAGAGGCTTTCGTCAACGCGCAGCGTGACGACGCTGGGGTCGGTAATGACGTCATGGCGCAGGATGTTTCGGTAATGCTCTGTTCCGGGCACTTGACCCACCTCGGCGATATGCGGTTTTGACGACGCATAAAGGTGTAGCAAAATGGACAAGACGACGCCTGCCGAAACCCCGATCTCGACCCCGAGGAGCAATGTGGCCAGAATGGTGGTCAGAACGGCCGCGAAATCCGCCTTTGAATACGCCCAACTGCGTTTCAGGATGGAAAAATCCACAAGGCTGAGCACAGCGACGATGATCGTCGCCGACAGTGTTGCCTTGGGCAGAAAATAGACAAGCGGCGTCAGCGCGATCGCGGCAATGGCCAAACCGAAGGCGGTAAAGGCCCCTGCCGCTGGCGTTTCGGCGCCCGCGTCGAAATTCACCACGGACCGGGAAAAACCACCGGTGACAGGAAAGCCGCCAGTGAGGGATGCGCCGATATTGGCTGCACCCAGCCCGATCAGTTCCTGATCCGGATCAATGCGCTGACGTTTCTTGGCCGCCAGAGTTTGGGCCACCGAAATCGATTCAACGAACCCGATGATCGAGATCAGAAACGCCGGCAAGAGCAATTGGCTAAGCAGTGACGGCGAAAATGAAGGCAGCGTGAAGGGTGGCAGGCTTTGCGGCACGACCCCCACGATCCTGACGCCCTGATCTGCGAGGCCCAGCGCCCAAACGGCGAACGTGGTCAGCACGACGACCGCAACCGGGCCGGTTTTCACCAAAGTGCCCGTCAGGCCCGCCCCCAAGCCGAGACGGACAAGCAAAGGTTTCAACCCTTTGCGCACCCAGAACAAAAATCCGGTTGCAGCTATCCCGATCACTGCCGTGATCCAGTTGGTCTGTGGCGCGTTCTCCACCAGAGACAAGACCAGTTCCAAAAGGTTGTGACCCTGCGCGTCGATGCCCAGAATGTGCTTGAGCTGGCTGGCAGCAATGATGAGACCCGAGGCCGTGATGAACCCTGCGATAACGGGGTGTGACAGGAAATTTGCGATGAACCCGAGGCGGAACAGCCCCATCGCCAACAGCATCACCCCCGAAAGCCCTGCCAGAGACAGCGCGGCCACAGCATAGCCCATCGTGCCTTGCTCAACGATGTTGCTGAGCGCTGCCGCCGTCATCAGAGACACCACAGCAACGGGCCCAACGGCCAGGGCGCGGCTGGTCCCGAACACGGTATAGAGCAGGATCGGCACGATCGAGGCGTAGAGCCCCGCCTCTGCGGGCAGGCCCGCAAGCAGCGCATAGGCCAGCGATTGCGGGATCAGCATGATCGTCACGATCAAGGCCGCCATCAAATCACTGGAAAGGGCAGATCGGTTGTAGTCCCGACCCCATGTCAGAATGGGCAAGAAGCGCATTATTGCAGTACTCGATCGTAAAATGTGGAGGAGGGAGAAAACGCCCGCAATTCTATGCGGGCGTGCTTATGGCTTTATTTGACGCCGATTTTTTCCGGCTTGGCCATCCATTCGCGCCCTTTCAGCATGCCTTTCCAATACACCGGCGGCAGCATTTTCTCTTTCAGGAACCAGGCAGCGCGGGTCGGTTTGGTGCCATCGATGAGAAATTTGGGAAAGCTGGGCAACATCGTTCCGCCATAGCCAAACTCGGCCAGTACGATCTTGCCACGCTCCACCGTCAGCGGACATGAGCCATAGCCATTGTACTGCGCGACCGGCGCACCGCCCCGCATATCAGCGACGAGGTTTTCAGCAACGATGGGCGCCTGGATCCGCGCCGCCGCCGCCGTCTTCGCATTTGGCGCGTTCATGACATCACCGAGCGACCAGACGTTATCGTATGTCTTGTGGCGCAACGTTGCCTGATCCACATCAATCCATCCTGCCGCGTCAGCCAACGGCGACACCCGAATGAAATCAGGCGCTGTCTGTGGCGGGCACACATGCATCATGTCAAAGTCCATCTCGACCCGTTCAACGGGCGTGTCCGGTTTGGCGACATCGAACCATGCCTTTTTCGCCGGACCATCCACGGCTACGAGGTTGTGAAAGAAATTCAGCGATGCGTCATATTTCTTGACGTATTCCATCAGGGCCGGAACGTAGTCCTTGACGCCGAACAATACGCCACCGGCGTTGTTGAACTGAATGTCGATGTTCTTCAACACCCCCCTGCGGAACCAGGCATCGCCGGACAGGTACATCGCCTTTTGCGGCGCACCGGCACATTTGATCGGCATGGGCGGCTGGGTAAAGATCGCCCGCCCCTGCGTCATGCCCTGAACCAATTCCCAGGTGTAGGGTGCAAGGTCGTATCGGTAATTTGACGTCACTCCGTTCTGGCCGAGCGTTTCGACCAGACCGTCAACCTTGTTCCAGTCAAGTTTCAGGCCAGGGCACACGATGAGCCGTTTGTATTTCACGACCCGACAGCCATCGAGGATCACGGCGTTGTTGCCCGGCTCGAATGCCGCGACAGCCGCCTGTATCCAATGCACACCCGGCGGGATCAGCGACCCCATCGTGCGCGACGTCTGCTGAGGTTCGAAAATTCCGGCACCGACCATCGTCCATCCGGGTTGATAGTAATGGACATCCGCAGGATCAATGATGACGATCTCGAGGCCGGGTTTGCGGGCCTTCAGGCTTGCCGCAGCGGCAATACCACCGGCGCCAGCCCCGACAATCACGACCTCATAGCTCGCGTCGCCTTCATCGGTCGGGGTTTTCCCGCCGTTGACGATCCGGCGCACGACACCGCCCATATCGTATCCCGCCGCCTTCGTGGCCGCCAGGATATCAGCGACACTGCGCTGCCCCGCCTGCCCGAGCGACCACAGCGTCGCAGATCGTGTCCCACTCCGGCAAAAGGCGAGGACAGGGCCCGGCAATTCGGTCAGTGCCTTGTCAAAGGCTGCGGCGTCTTCGTCGGTCACCTTGCCCGAAACGATTGGCAGGTAAAGCGCCGTCAGTCCGGCGTTCTGGGCTGCATTTGCGATTTCTTCAAAGGTTGGCTGGTCTGGCCCCTCCCCGTCCGGCCGGTTGCAAATCACCGCCCGAAATCCCGCATCCTTGATCGCCTGCATATCCGCAGGCGTGATCTGTTCACTGACCGATAATCCGGCCGTCAGTGTCTTGATATCCATGTGTGTCACTCCCTTCGGTCAGATGGCGTTGACCGGAACTTTGAGCATCGGGTTGCCATCGTGATCCTTGGGCACTGCGCCTGCGCGCATGTTCACTTGCAAGGACGGAATGATCAGCTTGGGCATATCGAGTTGCGCGTCCCGTTCAGTGCGGAACTTGATGAACTCTTCGCGAGTTTTGCCGCCACCCACGTGGATATTGTCTGCCTTTTCTTCGGCCACCGTTGTTTCCCACTGAATCGCGCGCCCGTTCGGGCCGTAATCGTGACACATGAACAACCGCGTCTCGTCCGGCAGGCTGAGAACCTTCTGGATGCTGTCATAAAGTTCGCCCGCATCACCGCCGGGAAAGTCACAACGCGCCGACCCGCCGTCCGGCATGAACAGCGTGTCACCGGCAAAGGCCGCGTCGCCCAGGACGTGCACCATGCAGGCAGGTGTGTGGCCGGGCGTATACATGGCAAAGCCCTGCATATTGCCCATCATGTAGGTGTCCCCGTCCTTGAACAGCGCATCGAATTGCGAACCGTCGCGCTGGAACTCGGTGCCTTCGTTGAAAATTTTGCCGAAGGTTTCCTGCACGACCAGAATTTTGTCCCCGACGCCGATTTTTCCGCCCAGCTTTTGCTGGATATAAGGGGCAGCACTCAGGTGATCGGCGTGCACATGTGTTTCGATGATCCAGTCGAGCGTCAGGCCGCGCTTTTTAATCTCGGAGATCAGCGCATCCGCATGATCATAGGTGATACGCCCGGCGGCATAGTCGATGTCCATGACGCTATCGATGATGGCGCAATGCATGCTGGACGGATCTTTTACGATATAGCTGATCGTGTTTGTCGCCTCGTCAAAATGGGCCGAAACCTCTGGCTTGACGGACATGTTTACCGGATAAGTCATTCTTTTTTCCTCCATTACTCAGACCGGGGCTTCCCCCGGCTCTTGCGTTAAACTGCACAGGACTGGCACAGCGATTGTTTTAGGAAACGGAGTGCATCCCAGCCCTCCGCGGCACAGCAGTTGGCCGCACCTGGCGGCATCTTGCGATACCCGGAAACGCGGATGATGCATGTGATCGCAGCATAGCGTCACAGCAAATCCACTGGTTCCGGTGCCAGAAATGCAGTCAATTCGTTGCCTCCTCTAAAAGCTATATTTACAATAGCCCTTTGGTGCGAGAAACTCGGTGACATTGTCACCAACGTTCAAATTTCTTTAAGTATTGTGATTGGCCAGTTGCACAAGCTGGTCACGCCCGATCAGACTGATGCTGCCGCGGGCCTGTTCGATCCATCCACGGCGCTGAAACTCTTGTAACTGGCGCGAAATGACTTCGCGGGCCGTTCCAAGCTCAATAGACAGTTTCTGGTGGGTGGTTGCGACACGGTCCGTATCGTGGGAGAGCGTGATCAGCTTGTCGGCGAGTCGGACATCAAGGCGTTGAAACGCGACCTCGTCGATCATGAGAAACAGGTCGGTGATCCGCTTGGAGAACGCTGCAAAAACGAAATCCCGAAATGGTTTCGACTGCGCTACCAGATCGTCAAACACATCCCGTGGCACCGCTGCCGCCTCGACCGCGGTTTCCGCAATTCCTGTTGCCGCATAGTCATCATAGGCCAGCAAACAAGCCGTCGTCAGAACACAGCTTTGGCCGGCCTCGATCCGATAGAGAACGATTTCATGCCCGGTTTCAGACACCTGTTGAACACGAACCGTGCCGTCCAATAGAAACAACATGTTTTCTGGCGAGTTTCCGGGGCCAAAGATTGTTGTGCCCGCCGGGACTGCGACAATGGCGCTGCGGGTCAGAAGCAATTGCTTCGTAGGCAGATCCAGACGCGACAGGCCCGGAAACCGTTCCACCCATTCAGATGTATCTGTCATCGTGCTGCCTTTTCCAGTCTTGGCGTCTCCAACGGCGCAATGCGCTCCATCAATTGTCCACGGTTTGCAGCAATATCCGCAATGGTCAAATCGTCAAGAACGGCCATAAAGGCCGCCGTGGCCTCTTGCATCTTGCGAGACAGGATGCAGATGCCGATCAAGGGGCACGTGTTCGTTTTCGGATTGAAACACTCGACAACATCCAGCGGACCTTCGGTCATCCGAACGACGTCACCCACCACGATCTCCTGAGGCAGGCGGGCGAGCCGAAAGCCGCCATTTCGGCCACGAACCGTTTCGATATAACCTGCTTTACCCAGTTCATGCACGATTTTCATGATATGCGGACGTGACAGGTTGTGGATTTTCGCCACATCGTCGATCCGCACAAGCTCTGGCGCTTTCAAGGCAGCAAGCTGCAGTGAACGCATCGCGTAATTGGTGTAACTTGTCAGTTTCATGGCTGCATCCAGTTGTCGCACCTAAACATACATTCAAAATATTGCTTTTGTAAAGCCCTCCGACTAGATGTGGTCTGCAACCTTTAGAAACACAGGAATTCAGGCATGCGCACGACATTTGCCCATCCGCATTGAGGGCCGCCGTGATACGGTGCTGCATGTGAGCACGGGACAGGTCGATCGTCGTTTCATCTGCCGACCAAGCCAAATTCAATACGCCGCATATATGGGCTGACTCAAGCGGCCCCGATCTGCGCCCCTTCAAACACTGATCCGGCCGGAGGCCCCAATGTTCGACAGTTTCACCGCAGAAATCCTGGCACGGGTACAATTTGCGTTCACCGTATCGTTTCATATCATCTTCCCGGCCTTTTCCATCGGGCTGGCCAGCTATCTCGCGGTGTTGAACGCGTTGTGGTTGCGCACGAAGGACGAAACTTATCTGACCCTGTTCAACTACTGGAAAAAGATCTTTGCCGTGGCCTTCGGCATGGGCGTCGTGTCCGGGATTGTAATGTCCTACCAATTCGGGACCAACTGGTCCGTCTTTTCGGACAGAACCGGCCCCGTGCTTGGACCTTTGATGGCCTATGAGGTCTTGTCAGCCTTTTTCCTCGAGGCCGGTTTCCTCGGCATCATGCTGTTCGGGCGCGCGCGGGTGGGCGACAGGCTGCACATGCTGGCAACCGCCATGGTCGCCTTCGGCACCTTGATGTCCGCCACCTGGATCTTGTCGGTCAACAGCTGGATGCAAACGCCCGCGGGTTATGGCATCAACGAGGCGGGACAATTCGTGCCGGAAGACTGGTGGCAGATCGTCTTCAATCCCTCCTTCCCTTACCGGCTGACGCATATGGTGCTGGCGGCCTATCTGACGACGGCCCTTGTGGTGGGTGGCGTCGGCGGCCTGCATTTGCTGCGCAACCGTCAGGACCGACCCGCCCGACGTATGTTCTCGATGGCGATGTGGATGCTGATCTGCGTGGCTCCGCTTCAGATTTTCGCGGGCGACGCGCACGGCCTCAACACGCTGGAGCATCAACCGGTCAAGGTCATGGCCATGGAGGGCCATTACCACAGTTACCCGGACGGGGCACCGTTGATCCTGTTTGGCATTCCAAACGCAAAGGAAAAACGGGTCGATTACGCCATCGAGGTGCCTTACCTGTCGAGCCTGATCCTCAAGCACAAATGGGATGCGCCATTGGACGGGCTGGACACCGTACCTGACGCGGACGAGCCCCCTGTCGCCATCGTGTTCTGGAGTTTTCGCATCATGGTCGGCATTGGCTTTGCCATTCTTGGCCTTGGGGCGTGGGGTCTCTGGCGACGCTTTCGCGGTCGGCTCTTTGACGACCGTCTGTTGCACCGCGCGGCAATTGTCATGGGACCCATGGGATTTGTGGCGGTATTGGCGGGTTGGATCACGACAGAGGTCGGTCGTCAGCCCTATACGGTCTATGGCCTCTTGCGCACCAGCGACAGCCTCGCACCCGTTGCCGCACCTGCGGTTGCCGCGTCGCTCTTAGCCTTTATCGTGGTCTACTTCTTCGTGTTCGGCGCGGGTACGTTTTACCTTTTGCGCATGATGAACGCGCCGCCCAAGGCCCCCATTCCCGGCATCAAGGAAGGCCCCCTGCGCACCGTCAGCATGTCGCCGGTCGCTCAGACAAATGCGGACGAAACGCCTGTAAACCGGGAGACAAGAGATGTTTGAGCTTTCCTTTATCTGGGCCGGCATTATCGCCTTTGCCGTCCTGACCTATGTGATCCTCGACGGGTTTGACCTTGGCGTCGGCATTCTTTTTCCGCTCGCCGAAACAGAGCGGGAAAAGGCCACGATGATGAACTCCATCGCGCCCATCTGGGATGGCAACGAGACATGGCTGGTGCTGGGCGGTGGCGGGTTGTTTGCCGTCTTTCCTCTGGCCTACGCGGTGATCATGCCGGCACTTTACATGCCGATCATCCTGATGCTGCTGGCCTTGATCTTTCGCGGTGTGGCCTTTGAATACCGCTGGCGCACCGAGCGGTGGAAGCCGGTCTGGGACAGGGCGTTTTTTGGAGGATCGATTGTGGCCGCTTTCATGCAGGGTATCGCGCTCGGCGCACTGGTGCAGGGGATCGACGTCGCCGATCGTGCCTATGCGGGTGGCTGGTGGGACTGGCTAAGCCTGTTTTCCATCCTGACCGGCTGTGCGGTGGTGGTTGGGTATGCGTTGCTCGGTGCGGCCTGGCTGGTCATGAAGACGGAAGGCCCGCTGCAACGCCAGATGGAGGGATATGCGCGCTGGCTTGCGATGGGGACACTTGGCTTTATCGGCATTGTGAGCCTGCTCACCCCGTTTCAGGACCCCGTTTATTTCGAGCGCTGGTTCAACATGCCCGGCCTCGCGCTCAGTGTCGCAATGCCCGGAGCCGTTCTGGCAGCAGCCTGGGCTCTGTTCTCGGGGTTGAAAGCCCACAAGGACGCACAGCCCTTTCTCGCCGCGCTGACCCTCTTCGGCCTCTGTTTCATTGGGATCGGAATCAGCTTTTACCCCCATATCGTCCCACCCGGCCTGACGATCGCCGATGCCGCAGCCCCCGATGAGAGCCTGCGCTTCGCCCTCGTTGGCACTGTCGTGCTGGTGCCGATGATCCTTGCCTACACCGCCTATGCCTATTGGGTGTTTCGCGGCAAGGTGGACCCGGACGAAGGTTACCACTGATGCGCCTGGACACCTTGCGAAAAATTGGCTGGTTCGTCGGACTTTGGATTGCGAGCGTCGCAGCGCTCGGGGTCATCGCCTTCGTCATCAGGCTGGCGATAAACGGCTAAGTCGAAGCAGCGACGTATTTGTAAAACCAGGTCACCGCGTTGCTGTATCCGGCCGCGGTCAGCAACTCGATCTTCGATGTCCAGGCCGCGGGACAAACGACCAGAAGCGCGGCGTTGTCTCGTTGTGCGCGTGCCGTTTCGGCCGCTTCGAACAGGGCCACGGCTTGCCCCGCGGTGGCACCGAGTTGATCCACGGCCTCAAGCGCGTCGTGGTAAAAGTCATCAATGACGCCCACTGCGGAAATGTCATGCGGCGTTGGAAAATGCAGCGGCGTCGCCGGTTGCGAGATGGCGTAGCCTTGCACCTCACCATCCATGCCTGACACGAACATGTCGCGATCCGTCAACGTCAGGCTGCGCTGCATCCATGATGCGAACCGTTTGTCAGCCTCGTGATGGGGTTCCCAGAAAACCCTGTGCAGATCCCAAAGGATCTGCCTGTTCACGGCGCTGGAAGCGACGATCCCGGCCACGTCTTCCGGCTCGGCATTACGAACACTGTCGGGCATAACTGTTTGGGCCAGACCGGACTTGGCGAAATAGCAGGTCAGCGGCTCATAACCATGCCCGAGATAATGCGCGGCCCATGCGCCACCCTCCACGCTGGACCCCAGCAAAATCCGCGCACCTGCGGCGATCAGATCTGCTTCGGCCGCGTTCAGCAGCAGCACATACGTGTCCGGCGGTGCCCCCGGCGCGACATAACAGTCTTCCATGATCAGACCGGGCGGGCCGAACACACCGGCATAAATGGGCGGAACGGGCAAAAGGATCGAATGAGCGACACCGACAACGACACCATCCGCTTCCGCAATCAGCCAAATTTGGCGCATGACCGGCGCGTCGGCCTCCATCGCAGCCTTGAGGGTCGAGACTATTTTCTTGCGCGGGCCTCTCTCCAAAGCCCACAAGACAGGGTCTTGGGCGTGCCGGACCTTGGCATCCTCCAAAAAAAGCTCGGCAAGGTGTTCAAGATCGCATGGATTGGCCGGTCGAATGCTTACGGTCATCTGCGTCCCCGTTTCTGTCATGAACTGAAATCGTTGGTGTTAGCTGCCTGCGCCGCATTATCTCGATCCTGCCATAGTTTGACGAAACAACACATCTGAACGACGCAATTGGAAACTGAAAGCGGCCCGGAGAAGCGGATAACGCAGCGCGCAGGCAAAAAATAGTTGCACAAAAGCAACACTATCCAGCGAGCATATTGCAAGCTCAAACTGCCAACGTGCGGATATCAAAAGATGTTTTGACAAAGGCAAACGTTCGGCTCTTACCTGTCCGACTGATTCCACCTTGAGGATACAAAATTGCTCAGGTCCGAAAAGGCAAGGGGCAGAAAAACCCTTTAAGAAAAGGATCTTTATCGCCTGATTATCCTTACGGAACGAGCCACCGAAAAGCGGGATTGGTGCGGGTGAAGGGACTCGAACCCCCACGCCATAGGCGCCAGAACCTAAATCTGGTGCGTCTACCAATTCCGCCACACCCGCAACACCGCATGCTTTAACAAAGCGCGTCAGCGGATGCGAGTGCATTTTGATCAGACGGTTGGAGAAAATGTGCGACTTTAACGGGTTGTTGAGATATTATCTCATTAACCTAGAGGCAGGTTGAAAAAGAGAGACGCCATGAAACCGAAAACGGTCGGGCGCAAACAAAGCGGGCTCATCCCGCAGATGCGCACTGAGTTTACGCATGTTGGCCTGATGGCCGGCACGATCCTATTGACAGCCGATGATGACACCCCGATTGACCTTCTTGTGCCCGGCGACCGGATTGTCACGCGCAATGCCGGGTTGGTCCCGTTGGAAGCCATCACATCCGAACGCATCACGGTCGAGGCCGTTGCGATCGCGGCGGATGCCTTTGGTGCGTCGCACCCAAGACAAGATGTGGTGATGCCTGCCGCGCAAATGGTTCTGGTGCGTGACTGGCGCGCCAAGGCGCTGCACGGTGCGACCCAGGCGGTGATGCCCGCGGGCTGTTTGATCGATGACCATCTGATCACGTCGCTGGGCCCCCGGGAAATGACGCTCTTTCGGCTGGGTTTTCATGCGCCTTATGTGATCTACGCAGAAGGTCTGGAGATTTCCATACCTGCGCTGCGTGCGGCGGATGCGGTCGCGGCCTAACATTCCAGCCCGCGCAAAACCTGCGGCAAGGTCTCGGGCAAATCCTCGGCGATCAGGCCCGGACCGAACGCGCGGGCACATTCCACGTGCAGCCAGGCGGCGACGGATGCAGCCGTCATCGGATCAAAGCCGCGCGCCAGAAGTCCGGTGATGAACCCCGCTAGCACATCACCGGCGCCCGCCGTGGCAAGCCACGGCGCTTGGCGATCGTAGACTGCAGCATGCACGTTCGCGCGTCCGTCCGGATGCGCGATGACTGTGTCCGGACCTTTGAACAGCACCACCGCGCCGCAGTGGCGCGCGGCGTCGCGGGTCGCGTCGACTTTGCTGTAGGCAGGGCCGTGTGTTGGTGCCGCCGCATAACGATCCGCGATGTCCGGAAACAGGCGCGCAAACTCGCCGCCATGCGGGGTCAGGACGCAGGCCTCATTCAACGCCGCCATCCGCGACGGATCCGAGGCAATCAAGGTGAGCGCGTCGGCATCGAATACCGCAGACCAGGACACGTGAAGTTGTCCGAAGTCGAGCGCCGCATCCACCAACCCTGCCGCTCGCTCGCCCAAACCAAGACCCGGCCCAAGGCAAAGCGCATTGACCCGATCGTCATCCAATTTGGCCGCAAGCGCATCGGCATCGGTGATTCTCTCGAGCATGATTGCGGTAATCTGCGCTGCCACCTCCAGTTGCGCCGCAGGCGGCACGCCCAGTGTCACCAATCCGGCCCCGACCCGGAGCGCGCCGCGGGCCGCCAAGCGCGCAGCCCCAGTGTGTCCCGCACCTCCACTGAGCACCAATGCGTGCCCATGATCGAATTTATGACCCGCAGGCTTTCGCAGATCCGGAACCGTTTCACGATCAATGAGATGTGTTACCAAGTTTTTTGCCTCCGGCGGGAGTTTGTTTTGCAAGATGAAGCTGGATCACAACCCGATATCCGCAATGACGCAAGCTCCGCTGACCTCGGGCCCCCGAGCGATCATATGCCCGACCTTCGCGCGATGGAAAGACACTGTAAGGTCGGCCTGCAGAACGTGTTCGGCGGACCCTATGATGCGGCCACTGTCGCTGCATAGTCCGGACGGGATATCGATGGCCACCGTCCGGTAAGGCTTCGGATTGCGACCAGGCTTTTGCAAGGGCAGCGAGATCGCCCGTCCAAGCCCCGTGCCAAACAGTGCATCGAACAGCACATCGCAGTCACCTGGAAAGGATTGCTCTTGCATCACGTCGGCCGTCAGCGCCGTGACAGACCCCATCGTGGCCCATCGTTCAAAATTCGTGCTTGCGTCCGGTGGCAGCCGGTCCGGATCGCCGTAGAGAAACAGCCGCACCGTCCAACCCGCCTCGGTCAGCAAACGGGCCACCACAAAACCATCGCCCCCATTGTTGCCCGGTCCGCACAGCACCACAGCGGACTGTGCGCCACGGGACAATTCCGGCCATTGTGACAGCACTGCGGCGACGACCCCTGCGCCTGCGCGCTCCATCAACTCCAGCCCGGAGACCGCACCTGAGTCGATTGCGGCCCCTTCAACGGCCCGCATTTCCGCAGCGGTCAGCAGTTCTGTCATCTCCAAAACCTCTCAGGATTCAGTTCTGAACATAAATTGTGCAACATGCGCAAATAGCGTGCGACGTGCAGTAAAACGCATTAAGTTCCTGTCAATCTCTACCACATCCCATAGACGCTCCAAACCTCAAATGATCCACCGGGATGGCAATATGCCAAGGGAGGCCAAGACGTGAAAAAGATCGAAGCGATCATCAAGCCGTTCAAGCTTGATGAGGTCAAAGAGGCCCTGCAAGACGTTGGTGTTCAAGGCTTGAGCGTTATCGAAGTCAAGGGCTTTGGGCGCCAAAAGGGCCATACGGAACTTTATCGCGGCGCAGAATACGTTGTGGACTTCCTGCCCAAAGTCAAAATCGAGGTGGTCTTGGACGATGACCAGGCTGACGCCGCCATTGAAGCGATCGTTGCTGCCGCAAAAACCGAGAAGATCGGCGATGGCAAGATTTTTGTCTCCACCGTCGAACAAACAATTCGCATCCGCACCGGCGAGACCGGCTCGGACGCTCTATAATCAAACCTATAAGACTGGAAGGATATACCGAACATGGCTCACCCTGTTCTTGACCTCATCAAGGAAGAAGACGCAGAATACGTCGACATTCGTTTCACAGATCCACGCGGCAAGCTGCAACACGTGACCGTCATGGCCGATCAGGTCGACGAAGACTTCCTTGAAGAAGGGTTCATGTTTGACGGATCGTCCATCGCGGGGTGGAAATCCATCGAAGCCTCTGACATGAAATTGATGCCCGACGAAGCAAGCGCCTATGTCGATCCGTTCTATGCTGAAAAAACGATCTGCATCCACTGCTCCATCGTGGAGCCTGACACGGGCGAGCCCTATGAGCGCGACCCACGCGGCACTGCCGAAAAAGCCGAAGCCTACCTGATCTCGACAGGTATCGGCGATGTGGCCTACATGGGGCCAGAGGCCGAGTTCTTCCTGTTCGACGACGTGCGCTATTCCAATACAATCAACAAGGTGTCCTACGAAGTTGATGCAACGGACGCGTCGTGGAACACCGACACCGAGTACGAAATGGGCAACATGGGCCACCGTCCCGGCGTCAAGGGCGGCTATTTCCCCGTGAACCCCACGGATGAATCGCAGGATCTGCGTTCGGAAATGCTCTCGACGATGAAGCGCCTCGGCATGAAAGTCGACAAGCATCACCACGAGGTGGCGTCGTGCCAGCACGAGCTTGGCCTGATCTTTGGATCGCTGACCAAGCAAGCGGACGAACTTCAGAAGTACAAATATGTGATTCACAACGTTGCCGCCGCCTATGGCAAGTCGGCCACGTTCATGCCCAAGCCCATCGCAGGTGACAACGGCACCGGCATGCACGTCAACATGTCGATCTTCAAAGACGGCAAGCCCGTTTTTGCAGGCGACAAATATGCTGACCTGTCCAACGAAGCGTTGTATTTCATCGGCGGCATCCTCAAGCACGCCAAGGCATTGAACGCGTTCACAAACCCGGCGACCAACAGCTACAAGCGTTTGATCCCAGGGTTCGAGGCGCCCGTTCTGCGCGCCTATTCCGCCCGCAACCGCTCGGGCTGTATCCGGATCCCATGGGCCGAAAACCCCAAAGCCAAGCGCGTTGAGGCCCGTTTCCCCGATCCGGCCGCCAACCCCTACCTGTGCTTTGCAGCATTGCTGATGGCCGGCCTTGACGGCATCAACAACAAGATCGATCCCGGCGAAGCCATGGACAAGAACCTCTATGATCTGCCCGCCGAAGAGCTGGCCGGTATCCCGACTGTCTGTGGCTCGCTGCGCGAAGCCATGGAAGAGTTGAAGGCCGACATGGACTTCCTGCTGGCCGGTGACGTCTTCACCAAGGACCAGATCGAAGGCTACATCGAGCTGAAGATGGAAGAGATCGAAACCTACGAACACACGCCGCACCCGGTTGAGTTCGGAATGTACTACAGCTGCTGATCCTTTCCGACGTTGATATTTGGGCGTCCCTAACGGGGCGCCCTTTTTTTGTGCGGGGACGGATCAGAAAATCTCTACAGCGACCCGGCACCTCCGCCTTCCTGGGACCGGTCCATAAAAAAGAGCAACCGTAAACTTCCGAGATCATTGCAACGAAGATGAACGATCATCACGACATGACTGGCCGACGCCCAATCCGGGAAGCAAATGACCGTCAGAAACAGAATGACAGGACTTATGTTCCTGCTCCAAACACTCCGGGACTTGGCGGTTTCCGGTAAAAAGGTCATAGTCAGGCAAACCGTGTTGAAGTTGCGAAGGTATCCCTGATGAAAAGTCTTATGATCGCCGCCGCCCTCTTGTCTCTTGGCACCGCATCTGGCGCAGCGACCTGTGGCAACACAGGCGCCGGGTTCGACAGGTGGAAGGCGGCCTTTGCCGCCGAAGCCAAGAGAGAAGGCATCAAAAGCCCCGGCCTCACCGCCCTTGCGCAGTCCCAGTACGCAACGCGAACCATTTCCGCCGATCGAAACCAAAAATCATTTCGCTATTCCCTGCCCAAATTCATGCAGATCCGCGGCGCAGACACGATCGTGGCACAGGGGCGCAAACGCAAGGCGCGCAGCCCCGACTTCTATGCCGCGCTCGAACGGCAATACGGTGTGCCCGCTGGGGTCCTGATCGCGATCCACGGGATGGAAACGGCCTTTGGCGGCTTCATGGGAGACAGCCCGGTCGTGTCGGCCATTGTCACACTGACTTATGATTGCCGACGCTCCGATTTTTTCAAACCGCATGCCATAGGCGCGCTCAAGCTGGTCGACCAGGGAACGATCACCAGTGCCACCAAGGGCGCAAAACATGGCGAGCTTGGCCATACACAGTTCTTGCCCGGCAACGCGCTGAAATATGGCGTGGATGCCAATGGCGATGGCAAGGTTGATTTTTACAACCAGACCGACGCCCTGGCCTCCACGGCAAACTACCTGCGCAAGAAGGGCTGGAAACCGGGACAGGGATATCAGGAAGGTCAGCCAAATTTTGCCGTGATCAAGCAATGGAACGCCGCTACCGTCTATCAGCAAGCCATTGCGATCATGGGCGCAAGGATTGACGGCTAACTGCTCTCGAATATGTCGCGCATGCGTGGACGCAACCTCTGCAACACCTCCTTGCACACAATCTTCCATCATGATCTGAACGTCAGGCTCACAAAAACAGAGCCCCTGCCTGCTCAGACTGCCAGATCGGCTATCCGCTCCGCGCGAACATACATGGCAATAACCGCCTGAAAGCCCTTCTTTCTCTGTTCCAGAAAATCCCGGGGGGAGGCCAAAGGCCGAGGGGGGGGCAGCGCCCCCCTTTGTACCTCTCCAGCACAAGACAACGCTACTGGCACACAAAACCGCCTATGCAGTTCTGCAACACCTCGGAACAGGCGCAGCGATGGCTCCCTTGCAAATGTCCGCTAGCCGACCTATTTGCGCCTCCTAGGGTTCAGGCCCCTGCCCTCCGCATTTGGTGAAGCCCTGACAGACCGCCCTGATCTCGACAGGTCGCAGCCCGGCAACGCGGAGACCCAAGGCCCATGCGCGACCTCTCAAGGAGACGGATATGGATACCCAACTTCCCACACGCACTGTCCTCAAGGCGCAAGCCAAACGGCTGCGGGCAACTCTTGATGCGGCTGGAAAACCGTGCAGTCACGCACAGGCGCTCGAAGCAATTGCCCACCAATGGGGCGCGCGCGACTGGAACACACTCAGCGCCAAGGCACCTCAGGCACAAGACCGCAGCTTTTACACCGGGCAGCGGCTCTCCGGCCAATATCTCGGGCACGCCTTTGTCGGAACGGTCAAGGCGGTACGCGCACTGGCTCTGGGGCAACACGGCCTGACTTTGCGTTTTGACGCGCCCATTGATGTGGTTGCCTCGCCGCAATTCTCGGCCTTTCGGCGTCAGATCAGCTGCGTGGTGAACGCCAAGGGCCACTCTGCGCAAAAGACATCCGATGGGCAGCCTCATGTGGTTCTGGACGCCGTCGGAGCGTCTCTCTGAAACCAATGCGTCAGGCGGGTGCTTTTCCCGCCTGACGCGACACAGGGTTCAAAACATCTTCGCGGCGCAGGACATAGGTGTGGACCGCAAAGACGACAGCCTTTGAGACCGGCAAGCGCAACAGGGTCTGCCGCTCCGTCCGGTAATAGGGTCCATCGACATGTGCTGCACCTACCCGTCTGGGTGCATGCGCAGAGCGGGGCTGAAAAAGCTCCGGATCTTCATACCAAAGCTGATTGAACCGCCACAGCGGACGCCCCACCTGTATCCCGTCAAACAGGCGCTGCACCCGCCGGGCCACCTCATCCGTATAATCCTGCACCGGAACGTGGATGTCCGTGAGCGGGCGACCGGCCTTTTCATCAAGCCGCCAGGATGCCGGAAAACACAGGACCGCGCCCGTCAACACATGCTCAGCCCCGCGTTTTTCCATCAGCACGAAATCGTTTTGCAGTAACTGGCCCAACAGCATCAGCGGACAGGTGGTGGACGATGCGTCCACCTTACGGCCATCCGGGCAAACCACTTGAGAACTGGACACGTCAAAGCCCAGATCGGGCAAGACCTTCAGCACCTCGCTCAGCAATTCCTGCGCTGCGGGGCGGGCAGCGGGATCGAGATACAAAACCTGCGCGGGCACATCGCGCAACAAGGCCAAACGGCGCGCCATCTGCGCGGGATAGGCCTCGTCTACCCGCAACCACCGCCCGTTCTCGGGTTGGATACCGGGCAAAGCGCGGCTGACTTGCATATCTGGCGGCAGATGTCGTTGTAAAATCGGGTCCATGATTGCGTTCTGGCACGACATTGTCGGCATTTCCAGACGCTTCAATGGCCCTGCGCAAAGGCCATCGCAGTCGGCAATTGCGAAGCCTCCGGCACAGACACAATATCCAGTGCTTCGATACCGACCAGATCGCGGGCGATGATCTGTGGCGTCGTGGCATCAGCCTGGCCACTTTGCCAATCGTGCCAGCCTGATGCATAGCGCAACAGGCCGCCGCTCTGGTGCAAGGGCGCGGTGTCGCCTTCCGCATAAAAAGCCAAAGTGTCGCCAACGTCGCTTCCAAACAACTGCACCCGCGCACCCAACCTGTGCACGAGCAAGACAGCCACGACGATGGCGGCCGAAAACGTATAGCCGTTCACGAGGATCGCGCAGTGCATACCGCGCCAGTCTTTCGCCAGCCAGTCGATGAGCGGCCGGGCTTTGGTATAGTCACCGCCGGTATTGCCACGCAGATCAACAACCAGACCGGCATCCCGGCGCGTCTGGATTCGCTGGGCGAGTTCCAAAAATTCGGCCGAATTGACGTCCTTCAAACCCGCAATGCGGATGCGCCATATGCCATCCTGCCACTGGACCATGGACCCGGATGCCAAGGCGTAATCGTCATGGTTCGGATCAAGAAACCCGTTATCGGATACAGGATAAAGCGATGCAGCCTCCACCCGGTCATCGCTGGCGCAGGTAATATTGCGCCCATCTGCCAGCGCGTAATGGAGCGTCACTCCCTCAACGCCCGCAACGCGCAAAGCAGCAGGCCACGCCATCATTATTCCGGATAACATCCGCTGTCGTGTGTCGCTACCGGCCAGCAGATGCCTCCAAGCCTCGAACAATGGCCCGGGGACGCTGCCGTTTACGGAAATGATCGGAACCGCAGCGCCATCCACCACCATCACAGGATCCGCGTCCCGCATGACGATACGATGCGGCACCACATCTATCGCCAGATTGGGAATGACGCGGCTGTGCCCGTTGCCCGCCATTGCCACGACACCCATGGCCGCCAGCAAGAACGCATCCTTGTCCGCGTCCCGGGCGGATGCACTCAAACCCCTCAAGGCCTCCTTTTGCTGCCCGGCATGCACAGACACAAATGCCGGGTCACGCCGCTGAACGATCTCTTCGATGATCTTAGCGTCTTGATGAAATCCCATTTTGGAACTGTGCCTCACGGTTGTGACGATGTCTATTGGCAGAAGAAAACGACCTGCCGACAGGTCGCAATTCGGCAACCAAGGGCCGAGAATCCAAGCCACGATGACGTCAGACAACGAGGTCCGCCAATGAACCAGCATTACCGTGATACCCGCAAGATCGATCCCGCACGCGGCGCTACCTTGGGCGACGGATCGCCCAACTATGCGGACCGGGTCGAGATCGGGCCGACCCAACTGGCCTTTGCGGAATGGGAAGCCGCGGGGCTCATCCTGCCCAATCTTGCGAACATGCGGGAGTATCGCTGGAGGCGCTTGACGCAGCATGTGGTTGATCGCGACTATGGCGGGGTGCTGATGTTCGACCCGCTCAACATCCGCTATGCCACCGACAGCACCAACATGCAGCTTTGGAACACACATAATCCATTCCGTGCCGTATTGGTCTGTGCGGATGGGCATATGGTGATCTGGGATTACAAGAACGCGCCGTTCCTGTCGTCCTTCAACCCGCTCGTGCGCGAGGTGCGTTCGGGCGCATCGATGTTCTATTTCTCCTCTGGCGACAAGACCGAGGCCGTGGCCGACCCGTTTGCAGCCGAAGTGCGCGACCTGATCCTGGAACATGGGGGCGGCAACATGCGCCTCGCCGTGGACAAGATCATGCTGCACGGCGCGCGCGCCTTGGAAGCCGTCGGGTTTGATCTCAAGGATGGCGAAGAGGTCACCGAAAAATCCCGCAGTATCAAGGGTTCGGACGAAATCCTCGCCATGCGCTGCGCAAACCATGCCTGCGAGACGACCGTGCGCAAGATGGAAGAGTTTGCCCGCGCCAATGTCGGTGACGGAAAAACCTGCGAAGACGATGTCTGGGCGGTGCTACACGCCGAGAACATCAAACGGGGGGGGGAATGGATCGAAACCCGCCTTCTGGCATCCGGGCCGCGCACCAATCCATGGTTTCAGGAATGTGGCGCCCGTGTCTGCCAGCAAAACGAAATCATCTCCTTCGATACGGACCTCATCGGATCTTATGGTATCTGCATCGACATTTCGCGCAGTTGGTGGATCGGCAATCTGAAACCGCGCCCCGACATGGTCTATGCCATGCGCCATGCGGTCGAGCATATCCAGACCAATATGCAGATGATCAAACCCGGCGTGACGATCCCGGAACTGACCGCTAACTGCCACAAGCTGGATGATAAATTTCAGGCGCTCAAGTATGGCTGCCTGATGCATGGCGTCGGCCTGTGCGATGAATGGCCCCTCGTTGCCTATCCGGACAAGGCGGTCGCGGGCGCGTTCGACTATGCGCTTGAGCCAGGCATGACCTTATGCGTCGAAGCCTCCGTCGGCGAGGTGGGCGGAGACTTCTCGATCAAGCTCGAAGATCAGGTTCTGGTCACGGAAGACGGGTTCGAGAATCTGACGACCTATCCCTTTGACGCCGCCCTCATGGGTGGCTGATCGCCGCGGAAGGTCATTGCAGCCCGCTGTTCGCGTCCGCGCACCCGCAACCGGGCGCGGCCGAACGGCGCAGGGGCGTCGGGGTCGCGCAATTCGGGGTGCAGCGCAACAAGTGTGGCCCGCGCGATCGGGTCAAGGCTGCGCCGGGCGACCTTGCCGGGGTAAAAGCTTTCGCAGGGCATACCGTTGGCCCAGATGATCTCGTGGTCAGCACACATGAAATGATGGTATTCCACAGCACCTGACCGGGTTGCACGGCTGATCGAAACGCCATCAATGCAATCACGCGCCGCCATCAAGACGTCAGGCGTGTCAAAGAGCAATTCATAGGACGGATCCTGCCGCAGCAGGCAGTGGCGCGGCGACACTCTGGTGTCGGCATAGGGTTGACCGGGAGCGAGTGCGTCAGCGTGCACGTTGATCGGCATGTCGTCCAGGCTGGGAAACAGAACCGCACGGCTGGCCATCCAGACAATCGGCTGCGCGCCATGATCCATCGTGATCACCCTGTCCCCCACCCGCAACGTCTCGATGGGTACATCGCCCTGTGGCGTTCGGATCAGCGTGCCCCGTGCAAAGCAAACCAGCTCTCCATAGGGCGTACCCCCGCCGTCGGCTTTGAAGGCAATATCGTAGGTTGTCCCGGGAACCAGCGGAGCTGTCGAAACGACCAGCGTGATATCACCCTGGTTCTCGCCCGGTCCTGCCGCAACAAAGAGCAAATCGATAGGTGCGCCGCCACCGACAGGCGTCGCCGTCAAAGTGAACTCAACCTCAAGCACGGCGCCCGCACCGACCAATACCGGATCACCTGATACCGATGTCGTATTGATATCATCGCGTAAAATCTGGTTGAGCGCAGCGCCGCCCGGATCGTCCTGAAAGCCGTCGTCGAATTCTTCATCATCGTCCAGCACGTTGATGTCGAGTGTCGTAGCTCCAGCCTCAAGGGTTGCCTGTGCGTCGGATGGCAGCGTGAATGGGCCATTCTGACCCGGAGTCAGTTCACCGCCGTCATTTACAAACGTGAAATCTTCAAAAAGATAGCCCGTGATCGAGCCGCCATTAGGCATGACAAATGCCTCCTGAAATTCGTGTCCACTTCTGCATACCTAACTGGCGAAATCAGTGAAGGACCACCGGCTGACGCCGGAGGCATCATTTGTCGGAATGTAATTCCAGGTACTGCTTGATGACATCGTCT